>JAWAZE010000005.1:0-70292 GCA_038817885.1 Bathyarchaeia archaeon | reverse complement strand
ATACAAGTGCATGTATCTTTGTACCCTTGATATGCTTATATCCATCGTATCCAACTATCCCCCCCTCCCCTAGCTCTAATGGTCGTGCTGTCAACGGCAACCCTATCTAGGCTTATCTTACCTATAGAGTATCCCTTTATTAAGGCTTTGAAAACATTAGCCCATACACCTTTAACGCTCCCAACGCTTAAACCTATCCCAGGCAGTCTTATATGAGCCATACTTAGAAGGCATATCCATCCAACGGCAACCAGTAACAAGCACATACAGGATTCCGTTAACAATAATCCTATCGTCGATCCTAGGCCTACCAATCCCAGCCCTAGGAGGAAGCAAAGACCCAATAATCTCCCTAAACTCCATAACAAAACCTTGCTCAGAAACATTTAAATAATTTTCAGATGAATTCAATAATAATACAAGCGGTTCTCAGCATTGAAAGAGACTCCTCTTATATTTTTATCTTGTAAAGAGCGTTGTGCCGCTGGTCTGCATATAAAAATAGAAATAGAATTTGTACCTAACCTACACTTCCAGCCCAACAGTTAATGGCATAAGGCCGGAGAATACGGCAACCTTAAATCTAGGCCTTTAACATTTAATATAGATATTGAATGATTAGCGAGAAGAAGCGCGGAAAAATCGGTGCTATCAGATATTCAATGTTAGTTATTTTAAGCGTTTTTCTCGTCGAAGTTTCTTTGGGTTTAGTTACTGGTAGCTTAGCAATCTTAAGCGATGGATTCCATGCGCTATTCGACTTTATTTCAACGCTTATAATTTTTGTCTCTATTTGGGCGTCCACCAGGCCTCCGGATGAGAACCATATGTATGGTCATGAAAAGTTCGAATATTTAGGTGGCATGATTGGCGGAATTATGTTAATTGTTTTAGCGGCGATTATAGCCTTTGAAGCCTCTTCAAAGATTATTGTTGGAGAGCCCTATATAAACGTAGATTTAAGTTCAGTGGGATATGCTGCTCTGCTCTATACACTCATCATAGATTTAGTAAGGATATTTGTTTTGAGAATAGGGGTGGGCCAAAGCAGCTCTGGAATTAAAATCGCTTTTTATCATGCTCTCTCAGATTTATGCTCAACGTTAATTGCGCTTTTCGGGTTTTGGCTCTCAACCTATGGAATATTTTATGGTGACTCATCAGCATCCCTTATACTAAGCGCATTACTAACCTTCTTGAGCGTTAAATTTATTTGGAGCAACTTTATGGAGCTGAGCGATACGGCGCCTAGGGAGGCAATTATAAAAATCAGGGAGCAGATAATAGATTCTTCTGGCGGGTTATTTACATACGAGAACCTAAAGGTTAGAAGGATTGGAGACAAATTCTTTATCAGAGCGACACTAAAGGTTCCAGACTACATTGGATTGGAGGAAGCCCATAACATCACGACAAAAATAGAGAATAACATTTTAAGGGTTCTTGGGGATGCAGAGATATCCTTCCATATCGAGCCAAGTGGCATTAAGGGGGTGCGTACAAGAGAGTTTATTAGGGAGATTGTAAGCGAATTTAAGGACATCGTAGATGTCCACGATATAAATATTACATATTATGATAGGGGAGTCCATGTATCATTGCACATTCGGGTTGATTCAAGAATGCCTTTAAGTAAAGCCCATGAAATAGCTGAGAAGATAGAGAGGGCGATTTACGAAAGTATGAAGGGCGTCGAAAATATATTTGTCCATATAGAGCCATCTGACATCGAGCCGGTTAGAGGAAGCACGATGAGCGATGTGGAAATGAATAAGATTGTTCAATCAGTCATCGAGAAATATGGGGATAAAATAAGACTTAAACGTATAATAACTTACATGGCTGAGGGGAAACGCCAAGCGAACATCGAGTGTATACTTGATAGGAGCGCACCGGTCGAGGAGGCGCATAAAATAGCCCATGAAATAGAGAGTAGGATTAAAGAGAGAATTTCTGAGTCTACAGTTTCAGTACATGTAGAACCAAGTGAAAGCTAATATTTTATACTGCTCGCCAAGCTGGCTGAGGGGCAAAGGTTGTTTAAGACGCATATATCACATTTTGGGTTTCTGGCCTTACATATTCTTCTCCCATGAAATATAAGTAAATTTGAGAATCTAAGCCACTTCTCTCTCGGAACAATATCCATTAAATCTTTCTCTATTTCATCTGAAACAGTCTTGTCTGTTAAGCCGAGCCTTCTAGAAACCCTGCTCACATGGGTCTCAACAATAATCCCTTCAATTATGCCAAACGCATTTGAGAGAACTACATTTGCGGTCTTCCTTCCAACGCCGGGAAGACTTAAGAGTCCCTCCATCGTTCTCGGAACTTCACCATTATATTTAATAACGATTAACCTGCATGCCTCTTTTATGTTCCTAGCCTTAGCCCGATAAAACCTAACAGACTTTATATCATTTTCAAATTCCTCTAAGCTTACACGCACGTAATCTGACGCGGTTTTATATTTCTTGAAGAGGGTCTCGGTAACCTTATTAACGAGGTCATCATTAAACTGGGCGGCAAGCATGGCTGCTACAAGGAGCTCTAAGGGGCTACTCCACTTTAAGATTAATCCTGCATCTGGATGAACGGACTCCAGAAGATTAATTATCTGAACAACCCTTTCCCTTAACTCTTCTTTCTTAGACAAAGCTTACCCCTCTGATAACTAAAATATAACTTATATTTTTGAGACAACTTAAGGCTTATCAGCCAGAATTTGCAAAATTTTATATAAGATCTAAGATAAGCGTGAATTATATTGTCATTAGATCGCATGATTGAGAAGGCTTACGATCTAATATGTGAGAGAAGGATCGAGCGGATCAGTGAAGATGCATACAATGTTGTTGGGATTCATGGGACTTATATTGTTGTTAGAGGAAACGATGGGTCTATAACTTGCAGCTGCCCAGGTTTTCTCACAAAAAAGCGGTGCTCGCATTCGCTCGCAGTAATGATGCTTATGCATCCAGCATTATTAATGAGCATAAAAAAGAGCGTAGAGAAGGAAAAAAGAAGACAAAAAACTAAACGCTAATTAAGAACCAAAAATTTTATTTAAGACCAATTATAGGGAAAGAGGAAAAGTGCAGTGTCAATGAGTTTGAAGAGAACCTCGCTTGAAATATTTAGGCTTAAGAGGATACTGGAGACTCTGGCCTCTAAGGAGGGAAGGGGAACAGAACTCATCTCCTTATATATTCCCCCGGGAAGGCAGATAAGCGAAGTAATATCTATGCTCAGGGAGGAGTGGGGGACTGCGGCAAACATTAAATCGACCACAACGAGAAAGAACGTTCAGGATGCGCTTGTAAGAGTTATGCAGAGACTAAAGCTATTCAAGGAGGTCCCTGAAACAGGACTTGTAATATTCTGTGGTGCAATACCACAGGGTGGACCGGGCAGCGAGAGGATGGAGACCTATGTCATCATACCACCTGAACCGATAAACATATACCTTTACAGGTGCGATTCAAAGTTTCATATAGAGCACTTAAAGGAGCTTATTAAGGAGAAAGAGACTTACGGTGTTATACTTGTTGATACGAGCGAGGCAACGTTCGCGACCATAAAGGGGCGGAGGATAGAGATAGTCGATGAGATAACTTCTGGAATACCTGGAAAGCATCGTGCTGGCGGCCAGTCGGCAAGAAGGTTTGAGCGCATTCGTGAAATGCAGGTTAACGAGTTCTTTAAGCGCGTTGGCTCCCACGCAAACGAGATTTTTCTACCAATAGAGGATTTGAAGGGCATAATTATTGGTGGGCCCGGCCCGACAAAATATGATTTTGAGGGGGGCGACTACTTAGATTATAGGCTTAAGGCGAAGATTATAGCTCTCGTGGATACGGCTTATACTGGCGAGCAGGGCGTAAAGGAGGTCCTTGAGAGGGCACCGGACATAATGAGGAGCGTGAGATATATTGAAGAGAGGCAGATCGTCCAGAAATTCCTTTATGAGGTTGGGCATGATACTGGTCTAGCAACATATGGTGAGGGGGAAGTTAGGAGAGCCATTGAGGTGGGCGTAGTTGATACGCTCCTATTGTCGGAGGCCCTAGACACCGTTCGCGTAACAGTTAGCTGTTCCTCATGTGGCTATGCGTATAATGAGACTATGAGAAGCTCTGAGGTTTTAGGCTTCACACAATCGCTCATTGGTAAGCTCTGCCCCAAATGCAATAATCAGACCCTTGAGGTTACTGAAGAAAAGAATATTATTGATGAGCTCGCGGAGATGGCTGAAAAATCCGGCTCAAAAGTCGAAATAATTTCGTCTGAGACGGAGGAGGGCCAAATGTTGTTGAAGTCATTTGGCGGCATAGCCGCCATCCTAAAGTATAAGGCTGAGGGTTACTAGCGAGAATATCATCATTATCTTAAACGACATGCTTATAATATGGTTTTAGGAAAGATTCTCTTTAAGAGGACAAAAGGGATGCACAAGTGATTCTAGCATGTCTGATCTAGAGCTCGAGATGATCAAGTACAAGAGGATGTTAGAGTTAAGGAGGCAAATTGAGAGAAGAAGGATGGAGGAAAAGCCAAAGGAGGTTAATCCACAGGAAGTTTTAAATAAGTTTTTTGATGAGAGTGCTTGGAATGTCTTTAACGCTGCAAAATACCAGTATCCGGAGGCTGCGCGGTACGTTGAGGAAACACTTGTTAAGCTAATCTCGGAGGGGAAAATAAGAGAGAAGATAAGTGGTGAAGAGCTCTACGGGCTCTTCCTGTACCTCGGCTTTAAGATTAGACTGCCGACGCGCATTAACATTGTAGAAGATGGAAAGGTTAAGAGCCTAGAGGAGAAGATAAGGGAAGAGATTTCAGGAACATAAAGCCAAGGTACAGTCAAATATCCTGTAAATGTCTATATTTATATTCAACGATTTTAAGGAATTAATGAGTGGAGGAGGGGGTTTGGGTCGGCGCCAAGTATATTAGTGCTGGCTTATGCCGGCAGATTTTTTGTTGATCTGAATTGCTTAAAACTTAGCTTTAATATTAGGGCTGGTGAATCTTATGAGTGATGAGGAGACTTTATCTTTTAAGCCCAGCATAAAGGAGAAGACTTGGGACCCATCAAAAGAGATGATTCTCTTCAAGAAGTGGCAGGATGAAGGCATCTACAAATTTGATGAGAACTCCCAAAAAGAACTCTTTAGTATTGATACTCCACCCCCATATGTTAACACGCCGATCCACATAGGGCAGGCTTATACCTATGTTTGGATGGATATATTTGCACGATATAAACGTATGACCGGATACAACGTGCTCTTTCCGATCGGCTTAGATAAGAATGGGTTGCCAATAGAGGTTCAGGCTGAGAAAACTTTCGGTATAACGATGCATGAAACTCCGAGGGAAAAATTTATAGAGAAATGTAAGCAGCTGCTTAAGGAGAGTGGGGACATATCTTTAGAGATATTCAAGCGGCTCGGCTTAAGCTGCAACTCGTGGCACCTTGAGTATAAGATTGGGGGGAGATACGAGACAGATGACCAGGAGTATAGACGCTTAACGCAAGAGACCTTCATAGAGCTCTGGAAGAGGGGTCTAATCTATGAGGATGAGAAGGTGACGAACTATTGCCCGGTATGCCGCACAACGATATCTGATGCAGAAGTTGAGTATGAAGAGGAGGAAAAACTGCTAAATTACATAAAGTTTAGGGTTCAGGAAAGCGGCGAAGAAATAATTATAGCCACAACTAGACCGGAGCTTTTATGCGCATGCCGAATAGTCCTCTATAACCCAAACGACGGGCGCTACCGACATCTAGATGGAAAACATGCCATTGTCCCAATATTTGGGCATGTAGTCCCAATAATACCGCATCCATACGCTAAGCCGGAGTTCGGGACGGGTCTAGTCATGATATGCAGTTTCGGAGACCACAGCGACGTCAGAATATTAAGAGAACTCGGCATAAAACCCATTTTCGCCATAAACGAGAGGGGCGAAATGAACAATAACGCTGAGAAATACGCTGGCTTAAAGGTTGAGGAAGCCAGGATGCGCATAATAGAGGATCTTAATGCCCATGGTCTCCTCGTCAAGCAGGAGAGGGTGGTCCAGCGCAGGCCAGTCTGCTGGAGGTCAAAGAACCCTATAGAGTTCATTCCAATGAGAGAGTTTTATCTGAAGCAGGTTGAGTTTAAAAAGGGGATACTTAATTTGGCTGATAAAATGCGGTTCTTCTCCCCCGAGAGTAAGCAGATACTCATAGACTGGATTAATTCGATTGATATCGACTGGGTGATATCAAGGCGAAGATACTATGGAACGGAGATACCATTATGGTACTGTAAGGCGTGCGGTTATATTTATGTGCCAGAGCCAGGAAAATACTATCAACCTTGGAGGGAGAGGTCGCCAATAGAGAGGTGCCCCAAATGTGGTGGAATGGAGTTTAGGGGTGAAGAGAGGACTTTTGACACATGGTTTGACTCAGCCACATCGGAGGTTTATATACTTGGTTACCTATGGAACAAAGAGTTCTTTAAGAAGAGCTTTCCATGCTCCCTCAGACCTCAGGGCAAAGAGATAGTTAGAAACTGGCTATACTTTACGATCTTAAAGTCATATCTGCTTTTTGGCGAAGAGCCCTTCAGGAACGTTTGGATACACATGCATGTCGTCGATGAACATGGTAGGAAGATGAGTAAGAGCGCTGGAAACGTTATCGATCCACAAGATGTTATAAGAATGTTCGGCAGCGAGGCCTTCAGAATATGGTCTGCCTTAGAGGGGAACATAACTAAGGGCGATATTAGATGCTCATTTGAGAGGATACGCGGAACCTCAAAGTTCCTAACAAAGCTATGGAACATAGCTCGATTCATATCTTCATTCCCGCAGGTAAACGATTATTTTGAGTTGGCTCCGCTGGATAGGATGATGCTCGCTAAGCTGAATGAGACCATAGCAGAGAGCCGCAGAGGCTATGAGGAATTTAACGCCAACCATGCAGCTACGGCAATAAGGCTCTTCACGTGGAATATTTTTGCAGATCACTATGTTGAGGCTGTGAAGTCAAGGGCGTACAATAAGGATGGATTATTTGACAGGAAGCTCCAGCGCGGCGCATGGTATACATTACATAGGTGCTTAGAGACAATACTTAAGCTACTGGCACCAATATGTCCATTCATAACGGAATCCATATGGCTTGAACTTTACTCTAAAGAAAGTATACATATCCAGCGCTTCCCAGAGGAGAAGGAGGAATGGAGAGACCCAATAGTCAACCTATTGCCAAAATTCATGGAGTTTAATAACGCCATATGGCAGTACAAAAAGAGACATAAAATTGCGCTAAGCCAGGAGCTTAATGCTGTCGTTTATGCGCCTAAAGATTTAGAGTCCTTCGAAGACGATTTAAGGACAATGCATAAAATTAAAGTGCTTGTCTTCGGCGAGCCCAAGAAGGAGGGTGCCGAGAAGATCTCTGAGGGTGTCTTCATACTAGCCGAAGAAGCTAGTTAAGTTTCTACCTCTACCAGCCTTTCCACTTATAATTATTTCTTTACCCAGAAGGATGCGCATCCCATCAAAGGCTGCTCTAGTAGATACACCGGTTCTCCTCTCTATTAACTCGGCCTCCCTCTCCGGCCCCTTAAGAAGCATTTGCATGCCAAAATGAGTTATTATAGCCATCTCTGGGTTTGTCTCCTCAATTATTTTTATGGCATCATCAGTAGTCATATGGCCCTCCCAGGGCTGGCCAGATGGCCTTAAAACGGAGAGTATTAGTAGTCTCAGCCCACTATAGAACTTTGATATATCGCCGAAGTGCTCTGAATCGGGCATATATGCAAAGTTCCCAAAGTCTTTGACCTCGAAGCGGAAGCCAACTGTATCTGGATCTGAGTGGACAGCCTTACAGATAGAAACATTTATCCCATCAACTTCAAATGAAGAGTTAACTGTCGCTTCAATAACCTTCTCCGGCATAGCCTGATGATACCTCGAAACTGCATTCTCGCAGACCTCATTCCCTCTTAAAACGCTCTTAGAAGCCACGAGAAAACCGCGTTTCTTCGTCGTTCCTTCACTCATAGCCTCTATCAACGGCTCGGCATCATTTGAGTGATCTAGGTGCGAGTGTGAGACAAAGATCGCCCTAATCTTCCGCGGATCTAAGCCCATCTCAAGCGAGTATATAAGGGCGCCGGGGCCTGGATCGATATGAAAATTAACCTTATTCTGCCCAGAAATTATTCTTATGCCTCCAGTCTTTCTCTTCTGGGTTATTGTTGCGAAGCGCCCACCGCCAGTTCCAAGAAAAATTAATTCCAGCATCTTTTTCACAAGCCCATGGTAAGACAATATACCTTAGATTTTAGGAGAAAAATAAAGGTTAACGCTTTTTAGAGACTCTGAGAAAAATTAGAGAGGAAATTATCAGGCATGGTGTGCTGGATGAGGCTCGTTATAAGGGTTGGAGGCTCAGTTTTAGCTTCTCCCCCGAACCCGAACTTAATGCATAAATATGCAAATTTAATCAGGGATCTAAGGATTAGGGGACACGAGATCGCTGTTGTGGTTGGTGGGGGTAAGATGGCCAGAGAATTTATTGAGCTGGCACGCTCCCTAGGGTTATCTGAGCAAGAGCAGGATGAGCTAGCTATATCAGTTTCAAGGCTTTTTGCCCAAGCCCTCTCAATGAAGGTTGGCGGATACCAGTGGAGGGAGGTTCCAGCAACTATTAAGGATGCTATAAGAATTCTCAGCGAGAGGGGGATTGTCATTATGGGTGGCATTAGACCCGGAATGACGACAGACGCCGTGGCGGCATTAGTCGCCTCAGAGGCCGGGGCCGATCTAATTATTAAGGCAACGGATCAAGAGGGGATCTTTACAAAGGACCCGAAAAAATATCCGGATGCGGAAAAGCTGGATGAAATTAAATTTGATGATCTAGAAAAAATACTGTCTGAGAATAGACATAGGGCGGGAATACATCAGATAATAGACCCGGAGGCTATTCGCATATTAAGAGAGAAACGCATTAAAACTGTTGTGGTTAATGGTTTTAATCCGGAAAATGTCCTTTTGGCGGTTAGCGGGATGAGGGTTGGAACGATAATTCAATAAATAATGAAAATAAAGTTATTATTGATAATGAAGGTTCTTAAACTGTTCAGTTAACCATGTACGACTTCAGCTACCCACAATTTCGGCCTCAGCAAATCTTCTACTTATCCTAGTTATCTTAATCCTCACGCGATCTCCTGGCTTCGCATTAGGTATAAATGTTACGAGACCCTGTATTCTGGCTACGCCATCCCCTCTTTTACTGACTTCCCGAATCTCAACGTCATATTCCTTTCCGAGCTCCACTGGCTTTGGTGGAAAACGTTTTCCATATCCTTTCTTAAATCTCCTTTCCCCACCCCTTTCATCCCTCTTCTCACTTTGCATTTTTTCACCTCCACACGTTTGTTTTCCGCGCCTTACAGGACGGTTAATTTCCCGAACTTGCCAACGTTAAGCTGCTTTTCCCCCTTAAAGGACCTTACATACCCATTCTCAATCTTTATCGTATCATTAACGTTTACGCGTTCAATCTGCTCGTTCCAAAGAGAAAGTTTTATGGTTCCAGTATCATCACTTATAACCGCGTCAGCAACCCTATAGATACGACCGTCAAACCTTGAAACAACCTCACGTGGCTCAGAGATTTCTAAAACCTTCGCCACTATATTAACTCTGCGCATTCCATCCTTCAGCTCTCTAATTTTCACCTTCAAATCGCCCTCCTCTCATCATGTTTCCCCGCGATCCCAGGAGCGGAAAACGCTGTTTAACAATGAACTACGATAGAACTCCGGTGAAGAATAATATGATTGTCTAGACGTCCCCATAGAAGAGAGAAGATTTACCACCACAATCAACTTTTTCGGAGTATTTAGTTCGTTCAGCATTACTCTTCGTCCTGTATCGCGGAGCTAACACCAAAGCAGAAAGCCGAGGGTTTAATCTCGACTTAACCGCTCTGATGTTAGCGATTAAATAGAGATGGTAAGATGAATATAAACTTTTTCATTTTTTACATTCCCTTACAGCCCAGCGGCTAAAGTCCTTCCTTAAACATTCTATACGTTGCGTAGTCAACGTATTCAATAAATTTATTTTCCGATTGATGCCTAACAGTGAACTTCTGTCTACCTCTTTTATCTTTAATTTGATTTGTTGTCACGAATATATAGGCGTCGCTCCCCGCACCCGAGCCATAACTAACAATCATTATCCTTTTATACGGCTCAGCCTGATCTAACACCGCAGCTAAGCCTATCAACGAAGAAGAGGAATAAGTATTACCAAACTTTGTTACACATATTCCCGGCAGATACTGCTCCGGCTTAAAACCTAATGTTGTAGCCGCCCTCACTGGAAATGTTGGGTTGGGTTGATGGCAGACAAAATAGTCTATATCACTCGGCTTCAAGCTCATCTTTTCCATAAGCTTTCTACCAGTCTTTATAACGTGCTTAAAGTATGCTGGTTCTCCTGTGAAACGGCCGCCATGCCGCGGGTATGGCTCTAAATCCCTCCTCCAGAAGTCGGGCGTATCAGATGTACAGGAGCACCATCCCTCAACCTCAGCAATAACATCCTTCTTACCAAATATGAAGGCTGCTCCCCCGTAACCAACAAAATAATCTAATTCTCCGCCCGGCTCGCATCTAGGTGCGGCTTGAGCGTTATCGGCACCGATAACCATCACGTACTCTACTGTATCTCTAGGATAATATGTTAGAGCGATAGCGTCTTTAAACATGCTTGAGGCTGCCTTACAAGCAAACTCTGTGTCAACCGCATCCACCTCCTGTATTCCATCAGTACCTTCTCCACCAAGCTTTAAGACTTGTGCGACTTTAGAGGCTATTGGGTTAACGGCGTATGGATTAGATTCTGTGCCAACATAAACTTTACCTACAAACCTATTGTCCACGCCAGAATGTATCAGCGCCATCTTTCCAGCCTCAACAGCAGCCGTCACAGCGTCCTCGTCTATAAATGGAACTGAGCGCTCTAAGCTAGTTTCCTTAATCCTGAACCTCGAAACATATACGCCATAGCCCACTATTCCCGGGACTTCATATTCTTTATTTGGGCGGAGCACCTCATATCGCTGATATGGGTAATATTCATCGGCAAAGGTAAAGGCTAGGGAAATTGTTGGTATAATATCGCTTTTACCGACAGAGCATCTACGCCTAAACCTTGGCACAACCTCCCTGCCCTCAAGATCATCTAAATCTACCTCTTTATCACCTTTAATGATCATGTCAGTTAATCTGCCAGGAACTCTCACTTTGCCCTCATAAAAGTATATTATTCCATATATGAAGGGGGCGAGCTTCATAAACTTATTTGTCGGCTCTCTAATAATAGTACATGTTTCAAGGACACCCTTCTCGTAAAAGAAATCTATCTCTTCCATCTTTCCGAGACTCTTTCTACCACAATTTCCGCAATACCTTTTTGGCTTAAAATATTTTTTCCCACAAAATGGGCACTTACTGCCCTTAAGCCTATCGCCAATATAAGTGACCCTTCTCTCTATCGGCTCACTACTCACGCCCTCTCCCTCCCCAATATATGGACATAAACCTTCGTTCCGAAACCCTCCATTTCCTGAACACAGCCGTAAAGTAGGTCACCATTAGGTTTCACCTGTCTCTGACCAGCTTTACCCCTAAGTTGCTCAACGACCTCAAATATCTGGGCCCCACCAGTTGCGCCAAGGGGGTTCCCATCAGCTTTTAACCCGCCATTTGTATTCACATAAACCTCTTTTCCAGAGAGGTCATAGTAGCCATTAGAGTTCTTAAAGTTCTCATAAAGTTTCATCCACGCTGTCCCCCTCTCGATAAATCCAAGATCCTCAAGCGAAATCATCTCAAGCACAGTTGATTGATCATATACTTCCAGTAATTTTATGTCGTTTAAGTTTATATTCGCCATTTTCAGGGCTTTTTCTATTGCTATTCTGCTTGCCATGAAGCCAGATCTATATGGTCTAGAGGGGTAGGAGATATAGTCTGTTGCTAGGGCTGATGCAAGCACATATATTGGTTCATCGACATATTCTTTAGCCTTTCTTGAACTTGCCAATACTAAGGCCGTTGCTCCATCAGATATTGGGGCGAAATCATAAGTCCCAAGAACCTTATGCTCCTCCCTCCTAGCTGCTAAAACTTTCTCAACATCGATCTCCTTTCTAAAGTGAGCATACTCGTTCCATATAGCGTTACGGTGATTTTTAACGGAGATGTACGCTAAAGTTAGCATGAGCTTTTCTCGGTCAGCTCTGTTAATTTTATTCTCTTTAATATATTCCCTGAGGAGGAGTTCATGATTCGATTCTGGTGTGCCGCCGGCATAATAGCTCCAGCGGTCCATGAAGAGCATAAGATTATCCCTTATTTTACCCCATCTATCAGTCATCTTTTCAATTCCGCCGACAAGGACTATATCGTATTTTCCAGCCTCGATTGCATTACAAGCGTTCATTAGCGCCGAGCTGAACGACCGCAGCCTCTCAATTGGCATATTCATCTCTAATAGATGCGAAATAAAGCCCTCTTCTAAGCCCATTTTATTAGTAAGTTGAAGCAAATAGTCTGAAATATAGCATGCTTTCAAATCTTTACGCTCAACCCCAGCGGACTCTAGAGCCATTAATCCCGCTTCATCAATTAGATCCTCTGGATCTAACTCATAATGCTCACCGAACCTGGTTCTACCAACTCCGATTATGGCTGGTGGATCGCTCATAATCTTCTCCAGAACTCTTTTCTAATGTGACCTCTTAAAAGGCTTATCCATTTTGGGGAATTCTTCTAATATTAAAAAATAAATTATTATTTTTAGTGATGGTTTATGGAGCGCGTTGGCATCCTTGTAGTTTCTTATGGTTCTAGGGAGGCTGCCATGATTGATGCCTTTATGAAAAGCCGCGAATATAAGGTTGACCTATACGTCGCTGATAGACAGAGAAACCCCTTTAATCTTCGTAAGGCTAAAGAGCATGTTGTCATCCCAGATCTCAACATTAACAGTATATACAAGTTTGCTGAGAAACATAGAGATGAAATAGATTTTGGTATAGTTGGTCCAGAGAAGCCGATAATTGAGGGAATAAGGGACTTAATCGAGAATAACATTGGTATACCGATGATATGCCCAACAAGAGAGTATGCCCTCGAAAGAAGTAAGGTTCTACAAAGGATCCTCTTTCAAGGGATTGTTCCGGAAGCGAACCCAAGGTTTAAAGTGTTCAACCCAAAAGATTACAGTAGTATAGAAGATGTTAAGAGGGACTTATATGCGTGGCTTGGTGAACTCGACAACAAGGTGGCCGTTAAGCCAGATGCGCCAGCGGCGGGTAAGGGTGTGGGGGTCTGGGGGGACCACTTTAACACTCGTGAAGATCTTTTAGAGCATTTTCTGGCGAATTTTAAGGTTGGGCCAGTCATAGTTGAAGAGAAGATAGATGGTGAGGAGTCGAGCTACCAAGCCTTCTGCGATGGAAAGCACATAGTCCCCTTACCTGAAACAAGAGATTATAAAAGGGCTTTTGACGGGGATAGAGGACCAAATACTGGCGGTATGGGCACCTATAAAGACAAGAGTTATATCTTACCATTCATGAGGCCTGAGGATTGGGAGGAGGAGAAGAGAATAATTGAGAGAATTTTTGAGAGACTTAAGGGTGGAGGATCAAACCCGAGTTTGCGGGGGATGCCCTTCTACGAAGCCTTCATACATACTGGCAGGGGGCCAATGATACTAGAGAATAATAGTAGACCTGGGGATCCAGAAATAATACCGATATTAGCCTTATTGAGGGATGATTTCGTCGAAATATGCTTTAGGATGATTGAGGGAAACTTAACCCGCATTGATATTGAAAATAAGGCGGCTGTGGTAATTTATAAGGTTCCGCCAAACTACGGCGGATACATAAACACTTTCCCACATCTGGTCAATAAAGGTGAAATAGGAACGCCAGTGATTTTATATGAAGCCGAGAAACTCTCAGAAAAGTATGGTGATAATATCAGGATTTATCCCGGCTCTATGGAGCTACGTGATGATGGAAAGACTTACGCGTTATCTTCCAGAGCCGTCGCCGTTCTGGGAATAGCTGATGATATCCAGAGCGCACGCGAGATAGCGATGGAGGGTATAAAGACCATTAAGGGTGGAGCACTATGGCATAGAAATGATATAGCTTCAAGGGAGCATATTGAACGCAGTATAAAGCACATGGAGGCCTTAAGGAGGAGGGCGCGATGCCAATCTTCATAACTGACTGTGAGGGGCCGGTTTCAAAGAACGATAACGCGTTCGAGATCACGAGCTGGCTTATACCTAATGGCGATAAACTCTTTACTATAATAAGTAGGTATGATGATGTTCTGGCGGATATCATTAAGAGGCCGGGATACAAAGCTGGCGACACACTTAAGCTTATAATCCCTTTCTTAAAGGCTTATGGCGCGACCAACGAGATCATGAGACGCTTCTCAAGGGAAACACTATTGTTGATGCCTGGATCCCCCGAGGCATTACGCTACATTAGATCGATTATGCCATCTTTCATCGTGAGTACAAGTTATGAGCCATATATAGAAGCCCTCTGCAAAACTATAGATTTCCCCAAAGAAAACGTTTACTGCACAAGAATAAATATAGATAGGTACGAGACCCCGCGGGAAGAGATTGAGAGATTAAGGGAATTAAAGGAGGAGATAACCAGTATGCCGATGATAGAGGTCACAGCGGGTGCTAAATCGCTGGAGGATCTGCCGCTGGAGACTCAGAGGGTTATTAGGCGCCTTGACGAGATCTTTTGGGAGGAGATAACAAACATGGAGGTGGGCCGAGCGTTAAAAGAGATAAACCCAGTTGGCGGATACGAGAAGGCGAGGGCTGTTGAGGAGATAGTCTCATCACTTTATGGAAGGCTTTCATCGGTCATTTACGTTGGTGACAGTATAACTGATGTAGAGTCATTTAGGCTAGTCAGAGAGAACGGTGGGCTAACAATATCATTTAATGGGAATCAATATGCTATTAGAGAGGCTGAGGTAGCGGTCCTATCACATAACGCAATTATTTTAGCGGTGCTAGCTGAGCAGTTTAAGAGGAATGGTAAAGAAAATGTACTCAGCTTGGCGGAAAACTGGGATATATCTTCATTAGAAGGCTGCTGTGACCTAACACTACTTGAATACCTTAGAAAACTTCACCCAGATAGGGCGCCCTGGGTTGAGAGGATAACACCAAGCAACATGGAGCGTCTAATACAGGAGAGCACAGCTTTCAGGAAAACTGTCAGAGGGGAGGCCATAGGATCCCTCGGCTAAAATATTATAAGTTTTCCTTTGAAACAATTTTTAGACGGAAACACTAAAGATAGTATCTCCTTTTATGGAAGACCTTTTGGCGATATCCTTGACAAGGCGCTACGTAACAAAGCGAGGGAAGAGCGAGAGGAGAATAAAAGAAGGATAACCATCTAGAGTGGGAGCGCCGAAAAGCATTAATTATTATTTTTGCCCCATTTCTCTGTATTGGGGATTAACTTGAACATATTTATTGAGGATACCTATGCGGAGACTTTTGAGGGACTTTATTTTAGGATACTTGTCACCGCAGATGATACTTGGACCCTTAAAAAAGCTGCTGAAGACTCGACGGCAACCCCCTCAACTGTGATAGGTCGGATAGAGAGTGGGGTGGAGCGTTGGGTTCCGAGGGACGAGACCCCGGATAGACGCCCCGGCGTTATACTACAATTTTGGAGTGGAATAGATGAGAGAAAAACCTTAGATGATATTGTAAGAAGATTTTACAGAGAGTTTTCTTATAGAGTTAGGCAGGATATTCTTGTCAAGCCTTTTACAACGGTCTTCAACGCCTGCCCGAATCCAATAGGTAGGGTGAATGCGATGGAGCTTATAGGACACTGCGGCGACGGCTATGAGTGGGTTGAGAATTTATACGGCAGGGAGATGATAATTATCCCAATAATGGTTCCAGACTTTAAAATTGAGCGTTATTTAGGTTATGGGCGTGGGGTCATGGGCGGAAACTTCTGGTACATGTGCCGAACAAAGAGAGCTGTGCTGGAGGCTGGGAAAAAGGCTTTAAGGGCTATAAGCCAAGTTGAAGGAGTAGTTACGCCATTCGATATATGCTCGGCAGGATCAAAGCCTGAAACAAAATTTCCACATATAGGTCCAACAACAAACCACCCCTACTGCCCCTCACTTAAGAATAAGCTCGGCCCAGAATCAAAGGTCCCTGAGGGTGTGCGATATATCCCGGAGATAGTGATAAATGGGCTCACCCTAAACGCTGTTAAAGAGGCTATGAAGAGGGGAATAAAAGCTGTTTCCTCGGTTAAGGGAGTTGTTAGAGTCTCTGCTGGAAATTATGGCGGCAGATTGGGCAAATATAAAATTTATCTGAGGGATCTGTTCCCATGAGCCTAGAGGTTATTTGCTTCGGCGCCTTAAACATGGATAAGCTTTATAAGGTTGATAGACTGGCTGGAGCCGATGAGGAAAGCATAATAGTTGATTTCAGGGAGGCACCGGGCGGCTCCGCCGCCAATACTGCCGTGGGTTTGGCGAGACTTGGCGTAAAAGTTGGCTATGTTGGCAAAGTCGCGGAGGATAGGGAGGGAAAACTCTTACTTAAGTCTTTTATAGATGAAGGTGTAGATGTGGGAGGGGTGGTTGTTTCAAAGAGCAGTAGGAGCGGGACGGTTATAGGTTTTGTGGATAAAAAGGGTAATAGGGCTCTCTATCTGGATCCTGGAGTAAACAATACATTAGAGTATAATGAGGTTAACTTAGGGTACGTAAAGGGCGCTAAAATACTACATTTAACATCATTCGCTGGTGAGACACCATTTGAGGCGCAGAAAAATCTTTTAGAAAATCTTCCACGGGATATAAAAGTAACCCTTGATCCAGGAGCGATTTATGCCCGCAAAGGTTTGAGGGGTCTCAGACCGATAATTAAGGAGTGCTATGCCCTCTTACCAAATGAGAGTGAAGTGCGCCTCTTAACTGGTGAAGATGATTATAGGAGGGGAGCTGAAATCCTTCTTGAGGAGGGCGTGAAGATAGTTGCGGTTAAGCTGGGTGATAGGGGTTGCTACGTTACAAATGGTTTAGAGAGCCATCTGTTAGAGCCATTTAAAGTTGAGGTTGTTGATACAACTGGGGCAGGAGATGCTTTCTGCGCTGGCTTCATATACGGACTTCTTAAAGGGAAAAGTCTCAAAGAGTGCGGGATCTTAGGAAACTTTGTTGCTTCAAGATGCTTAATAAAGATGGGAGCTAGAGATGGGCTCCCAAGATTATCTGATTTGCCCGATAACCTCCGCTAGACAAAAACGCTAGTCAGATCTACTTCAAGCAACTTTTAAATTCATGTTAAGGATATAAAAATAATGTGTGAGTGCATCTAATGAGTGTGATGGGTTTTCGAAGCAAGCTGTTTGGGTTCCTAGTTAAAGAATTTGAGACTTTTATTCCGCAGTTTAAGCCCTATACTACAGATTATCAGATGATCATTTATGCTTCAAAAGATTTAGAGACATGGCTAAAGGTTAAGATGGACATCGATAATACAAAAGTGATCTATGGAAGACTTGAAGAAATTTTTAAGGATAACCCGAGAGACTTCAAAATTCTATTAAATTTTTGGGCTGACATGTGGCTTAAAAAGTGGCGAGAGCGCGTCAGGATTCTCTCAACGAATTTTGAGATGCCACGGGATCACATTGAGAGACTCAAGAAGGCTAGAAGAATACTGCAAGAAGTGGACTGGAAAAACGAGTTGAGGAGTATGACCATTAGAAAGCTTGTAGAATATGGCGAGATTTGCATGACAGAATTCATAGCTGATAATCTAATAGTTGAGGAGATTGCGAAGCGCTTACAGAGAACTAATAAAGATGATCTTATAGTTCTGGATCCATTAAGTATATATAACATGGTTAGCTCAAAAATTACGAGGTTATCTAAAGAGAAGGGGCCATTAGTATATTTAAATATAAAGCCAAATCTATTCCAACACTACCATTACTAACCCTTTAAAGCATTACTCGATTAAGAGTTGAAAAAATTTATGCGCATTGAGCGATTATCAACCGGTATTTCAGAATTAGATGCCATGCTTGAGGGCGGAATACCTAAGGGCTTTATGATAGCTATTACTGGTGAGCCGGGCACCGGGAAAACAATACTTTGCATACATTTTATTGCCCAAGGCGTTAATGAGGGGGACAAATGCATTTATGTTACAACAGAGGAGAGCAGGGAATCGATTATTAGGCAGGCATCCCAGTTCGGCTTCGATTTCTCAAAGGGAATTGCCGAAAAGAAGATGATAATAATTGACGCTTTAATGGGGCGGCAGGATGAATGGTCACTTCAAAGTCTAGATGTTGAAGAGCTCATAAATAAGATTATTGAGGCAAAAAAGACTCTCGGATATGGCAGGGCACGCCTAGTAATAGATTCTTTATCTGCGTTCTGGCTTGATAAGCCCGCAATGGCCAGAAGATACTCATATTTCGTGAAGAAGGTTCTAGCAAAATGGGACTTTACTATTATGGCAACTTCACAATATGCTATAACAACCTCTGAGGCTTTCGGTTGGGGCGTTGAGCATGTATCTGACGGCATAATAAGGTTTCGGAGGTTCATCAGAAATGGTATTCTAAGGCGATACATTTTAATCGAGAAGATGAGACAGACAAACCATAACCTACAACTACATGAGATAATGATTTTACCGGGCAGGGGGCTAACGATAATCGGCCCAGTTGAAATGCGGAAAGAGGACATAGCTCTGCCCAGACATGTCACGAAGAGAATACAGAAGAGTGTGGAGAGAAAAGAGGTTGAGGCTCCATAAAGCGTCAATAAACGAAGATAAAGTTTTTCACAATTTCTTTATCCTAAAAAAGATTCATAATTAAATAGTGACTTCCAAAGTGGGTCACCTTTTGGAATCTTATTCCGTTGAGTTCTATGCTGGTGGCCAGAAGATCCGCGGGAACCTCCATATACCCTACGTTGGGGCTCCCTGCATAGTCACTTTATATGGTTTAGAGGGAAGCAAGGATTCTGGTAAATGGCCGATTATTGCCTTAAGACTCTTTAAGGAGGGTTATGCATGCTTAAGATTTAATTTTAGAGGGTGCGGTGAGGGGGAAGAAAGAAGTGATGGTTTATTTGAGGATACTTCCTTGACAGATAGGATTGAAGATTATAGGGCCGCCCTCCACTTTCTACGAGAAAGTGGTAAAATTAATACTGAGAGGATTGGTGTTATAGGCTCAAGTTTCGGCGGGATGGTTGCCATAGCCGCCAAAGAAAAGGGGATAAAAGCGCTCGTCCTGCTCTCAACGCCATACGTTATCTCAAGCCTGGGCGAGACAAAAATTGTATGCGGGCAAAATGCATACTATGTGCTTCCTTCAGGAAAGAGACTAAGAGCTAAATTCTACGAGGATTTAAAGAAATACAATTTATTGGAGGCTGTGAGGGAGGCGCCCCCTATTCTGATAATTCATGGTAGCGCTGACGAGATAGTTCCAGTAGATCATGCCCTAAAGCTTTACGAGAATGCCTGCGAACCAAAGAAGTTGGAGATAATAAGTTGCGCGGATCACGCCTTCACAAAGGCGGAGCACCTAGATAAAGCGATAAGCTTAGCCATAAAATGGTTTAAAAAATACATTTAGTATTTTGAAAATTCTCTAAAAGCATTAAATGTTTTATTTAAATAAATCTCTTCTTGAATACATATTATTAAAAATTATGAAGGGTTCTTTTAATAGATAAATTAAAATGTTGAGCTTGTTGGTGGATTGCATGCTCAGGGCCGCCTCCATGGATATCATACATGAGCATTACTTACGCAAAGAGGTCCAAAGGGAGGTCGTGGATTTCGCTAGGGAGAGGTGGGTAGCCCTACACTGCTTAAATAATTCAGGGAAACTTGTCTTAAGGAGATATATTTGGGGGAAGCCGATAAAAATTGGGAAGATAGAAGATTTAAGGATAATTAGTAATTATAAGGTAAGATCTATTTATGCCACCGCCAACGTTTATAGGAGAATTAATAGTTTCTCCGACATCTATGATCCAAAAAACATAGCCTACTGTACGCCAACATGGGACATTGACAGCAACTTGACAAATTGGAGAGATACCATTCGAGTTGCAAAAGAAATTATAGAGTTTTTAGGCGAGTGGGGGATTAAAGAGTCGGTTTATATTAAGTGGTCTGGAAACGGATGCCATATACATATAAATGAGAGGAGTTTCTCAGAAAACTTACTCGCAAAATATAATCCCCTAGACCTCGCATACGCAATAGTTGAATATGTAAACGCAAAGATCTTCCAAAAGCTCATGGAACCATCTGTGGAAAGTGAAATAAAAATAGAGAATAAAATGGATCTAACAAGGATCTTTACATGTCCACTAAGCCTGCACCGGGAACTAAATGCTGTATGCATTTGCATGAAGCCAGAGGACCTTGATAATTTTTCTCCAGAATGGATTAATCCCAAAGATTTTAGACATAATCCCAGATGGCGCGAATTTAGAGAGGGAGAGGTTGATAGGCTTGCGGAGATAGCCTATAAAACATTGGGCGGATACCCGCTTAAGTTTAGGCGAAGAAAACGAGGAACGAAGCCCCTAGATAAGCAGATAATGGAATGGCTACAAAAAGATTAAAAGTTTTACTCATTTTTGGGTAGTTACTCTTAAATAGTGAAACTTTTATATTTTTCCAAAAAAGGTGATTATATAATGCGACTAAAAAAGAATACTATTTTGGGAGCGAGGAGAACTGCCTTCATAGCGGTTTTCGTAGCGCTTACAATAGCACTAAATCTTTCACCAGTAAAGTTTCCAGCACCTTATGCACCATTCTTAATATATCAAGTATGGGAGGCCCCAATAGTCGCAGCATTCTTTTTCTTCGGTTTCCTGGCTGGGGTCTTCATCGCTTTTATAAACATGCTTGTGCTCTTAGCGGTATTTCCAGGAATGCTACCTACCGGGCCCCTCTATAATTTCACTGCAATAGTTAGTATGCTATTGGGCATGTGGCTGGGCAAACGCCTGACAAACAACTTAAAACATAGAGCCATTCTAACAGCGATTTTAGTTCTAACCGCGCTTGGCATCATATTTAGGGTTACTATAATGAGCTTTGTTAACTGGGCGTTCCTCCGGTATCCTCCACCATTCGGATATAGCTGCACTGAAGAAGCTATACGTCTCCTCATGCCGCTCATCGCAATATTTAACGCTACGCTAGCACTCTACATTATTCCTCTAGGCTACGTAGTGGCAGAGGCCATTAAGAGGCGCGCAAAAATACCAATTTTGGACCTTTAATTCCCAAAATATTTTTTTCCCAGGTTTTCTTATCCCAATATTCTGGTGATAATGCTGTTAAAGAATGATCTCTTGGAAAATATTATTAAGGGTAGAAGGAGCATAAGATCATTTTTATCTAAAAGCGTCCCCCACGATCTTATTTTAAGGCTAATTGACGCTGCTAGGTGGGCCCCATCAGCTCATAATGCTCAACCCTGGCGCTTTATAGTAATAATTGATCCAGAGGTGAAGAGAAAGTTGGCTGAAGCAATGGCCTCAGACTGGCTGAGGGATCTTAGGAAGGATGGTGTCCCCCCAGAAGACTCAAAAAGACTGGTTAAAGAGTCTATTAAGCGTTTTTCTGAGACACCAGTCTTAATAGTTGCCGCGATGACCATGAGGGATATGCAAAGGTATCCTGATAAGCGGAGGCAGAGGTTTGAGCATTTAATGGCGACGCAAAGCTTAGCTGCCGCTATACAGAACATCCTTTTGACTGCTCATGCCGAGGGGTTGGGCGCATGCTGGTTCTGTGCACCCCTCTTCTGTCAAAAGACCGTTAGAAGAATTTTAAGAATGCCCAGCGACGTTGAACCCCAAGCCTTAATAACGGTTGGCTATCCGGCCGAGGGCCCTGAGCCCCCGCCCAGAAAGCTACTTAAGGAAATAGCCTTTAAGGATTGTTGGGGCATAAGCCTATGATAACGGCTTTAGCTGGTGGTGTGGGTGCCGCAAAATTTCTTTCAGGACTCGTTAGGGTGATCCCCGAAGAGAAGTTAGTTGCTATTGTTAATACTGGAGATGACATAGAACTTTATGGGCTACATATTTCACCAGACCTTGACATAATCACTTACACTTTAGCTGGCATAGTTGATGAGGAGAAGGGTTGGGGTATAAGAGGCGACACATTTTATTGTTTAGAGATGCTGCGGAAATATGGTTATGAAACGTGGTTCAATTTAGGCGATAGGGACCTTGCAACACACATTCATAGAACACTTCTCTTAAAGAGGGGTCTAAAGCTCTCCCAGGCGACGAAAGAGATATGTAGAAGCTTGGGTGTGAGGACTAATATAATTCCAATGACAGACGATAAATTTGAGACGTGGATTGAAACCGATGCTGGATTAATGCACTTCCAAGAGTACCTAGTTAAGAGGGAAGCTAAAGATAAGGTTTTAGGAGTAAAATACTTGGGAGTTGAGACCGCTAAGCCTGCTGATGGTGTTATTGAAGCGATACTTAACAGCGAATTAATAATTATATGCCCAAGCAATCCAATTGTGAGCATAGGTACAATATTATCTATTAAAGGTGTAAGGGAATCTCTAAGAGCTAGTAGGGCCCATAAAGTAGCCATAAGCCCAATAGTGTCAGGGATGCCGATAAAGGGCCCTGCAGACAAGTTGATGAGGGGGCTTGGGTTAGAGGTCTCAGCATATTCAGTAGCATATTTATATAGAGATTTTCTAAGCGCCTTCATAATAGACCGCGCGGACGAGGGAGAGAAGGATGAAATAGAGAGTCTTGGAATAAAAGTGATTTCAACTGATACTATAATGAGGACCTTAGAGGATAAAATAAGGCTTGCTAAATTAGTAGTTGAGGAGTTCCTTCCAAAGAAATAAAGCACTTATTTGATTACCCATCACTTTTGAATTAAATATGAAATTAAAGAAAAGTTTATTAGTGTAATTGTTTATAACCAAAATTTAAGAAGCTATATGAGGTCTGTTGAGAGACCTTCCCGTTCAGGTTGTGTCCACATTGTCTGAGACGAAAAAATGTTCTTCTAAGTGCAATAAATTTAGGTGCGGAAAGGGCTTTCTAACCTTTCATGGAAAAAGCCCGTGGTGCCGATTAACGGAGGAGCCATGCAATCCTATAAACTGCAACTATGCCATGTGTATGGTTAGGCGCCTGCTTCCACAAGGCATTTGCGGAGAAACCGTAAAGAGAAGAACTATTGAGAAGGGTCCAGAAGAAATAGATATGCCGACAATAAAGGTTAGGGGAAAAATCTTCAGGAAAATTGGCGAGAAAGAGATATTTTAAGAGATAATATTACAGCTAGAACTCTTTTGAAGTCGTCAAATCAGATATGTCGACACTATACTCGTATATGCGATTAAGCAACGATAACACTCTAACTAAATCCTGCGCTCTCTCAAAAGATAACGCATTCGTTAACGATTCAATCCTATTACTCAAGTCCCTAATCTCTGACTCCTTATCTCTTATAGAAGCGGCTCTAGAGACATTATGTGAGATGAAAGATTCAACCGCCTCATTAAAAGTCTCAAGAATAATCTTATGCAGGTTACTTAGAGCCCCTGATGTCTCATCATTTAGCTTTAGATCCTTAAATTTAATTGCATATTTGGCCATCTGAGATGATTGATCGGCGACTAGCTCAACAAGGCTTGCCACCAGCCTATAATCTAAACAATCTATCGGGTATATGCTGAGACTCTCGCTGAGACTTGGATTTTGTATAATTGTTCTTAAAACCCTAACTAATAGAAAATAGAGTCTATCAACCTCATTATCTCGAGCAATAACATTCTTGGCTAAATGAATGTCTCTTTCAAGTAACGCTACAACTGAGTCTTTACACATGCTTGAGGTGATCAAGTGCTCGCGACGCAGAATTTTCTCTGGGGAGAGAGCTGCGGGCTCTAAAAGGCATTGCATAACAATCTTGCTTTGATCCTCCTCGATTATCTCCAACCCTACAAGCTGACTTGATGTCTGCTTAATAATCTCCCTTTGCTCAGGTGTAATTCTATCTTTTGCCTCAATTGTAATTACATCATAGCCAAGAAGATACTTGCTGATGACGTTGCGACTAATATGGGAGCCAAGCTTGATAGTTGTTGCTTTTGGTGCGGGTTCAGCGGTATATCTCGGATTAATTATTATCTTATCATCTGGGGTTATTAAACTTGTAACGATTGAGCCACGTTGTATGCGATTGCGTATAGCCCAATCTTTAGGCAGTGTAATAAAGAAGGTTCCGCTTCTGGTCATCTGTACTTTTCGAACTTCTAACATTTTGCATCGCTTCTGAGCAGATAGAAATTTATCTAAATCATATTATAGAATAGTATAATATAAACATGATTAATGTTACTTGTGATGCTATGCTCATATCCATGTATTTTTGGCATAATATGAATCACTATTTATAAAGAATTGTCTACTACATTTGAAGGGTAATGTCGGAGAGCGAAGAGAGCCTTAAGAGAGCAATATCTTTAATTATTGAATCCGGCTATCAGGTTGACCGGGAGACCTTTGAATTTCTAAAGAGCATATCTCGCCAAATTGATCTGAATTCCTTTATCAAATGCGTGCTTGAGGAAATAAAGGCGCTCTCAGATAAACCGCTATTTATAACCCGTGAAATCATAGAGGGAGAGATAGAGAAGAGGGGCTTACTGAAGGCTTCCAAGGCAGCCTACGAGGTTAGCGGCAAAACCTTCTTCAAGCCTTATGCAAAAGAATTTGAAGCTGATTTAAAAGTTATAGATGATCCAACCAATAAAATAAGTGCAACAGGATCCCTTAATGATTGCATAGAATATTTTAGGAGCCGGTTTAAGAAGATAAGTAAGATATTGAGGAGCCGAATAGATGTAAGGGATGCTGGCACCCTGGCGGATGCCCTAAAGGCTCCCGAAAACTCTGAAATGAAAATTATTTGTATCATCATGGATAAGCGTGAGACCAAACGTGGAATCTTCTTCAGAGTTGAGGATCTAGATAACCAAGCGACAGCTTTTGTCCCAGCGGAAAGCCGTGAGGTATACGTAAAAGCCCAAAAAATGCTTTTGGACCAAGTTATCTGCATGAGCGTTGTTAGGGGGAGAGATGATCTCCTCATAGTGAAAGATATAGTGCTACCAGACATACCTATGAGAAAACCAAATAGATCTCCTATATCAATTCACGCAGCGCTCTTATCTGACCTACATATTGGAAGCAAGATGTTTATGGAGGGGGCATTTAAGCGGTTTATAATGTGGTTAAGGGGGGAGGTTGGCAATAGTCGTCTCAGAGAGATAGCTGGTCATGTTAAGTATTTGATTGTGGCTGGTGACATCGTCGATGGTGTAGGAATATATCCACAGCAGTATGATGAGCTTATGATAAAAGACATCTACAAGCAATATAAGGCTGCAGCGGATTTCTTCAGAGAAATACCAGATTATATTGAGATAATTATTATACCTGGAAACCACGATGCTACCAGAAGGGCCCTGCCGCAACCAGCCATCTCTAAGGACTATGCTGAGCCCCTCTACGAGATAGGGAGAGTCCATATGTTAGGTGACCCCTCAGTTATAAGCCTACATAACGTAACTTTCCTTTTAACGCATGGAAGGAGCCTAGATGATATCATAGCGACTGTTCCAAATATGAGCTTCCAATCACCAGACGAGGCTATGAAGGTTCTCTTACAATGTAGGCACTTGGCACCAACATATGGCATGAGAACTTTAATAGCTCCTGAGAGAGTCGATCACTTAGTTATAGAGCATGTTCCAGACGTATTCCATGCGGGGCACGTGCACCTAATGAAATATAGTACATATCGAGGGGTCCTCATAGTTAATTCAGGAGCATTCCAAGAGCAGACGGAGTATCAAAAAGAAATGGGACACATACCTAACCCCGGCATAATCCCGGCAGTAAACCTAAATACTTTTGAAGTTATCCCAATAGATTTTACTTCCATTATTTAAAAGCAAAGTAAGATTAATTTAAGAAGAAGATAAAAATTTAGGCCTGTAGCTCAGCATATTTTTAAATATTTCATCTTCGGAGAAAACTTCTGTGAGAATTTTTCGTGGGATACCTAGACCTATCTTTTTTGTTCGCCCATATCTTCCAAGGCTTACAACACGAGAGTTAAGGAGCCCCATAACATCTAATTCATTTATTAGCTCGCTCACCCTCCTCTGGGTTAATGGGCTTATACCAACCTGCTCGCATAATTCCGAGTAAAGATTATAGATCTCCCCGGTCATTGAGCGATTTGGATCAAATTTACTGAGCAGAAAAGCGCTTAAGAGAACTATCTTTGAGTGTGTAGGCAGACTCTTTATGCTTTCGTAAACCCGATCATGTTCTATTCTCTTTTGAGCCTCTCTAACGTGCTCCTCTGAAATTTTAGCATCACCTTTCCGCTCAGCTATCTCACCGGCAACTCTTAGGAGATCAAGGGCCCTCCTAGCATCACCATGCTCCGCTGCCGCCAGAGCAGCACATAACTTAAGGGCACCCTCGCTTAAAACGCCATCATAAAAAGCTATTTTAGCCCTCTCCATCAAAATGTCCTGAAGATCATCAGCAGTATAGGGTTTAAAAACCATTTCTTCCTCACTCAGCGTGCTTAAAACTCTTGGATCAAGAAGCTCTTTAAATTTCAGGTCATTAGATATGCCTATAATCGAGACTTTACTTTTACTAAGATTCTCATTTATCCTGGTGAGCTCGTAGAGTAATGCGTCGCCACGCATTTTAACAAGTGCATCAATTTCATCCAGCGCGACAAGGAAGATAGTTCCCTGACTTTCCAGGCTTTTTCTGAACCTGTCGAAGATCTCCCCAACAGCTAGGCCAGTGAAGGGGACCTTCTCATTGAAACTTGAACATAGTGCCGCCAGGATCCTATATTCCGTCCCGGCTAATCGGCAGTTCACAAAGCAGACTTTAACTGGCGAATTGATCTCCTCGGCTTTTTGAGTAATTCTCTTTAAGATGAATCTAACGACAGCCGTTTTTCCTGTACCAGTCTTACCGTAAATAAAAATGTTGGAGCATGGTGAACCCCTAAGTGTGGGAGCGGTAATTTCACCTAAACGAAGAATTTCTTCCTCCCTATGCGGGAGATATTCTGGAACATAATCGTGCCTTAAAACTTCCCTATCCCTAAAAATTTTAGAACCTCTAAGAAAATGTGTGAACACTTTATCTAATATGTCAACCTGCTTCTCCATATCCTACAGGAAACCTCCAAAAGAATAAGGAAAGAGCTACCAAAATTAAGAGCTCTCATACAAAAAAATAGATTGAAGAATGAAAAGTCCTAAAGAAAGGGGGCTCCTACCCCTCTATTTCTACTGGAAAACAATCTCATAAATTTAGATTATTTTGTTGTTTGTTAAAACAATCTCCCACTTTTATTAGGGAGAAGTTATATTTAACATAACTTATATAACTTTTTGTATAATCTCAAAAATTAGTTTTAGGAAGAATTTTATGAGAATTTTTAAAAAACTGGAAATTCACCTCTTAATTTATCAAAAACTGATATTTAGAAGCATGTGTTCCTTTTCCAATGGAAATCATGGGGTGTCTCTGGTGAACCCCCGCTTGTTTTGGCGGGGTTTTAGAAAAGAGCTCGATGGAGCGATGATTAACTTCCCTGTGAAATATCTGTTAAAACTTCAATTATAATTAAATATTTTTAGCCCACTTTTCTAGTTAAGACATATTTTAAAATTAACTTTTGTTAAAAGCCACCCCTCCGTTTCTACTGGAAAAAAGAAAAAGAAATCTATTTCTTTTTCTTTTCAAAAGATCTTCGGAACGTTAATTCTGTTAACATTAATCCTTGAAAATTTTTCTTATTTTCAGAAAATGAGGAAAATTTTTGCTTTTTCTGAACTCACAATTAACCGAATAATTTATAACTTGTGAATTAGTAAATTATTAATTGTTCTAAACTTCGAGCGGTGAAGGTTTAGTTGCCCGTAAGGAAGATGAGGGTAGAGGTTTACGACGAATCTGGTAATAAGTATACGATAAGTTTTGAGGGTAGAGTTACTAGGGAGAAGGTTCAAAAGATATTTGATATGGTTGAGTTGCTCGGCGGCGTGCCTATTACAGAACCATCTAATGAGTATCAACAGGATCTATCAAAGATGGATAAGATACTGCTTATTGTTAAGAAGAATTTTCCGCTAACATGGTTTTCGGCCAGAAATATTCAAGAGTTATATGAAAAAGAGGTCGGCGAACCAATTAGCTTAAGCGCCGTATCAACATATCTTTCCAGATTTGCTGAAAAAGGAATATTGATTAAAACTAAAAATGGGAACAAGGTATCTTTTAGGCTAATGTCACGGGAACTAAGAGAAGTTATAAAGTCTCTATAGAAGGTTATTCTTTCTTCTTAATCTTCTCCTCCATATCTTTGGCTAAACGGTATACGTATGGTATTCTATCATCTCTTCTCTCCACAAATCCTCTCTCATATAAACTCTTCATTAGGCGCGCGGTATGCTCCCTTGTTAAGCCAATCCTTTCCTTTATCTCCGGAACGGTCTTCTCTCCCTCTTCTGCTAGAATCTCCAAAACTTTCATTTCTGTGGCCGTTAGGGGGGCAGGGGATCTTCTCCCTTCAACAAATCTAGGTAAGAAAGATCTCGTAGATTTATCCTCGTAAAACCCTAGCTCCCTATCACCAGCAGCTACCTTTAAACTCTCCACTTTCACTTCAATTTCGTTACATTTAGCGGATAATTTTTCAATTTCTCCTTTTAACTTTTCAATCTCTGTGGAGACCCTTTCCCTATAACTGATTAAATCCTCTATTTTGCTTTTAAGGTCAGCGAGTAGAGCGTCCATCTTGTCTTTCCCCCACCCTGTCTCAATTCTTCTCGTAATTTCCTGAATTCTTTCCTCGATTTTCTGGAGATCCCTATTGAAACTAAAAATTATGTCTTCAAATGTCTTTTTCAATCTTATATATTCCAAGTTAATGCCCCTAAACCGCTTAAAGTAGATTAGTAAAGAGATTGAGGTTATCGTGAAGAGGATCGCATAAATTGATGTTAATATGAGATCCATGACATCACATCACATGATTTTCATACATCACGTATAAATCACATTCATAATCACAATAATTATAAGTAGTTTAAGGCTTAAATTATTTATGCTTTTCTAAGATTTTCTTGACAAATAAGACTTTAATTTTTGTGACGTAACGTGATGTCACGTTTTGCCCGAAAGCGTCCTCATTTTTGATAGATGATGTAACCTTTTCTCTATCTCGTCTTGGAGGACTTGTAGCACCTTTATTTGATCCTCTCCTATTTTTCCCGTCTCCCAAATTTCTCTATGTTTTTCACTATAAGCCCTTATTTTATTAGCTATTTCAATGTAAGGTTCTAAGCGGGGGTCATCAAATATGCCTAGATAGCCCAGAAGAATTATAGTGTAAATAGATCTGATTATGTTTCTTCTTGCTTGAGCCAAGGTTCTATTGAATGATCCGCGGCTTACACCTGATTTTATTAACCTTAGCTTTGCCTTCTCCTCGTAAACTAATTTTTTGCTGGCTATTTTCTCGGCTAAAATGTCTATTAAGAAAGTTTCAGCCTGCACTTTGGTTAAATTGCTATTTTTTAGTAGCATTTTGAAAATCGGGTCTTTATTCAGACTTGTTAACCAAATTTGTATTTCCTCTTTCAGCGCGGTCTCGATCACGCTTTATCCTCCTTATTTGAATACATTTTTGTATACAAAGGAATAATTAACTATTTTCCAAACCTCCTAGGCAACCGTCTCCTAAACTTTTAAGAACTGAAAGAGTTAAATATGTTAATTGTTTATTTGGTGTGGAGTTGAGATGGGGAGAAGGCGGAGAAAGGTAATACGTATACCAAAGAAGAAATTACCTAAGGTTTTCATATGTCCTAAATGTAGTAAGCAGTCAATTAGGATTGAGATTGTTGATGGGGGTGAGGGGAAGAAGAAGGCAATAATTCGTTGCGGTAACCTGAGTTGTGGATATGTGAAGGAGATGCTGGTAAAACCTTACTTTAAGGAAGTAGATGCGTACTGTCAATTTATAGATGAATTTTATGGAGCTTAAGGGTTAGGGGAGTAGATTAATGGTTGGTAGAGTGGAGAAGTACCTGTTAGAGAGAATTAATAATGAAGGAGCAATCCATATAACGCTTATTGATCCGGAGAGGGTTAACCTGGAAACGGCAGCCTCAATATCAGGCGACAGCGAGGCTTTAGGCTCATCCGCCATAATGATTGGGGGCACAACTCTAGTATCCCAGAATTTACTTAATAGCGTCGTTAAACAGGTTAAAGAGGCTGTAAGCATCCCTGTTATATTGTTTCCAAATAATATAACTGCCATCAGCGAGTACGCTGATGCAATATGGTTTATGTCACTTCTTAATTCAGCCGATCCATACTTCATATCTGGAGCTCAGGTCCTCGCAGCGCCGCTAATTAAAAAACTTAGTTTAGAGGCGATTCCGCTTGGATATATAATAGTTGGCGAGGGCGGCTCGGCTGGGGTGATTGGTAAGGCATGTCCAATCCCATATAATAAGCCTGAGCTGGCGGCGGCTCATGCACTTGCCGCTGAGTTCTTTGGTATGAGGTTCGTTTATCTTGAAGCTGGATCAGGATCTAGCCGCCCAGTCCCTGCGAGCATGATCAGAGTAGTTAAGGAGGCAATAAGCATAAAACTGATTGTTGGTGGGGGTATAAGGAGTGGCGCTCAGGCAAAGGAAGCCGTTAAGTCCGGTGCCGATATAGTGGTTACTGGAACGATAGTTGAAGGAAAGGAGGAAGAGAGAGTTAGAAGCAAACTGAACGAGATAATTGAGGGGATAAGGGAGGGGGTAAGGGCTAAGTTTAAAGAGGTGAATAACCCTTGACGTCTTTTGAGAAATATTTTGAGGCTCTTAAGAAGGTTTTGGGTAAAGAAGATATTTATGATATTTGGCCTGACTTTGAGCCGGAGTATGATGAGCGGGAGTATGCCTGGACGACATTAAGGGGGTTAGGCGAATCCCTGCTCTTAAATTGTGGCCAGTGCGATGGCCCCTCAGACATGAGACACGGAAAGTGTAAAGCGTGTGTTGAAAGGAGGAAAGAGATTGCCAAGAAGACTTATGAGAGGCTTATGGGTCGTCCAATAGAAGAATGGAATACAATCATTCTCTGCAGGATTCATACCGAGTGAAGTTGATCAGAATGCAGGTCCCAAACAATATAAGCCAGGAATATGGAGAATACTTCACTAAATTATTTCAGTCTTTAGAGGATCTCTATGAAGTTACTAGAAGGGCTAGGGCAAAAGGAATTGATCCAAAGTCCTACCCGGAGATAGAGATTGTAAGCGATCTAGCCAGCCTCGCTGAGAGCTTCATCGGGCTACCTGGAATAGCGGATAGAATAAGAGAGCTAACGAAAGTTATGTCAAAGGAGAGGGCCGCCTTCAAGATAGCTGAGGAAATAGTTCTTGGGAAATTTGGTGATTTAGGTGAGGAGAGGGCGGCGGATTTGGCGATCAGAGCGGCCCTTGCAATATTGACGGAGGGTGTGACCGCAGCTGTATACACTGAGGGTATTGCTAAAGTTGCGATAAAGACAAATATTGATGGATCAAGGTACCTCGCAGTATACTTCGCCGGACCAATACGTTCGGCTGGTGGGACGGAGGCAGCCCTTACACCAGTTGTCGCAGACTTTATCCGTAAGCTACTACGCTTAGATAGATATAAGCCCACTAATGAAGAGATAGAGCGCTTCATCGAGGAACTGCGCCTCTATGAGCGTGAGGTCGGCAACTTCCAATATAATGTATCAGATGAGCAGGTTAGATTTGTCTTAAAGAGCATTCCGGTCGAAGTTACTGGACCCTCATCGGACCCAATTGAAGTTACCTTATATCGAAATCTGCCGCGCATAGAAACGAATCGTGTTAGGGGAGGGGCGCTTAGGGTTATAAATGATGGGGTTATTGGAAGGGCGGCAAAAGTTCTCGCCGTAGTAAGGGACCTCAGGATCCAGGGTTGGGATTGGCTTGAAGAGATTAAGGCGAGCGCGGCTAACAGATCCTCAGCTGGTTTTATGGAGGAGGCTCCCGCCGGGAGACCCATATTATGCTTTCCCTCAGAGAAGGGCGGGTTTAGGCTCCGCTATGGTAGATCAAGGAACACAGGGCTCTCAGCTGTAGGAGTTCATCCGCTAACAATGATAACTCTCCAGAACTTCCTTGCCGGTGGAACACAGATTAAAATTGAAACCCCTGGAAAGGCTGGCATTGTTATGCCAGTGGATTATATTGAGCCGCCAATAGTTAAATTGAAGGACGGCTCAGTTGTTAGGGTATCTTATGAAAATATAGAGATTGTAAAGAGAGATGCCGAGAAAATTCTTTTCCTTGGAGATATTTTAATAAGTTTTGGGGACTTCCTCTATAATAACAAGGATCTTCTCCCATCCGGCTATACTGAGGAGTTTTGGTCTGAGGAACTTAGAGAAATAATCTTGAAGGAGTTCGATGGGAACGTTGAAGAGGCCGCTTTAAGGGCTGGGCTCTCACCCTCCTCCCTAAAGGCTCTCTTAGATGATCCATTTAGTAATAAGCCGAGCATACGGGAAGCTATATTATTGAGCAGGTCGCTTGGCGTTCCTCTGCACCCCTCATACACGCTCTTCTGGACTAACATCACTGTTAAGGACCTTAAGAAAGTTAGGGAGTGGCTGCTAACCTCAGATATAATTTATGAGGGCGATCTTATAACCAGAATATATGGCGTGCTTGATCCAGAAGTAAAAAGGATCCTCGAGGAAATATGTGTCCCCCATAAAATCATTAATGGAAAAATAGTTATTGAAGGAGCTGATGCCTTCGCCTTCGCCTTCCCCCTTGGAGTACATGATCCGAAGCATGAGATCTCCAAAGATTTATCCGTCCTAGATAATTTAATGGTTCTCAGCAGGATCACCATTAGAGATAAGGCGCCGAAGTTCATAGGCGCTAGAGTCGGCAGACCTGAAAAAGCAAAGGAACGCGAGATGAAGCCACCAGTCCACGTTCTCTTCCCAGCCGGTTTGAGCGGTGGGGCGCAGAGAGACCTAATGAAGGCTTATAGTAGAGGGGCCATTAAAGTTGAACTGGTCAGCAGGATCTGCCCCAAATGTCAAAGATCAACTTTCAGAAGGATCTGTTCGGAATGTGGTCTTGAGACCAACCTTAAGCTTGTTTGCCCAAAGTGCGGCAGAAGTCTCTCCGTAAACATTTGTCCAGTGTGTAATGTCGAGGCGAAGAGTTTTTGCTCACAAGTAATATCTATTAAGGATTTGATCGACGGGGCCTGTCAGAAAGCTGGCTTTAGACCTGAGCAGGTTAAGGGAGTTAAAGGTTTAACAAACAGGCTGCGCGTTCCTGAGCCAATTGAGAAGGGGGTTTTGAGGGCTAAATATGGCCTTTATGTATATAAGGATGGTACTATAAGATTTGATGCGACCAATGCCCCCCTAACTCACTTTAAACCATCTGAAATAGGTGTCTCAGTTGAGAAGCTTCGGGAATTGGGCTACACTCATGATTATCTTAGTAATCCATTAAGTGATCCGGAGCAGATCTGTGAGCTTAAAGTCCAGGATATTATAATTTCGTGGAAATGTGCAGAACATCTTGTGGCTGTTGCAAATTTTATAGATGAGCTGCTCCAGAGGATCTATGATCTTCCGCCATATTATAAGGTTAGCAAGCCACAGGATTTAATCGGTAAAATGGTCATAGGGATAGCGCCGCATACGTGTGTTGGTATTTTAGGCAGGATAATAGGGTTCACTAAATTAAACGTCTGTTTTGCCCATCCTTTCTGGCACTCGGCGAAGCGAAGGGACTGCGATGGAGATGAAGATAGCGTAGTACTAGCCTTAGACGCTCTCCTAAACTTCTCCAGAGAGTATCTGCCAGATCAGATAGGCGGAACAATGGACTCCCCGCTCTTCATTGTTCGCGCGGTTCTCCCAGAAGAGGTTCAGAGACAGGCGCATGAATTTGATGTTGCAGGTAAGTATCCCCTCGAATTCTACAGGGAAACCTTTAGGGGGACCCCGGCTAGAGATGTGATTAACCTCATTGATACCGTTAAACATAGGCTTAACTCCGAGCTGCGCCTTCAGGGCTTTAGGTTTACGGTGCCAACATCAAATATTGAAAGTGGTAATCGGGAGAGCGTGTATAAGACTCTGAAGCGCATGGCTGATAAATTAAATGCTCAATTAACTCTAGCTGAGAAGATTAAGGCCGTGGACGCCCGGGTGGTTGCTGAAATAGTCTTAAATACGCACTTCCTTCGCGATATATCCGGGAATTTAAGGGCTTTCGCTACACAAAGTTTTAGGTGTAAGAAATGTAATAAGCGCTTTAGGCGTATACCACTTAAGGGCGCTTGCACTGAATGTGGTGGCGAGCTAACTCTGACAGTTCATAGAGGAGCTATTGAAAAGTACCTGGAAGATGCTTGGCGTCTAGTTAAAAAATACAATATGTCGCAATATTATGCTCAGCGCCTAACTTTAATTAAAGAAGAAATAAATTCGCTATTTGAAATTGGAAAGGGCGCTAAGCAATATAGCCTTTCAGCCTTTCTTGAGCAGCAATAATACCTTATATTTGTTCTACTTCTCCTTTTAAAGCCCTCACAAATATTGGTGCAACGGAAATTTTTGCATACTTATTTGTGACACTATCAGTCCCGGCAATTTCTTCAACTCCACTCTCCATAATGATTTTCTCGGCATCTTCCATAAGTAGGAGATGTGACACTCCCACAAAGACTCTTCTGGCGCCCTGCTCTTTAAGTATTTTTGCGGCGTTCGCTGCGGTTTTGCCTGTGCTCACTATATCATCTATTATGACGGCATCCCTACCATGAACATTTAGCTCCTTTGAAAGGGTAATTATCTCTCCAGTATGACGATCCCTCCTCTTTTCTAGGGCATCCCACTCGGAATTAAGCACCTTGGCAGCGTACTGAGCCCTCCTCTTAGCCATGTCTTCATTGTCGGGCGCTATAACAACAGGATCTTTTAATTCTTTCCTAGCAAAGTATTTCGCTATTTCACCGGAGGCCGTTAAATTATGGGCTGGGATATTATACATCCTCAGCACTCTCTCATTATGCACGTCAATAGTGTATAGGGCGTCTGCGCCAAGGTTCTCCATGATCTCCGCTATTACAGCCGAACTTAAGCATTCGCCCTCAAGGTACCGCCTATCCTGCCGACTGTAGGCAAGGTATGGAATGAAGACCCTTATCGTCTCCGCGCCGAGTTCTCTTGCAGTATGCAGCATTAAAAACAACTCCATGGCGTGTAGGTCCTGCGGGGGCTCCAGGCTCTGTACTATTATGAGATGCTCCCCGGAGACCTTCTCCTCAAACTTAAAATAAAATTCCCCGTCAGGAAAACGTTTTATCCTAGTATTGATGAGTGGGGCATTTAGGATTTCGCTTATTTTTCTGGCCAAGTTTAGGGAACTTGGTCCGCCCACAATCTTCAAACTAATTCCTCCAATTCTCACCGTTGAATCAATAACGAGATAAAAACTTTACTTATTTATTTCCATTAGTCTCATTATGGGCTGTAATTGCGGAGGGATAGCTGTGGTTGTTTATACTGTTGGTTATTCAGGTCGGTCGGTCTCTGAGCTCATTGCTCTCCTAAAGGAGAATGGTGTCACCACGGTCGTTGATGTTAGGCGTTTTCCAAAAAGTAGTGATGCAGATTTTAATAGGGAGAATTTGGAGAGGATTTTGGAGGGACATGGGATAAAATATATTTTTCTGGGCGAGAGTTTAGGGGGCTTCGTTAGAGGTGGTTATGAGAAATATATGGAGACGCAGAGGTTTAAGAATGGCCTTAACACACTTATTGAGATTGCCAGAAAAGAGGCGGTCGCACTCCTATGTAAAGAGAGAAATGTTAAGTATTGCCACAGGAGGTTCATAGCCCAGCGTCTTGAGAGTTTAGGTATGGAGATAAAAAACCTTTAAAAATAAATAATTTCTCAGAAAAATTAATATTAACATGAAAAGAATATATAGGTAAAATCAAAATATGCAACTTAGGTGACCAATATGGTTATACGTATTGCAATAAATGGTTTTGGCAGAATTGGAAGGCTTTTCTTCAGAGCCATTGTCGAGATGGGTGCAACAAAGGATATTGATGTTGTCGCTGTGAACGATATAACCGATGCTAAGACTTTAGCGCACCTACTAAAGTATGACTCAGTGCATGGAAAGTTTCCGGGAAGCGTTGAGGCTAAAAGCGATAGCATTGTGGTTAATGGAAAGGAGATGAAGGTTCTCTCCCAGAAGGATCCCGCCCTACTCCCGTGGAACGATATGGACGTTTATTTAGCCGTCGAGTCTACCGGTCTATTCACTGATAGGGCTAGTGCCTCAAAGCACTTACAGGCTGGAGCGAAGAAGGTTCTTATCACGGCGCCGGCAACTGAGCCAGATATAACTATAGTTTATGGCGTTAACCATGACAAGTATGATCACAATAAACATAGCGTGATATCAAATGCCTCATGCACAACAAATTGTGTCATACCGATGGTTAAGGTTCTCCACGAGAACTTCGGTATTAAGTCGGCTCTTATGACGACCGCCCATGCTTACACGAACGACCAGAGGGTTCTGGACTTAGTACATAGGGATCTGCGGAGGGCTAGGGCTGCGGCCCTAAATATTATACCAACAACGACCGGCGCTGCTAGGGCGTCAACCATGGTTTGGCCTGAACTTAAGGGTAGGATCGACGGCATAGCCCTTAGGGTTCCGGTTCCAAATGTTTCAATATGTGATTTAACGGCCGCTTTAGAGAAGAACGTCACAAAGGAGCAGGTGAATGATGCCTTTAAGAAGGCTGCCGAGGGCCCGCTTAAGGGCATACTGGCTTATACTGAGGACCCAATAGTTTCAGTAGACGTGAATCATACATCCTACTCATGTATAGTTGATGGACAGTGCACTATGGTTGCTGGCGGAAACCTTGTCAAAGTCTTTGGATGGTATGATAACGAGTGGGGCTTCTCCTGCAGGCTAGTAGACGTTGTGAGATTAATCGGCGAGAAAGCTGGCTTCCTCTAAAATAATAAAACCCTAAATACCATTATTTTTTATTAAAAATTTAATGGGGAGGATTAAATATGCCAAAGTTTCTGACGCTGGATGATTTTGATGTTAGAGGTAAGGTTGTTCTCGTTAGGGTTGATTTTAACTCACCGGTTGATCCTCAGACAAAGAAGATAATCGATGATACAAGGATTAGGGCTCATGGCGAGACCACTATAAAAGAGTTGGCTGAGAAGGGCGCAAAGGTCGTTATATTAGCTCATCAGGGAAGGCCGGGTGACCCGGACTTTATACCTCTGGAGCAGCATGCCAGAATATTGGAGAGAGTTTTAGGTAAGCCAGTTAAGTATGTGGATGACGTCTTTGGCGAGAAGGCTAAGAAGGCTATAAAGGAGCTTAAGAACGGCGAGATACTTGTCTTAGATAATGTTAGAAACTTTCCAAAGGAGGCTAAGGATGCCCCTCCCGGGGAGCACGCTAAGTCCGATTTAGTGGCGAACCTTACGCCGCTTGCTGACCTTTTCGTGAATGATGCTTTTGCGGCAGCCCATAGGAGCCACGCATCGATAGTCGGCTTTACCGTGCTTCTTCCAAGCGCCGCTGGTAGGATCATGGAGAAGGAGCTGAAAGCGCTTAGTAGGGTTATGGAGAATCCCGAGAAACCCTGTATTTATATACTCGGCGGAGCTAAGGCCGATGACTCGCTCAGAATATCAAAGTATGTTCTAGATAATAATATTGCGGATTACGTTCTAACGGCTGGGATAACTGGCCATCTATTTCTTGTAGCTAAAGGATACGACCTCGGTAAGCCAAATATGGATCTTCTTGAAAAGAATAAGTTGCTTGACCTTATCCCAGGAATAAGAGAGTTGATGGGTAAATACCCTGAGAGGATCGAGACCCCTATAGACTTAGCCATCGAGGTTGAGGGTAAGAGGAAGGAAATATCTTTGAAAGATCTGCCGACAAACCATCCGGTATATGATATTGGGACAAAGACCATTGAGAGGTATATAGAGCTTATTAAGAGGGCTAAATCAATAGTATTCAGCGGGCCACCCGGAGTATTCGAGAAGGACGAGTTTAAGAAGGGGACTGAAGCCCTCTTCAAAGCTATGGCCTCTTCCAAAGCTTTTACGCTAATAGGTGGGGGGCATAGTATAGCAGCAGTCCAAAGCTTAGGGCTGGCCGATAAAATGAGCTATATAAGCACGGCTGGCGGAGCACTAATAGAGTTCTTGATGGGAAAGAAACTGCCAGGCGTAGTAGCCCTTGAGGAGGCCGCAAAGAGGTTCGCAAAAACCTAAGCTTCTCTTTTGCCCATTTCCCCCATAAGTGATTTTTCTACCATAATATTTTGTTTTTAGATGAGTTTTTAATCGTCTCTCAAGGCAATTATAAATGGAAGCATTAAAAGGAGAGATATCGTGGATACGGCAAATGGTGGAAAATAATTTGGCTCAGAAATTGTCCATAAAAAACTTCCTATGATTGGTCCTGCTATTGATCCGATGCTGAAGGACGCTGACGTTAACCCAAACCCTCTGCTTAAACCACCCTCCCCTACCAAAGTAGCTGTGTATGCTGAAAATGCTGGTAAGGCCAGATATCCAAAGATGTTTGATAAGGCGGATACGCTTATAAAATGCATGAGGTTCTTAGAGAAGGGTAGTAGGAGAATTAAGGGCGAACCTACCAGCGTAGACGCTATTATGACCGGCTTATACCCAAGTTTATCTGAGAGTTTTCCGCCTGGGATCTGGGCAATAGCCGTTGCTAACCCCCAACCGAGGGAGTATGCTAACCCCATCTCGGCGGGAGACGCACCGATAACATAGATAAGAAATGCCGTGATTATCGGCGCGAGAGCTCCGCTCCCTAGGCCAAAGAAAAATTGTGTGAGGCACAGGAGGAGCAAGTTTCGGGTGGGTATCTTTGCAGGACCTTTTATTCCATGAGCGGGAGCCTGTCGGTATGGTGAAGATATTCCCTCTAAAGTTTTCCTAAGTGCTATAAATGAGGCGAGCGTAATTAATGATAATGTAAGCGATAACGTTAACGGAAAGCGTAAAGATATTGTTTTTGAGAGTAAACCACCTATTATTGGAGCGGGTATTTGACTTAGAATCCAAGAGAGATTAAATACCCCAAATAGTGTTCCCTTAAATTTTCTTGGGATTGAGTCGGCAACCATCGCGTTTAGTGGCGGCATGAGAATCCCATAAAATATGCCAAAGAGAATATATGATCCGAGAATCCATAGGTAATTTGCAGCGAAAAGGAGGAGCGCAAACGATGCTGGTAAAAGGATGAGTGCGAGAAGAACTATGACATCTCTATTAACCCTATCCCCGAGAAAAGCGCCGAGAATATTTGCGGCTATTTTAATTAGGTTGAAGGTGGAGATTAATAGGCCTAGCATAGTGACAACGGCCGTCTCCTCGAGAAGGGTCTCCCTAATGAGGTAGGGGACTGCTGGCCAGGAGAGGGAGTCAGAGAAAATTATTATAAACATTATTATCCATAGAAAGGTGAAGGTGCCCCCGAAGTAAGAAAAGAGACCTTGCGATTTTCTAATAATTTTCATAGAAATAACTTTGTTAGCGCATACTATATACTTACCCCCGAAATCGATATGTATTTGAGGGTTAGGAGATTATCATACCATTTTATTTGCATAGAACCATTTAATCTCAGCATGGGTGGTCTTAAGTGGCTGCTATCACACTAGGTTAATATGGAGAAGACGGCTTAGAATAAAGTTTCTTAGAGGGGATGGGAATTAATTCCAATAGAATAAAGCATGACCAAGAAGTTTTGGGAAAAGGTGTAAGTCTTAATGAACATTAACTTTTTCATTAACTAATCGCTAATTCTTAGCATATTCTCTTCTGGTCTAAACTTTATTTCTTCTTTGGCATCTTAAAAGCGATTCTTCACCGCTCTTTTAGGACTGTTTTTGCTCCTGCTCTTGGCCCTCAATCTTCTTTAATTCGCTCTCGATCTCCTTCTCTATCTCCTCTATAGGTTTTGGGGGAGGCGTTGTTGCAAGTGTATAGCCTATCCAGCCGAGGATAGCAAATATTCCAGCTACAGCCACAGCGCCAGTAAGCTTAAGGAGGAATAGGTCTACGCCCTTTAATGGTGGGAAAAAGACGAGCCAAATATAGACAATTATGACTATAATGGAGACCGCCAGGAGAGCAGCACCAATAACCTGATCTTTATGCACCTCAACCTCCTCCAATAATTGCAATACTATAATATAGTAAAGTAAATTTATAACATTTAAGTCTTGCCAAAAAGAAACTTATACCTTTAACACGGTTGAAAGAGTTTTTGATCCGCGCTTCTTAAATAGGCCAAATATGGCGGGCCCGGGGGGATTTGAACCCCCGACCCTCGGCTTAGGAGGCCGATGCCCCATCCTGGCTAGGCTACGGGCCCACCACATATTCTTTTGACTTGAGAATAAAATAAATTTTCCTTTTAAACATCTTCCTTGAAGAAGCATAACATTAAAATAAATATTTCATATTTCAATTCACTAATAAAGTAAGGGAAGACAGGTTTATGCTTAAAGACTTCTTTGGGAGGGTCGTTAAGAATATTCGCATTTCTGTGACACAGCGGTGTAACTTTAGGTGTTTTTATTGTCATAGAGAGGGTGAGGGTGGCGAGTCTCGTTACGAAATGCTTCCAGAGGAGATAGAGCGAATAGTTAAGGTGGCCGCATTACTGGGCATTAATGAAGTTAAGTTGACTGGCGGTGAGCCACTATTAAGGGATGACATTGTTGAGATTGTGGGCAGAATAAGTAAGGTGCCGGGGATAAATGATATTTCCATGACGACTAACGGCTTCCTTCTAGAAGAATATGTTGACGATCTGAAGAGGGCCGGCCTCATGAGAGTTAATGTAAGTCTAGATACCCTGGATAACGAGAAATTTAAGATGATAACTGGTGTCGATGGGCATGAATCTGTTGTCAGGGGGATAATTAAGGCGGTAAAATCAGATTTAAGGCCAGTTAAAGTTAACATGGTTATTCTTAAGGGCATAAATGAAGATGAGGTTGATGATATGATAGAGTTTGCCAGAGAAAACGGCCTGATACTACAGATAATAGAGTTTGAGAGTCCAGAAATAAATGCTATATATGAGAAATATCATATAGGTCTCACGAGCATTGAAGATAGAATTAAAGAAAAAGCAGTCAGAACCATCGTTAGATCGATGCATCACAGAAGGAAATATGTTCTGAGGGATGGCACCGAGGTCGAGTTTGTTAGTCCAATGCATAATTCTGACTTCTGCCTACACTGCAATAGAATCCGCCTAACCTCTGACGGAAAATTAAAGCCATGCCTCTTCAAAAACGATAACCTGGTAGATATTCTGGGCCCGATAAGAGGGGGTTCTGAGGACGAGCGTCTAAGGGAGCTCTTCATTGAGGCGGTTAAGAGAAGGAGACCATATTTCTTTAACCAACCTTAAATAGATAAGCCAGCTAAATAGATTTTTGAGGGCTATGAGGGGGAAAGTTATTATATTAATGGGTTCAAAAAGTGACGCCGAATTTTCACAGCAAATTGGAAAGTATCTTAGCGCTCTAGGAGTAGATTATGAATACAGAGTGGCCTCGGCGCATAAAACCCCTGAAAAGGTTCTTGAAATACTGAGGGAGTATGAAGGGAAGAAAATAGTTTTTATAACCGTCGCTGGGAGATCTAATGCTCTAAGCGCGCTTGTTGATGCAAATACGTTAAAGCCGGTTATAGCATGTCCACCATACTCCGAAAAATTTGGCGGAGCAGATATATTCTCTTCACTCAGAGTGCCAAGTGGAATAGGTTCGGTTGTGACAATTGAGCCTGAAGGAGCCGCAATAGCGGCTGCTAAGATCCTTGCGCTCGGGGATCCTGAGTTAGCTGAAAGATTGCGCAGATACCAAGTCTTAAAGAAAATGGAGATAGAAGAGGCGGACAAAAGTATTAGAAAAGAAGAAAGTCTAAAATAATTTTATCCTAAATGCCCTTTTGAAAACTTATTTGGGGATAAAAAGAAACAAGCTGTGGATGGTGTTATCCTAATTTCTGTAGCTTTTGAGATGGCGATTATGTGTGTTCGAGCGCTTCTTTCGCAATTTGGGGCTCTATGACGGTTGAGGTTATACTTTCAGATGATACCACAGTGACTTCCACAGATTTAGCCATTACAATAGATTCTGGTGTAGGCGGGCTCAATATGCTCTTTATTTCAGATATTTCCCTCTTCATGGACTCTATTCCCGTAATCAGCGCTCTACTCTGCTTCTCATATTCCTCATAATCTATCTCGCCAGCAGCATACATCATCTCGCTATTCGCTAAGAATATTTCCAAGACACCTATCTGTCTCTCAAGGTCATCTATCCTGCCCTTCATTTTAGAGATAAGGGACTCCAAATACTTCTCTATGCTTATCAGGGCTTCGCTCACATCCTTATTTAGATACTCATATGTCTGTTGCGAAATCTTATTAGATGATAATAAGTCTTCCAACGCCTGCTTCTTCTTCTTTAACGTCTCTAAGTCTTTAGAAGCTAGCCCAAAGAGGTATTTCCATAAAACCAATACCAAACACCTCGGAAAAACTTCCGCAAAAACTAAAAATAACATTTATTATCATACACGCCTATACATGTGTAATACAACAATATACACGCCCGCGCGCCAAACTATTTTTATATCAAAAATATATACAAATGATATATTATAACAAGTTTAAACTCTATAAAAATATATTGATAATATAATGAAGCAATTTCATGGCAAAAACAGCATAAATAAGATTATGCAGAAAAAGGAATTTTATAGACATGGTAATTTTACTCGAGATATCAGATGGCTTGATCAGGGGCGAAGAGAGGAGGAAGAGAGTTTATACTTTAACATCTAGTGGGAAGAAGTTCATTGAAAATGTTTCTGTCATTCAAGAGAACTTTAACTTCGTCTTATCAAAAATTTTGAGGGGTTCTCGTCTCATGTGATCTCAGTTGCCAGCGAACCTCACATGACACTATCTACTGGCCGTATGAGATTATAGGAATTTGTTGATGGAATGAAAATTTTCTGGGCGTCAATGTGTTAATATATAATTTTGCGTGCACCATTTTATTAAAATAGGTCTCCTAAAAATTTTGTAATCTTTTCTTGCAAAAGTTCGTTCTTTAAGATGGTGCTTGTTTTTATCCATTCCTCAAGAGGGACTGAGAAACCTGTACTTATACACTCTAAGGCTTCTTTAAGTGTATTAAATCTTTTGCCAAAATGTTTAAGGGCTTCTCGAACGCATTCCCTGTTTATCCATACGCCTAAGGGCGTGATATAGTCAGGGCGAATCTCCCTCATTGCTACTACGCCAGCCTGCCTTCCCTCCCTCGCTAGGAGCTCTGCTACGGCCAGCCTGACGGCGTAATAGCATCCTCCAAGAGAAGCATATGTGGTTCTTCCACGATAACCTTCCCAGTCACCACCTATGGCTATGTGACTGTCTTCGGGGTTCCATAAAGTTCCGGGATACCATGCCTCGATCCACTCGTACATCCATTTCGAGGGGATCATAAGAATAATGAATTTATTTCCTAGATAGCTGAAGGTGTAGAGGCGGTACTCATTTATCACAGGATTACTCTTAACTTTATCCTCTATTAGTCTCTTCGATATTAATGAATCGACTGCAGTTATGCTCCACCTTGTAGGTACAAGCCTCCTTTGCTTCTTTATACCGAAGGCGCCGAGGCTAAAGGCCCTTTGGATCATTGATACTGGAACGCCGCTTAAATAGAGGTTTAATATGGCTTCCTCAGCTTTTAAATCACCATCATTATATGCCTTCTCAAGCCTATGATCAATTTTAACATTTCCAACTTCAATCTTAGATAATGGGGCTGAGGGGCCCATAGGCTGGACCTCATCATCAAATAGAAAACTTCCAGAGGGCTTTCTCTTGAAAACGGCCTCAGTATCTACAGGTTCCCTTGAAAGGGCTATCTCGAGGGTCCTGCTCAAAAGGTGCTGGTTGTTAAAGGGTTTCCTGACATTAACTCTAAATTTGCCGCGGATCAGCTCAGTCCTGAATCTAATTATTTCATCAATTGTTCTTCCAACCCATCTCTCTGGAAAATCGAGGAGCGATGTATCTCCTAGAAGGGGAGGTACGAGCGGCCCGGCATAAACATATGGATAGCCTATGCGTCCAACGAAGGCTCCCGGAGGGGATGAACCAAATAGCGTCTCGGAGTCAACGAGCCTCCTAGTCCTCATGAAGAGGGATAATCTGGCGAGCGCTGGACAGTTCGGCTTTCCGCATAACGCCCACCTCCCCCTACAGTGTAAACAGTGGCTTCCGTGTCTAAATTTAAGGATTATGTCTGATGGTTGTGGATTTATGTCTAGGGCGAGATTTTCATCGCTGAGAATATGTTCCAGCCATGGAATGCTTTCCTGAACCTTCTTCAATATCTTTTTTCGCAATATCTTCAACTTTAACCAACCAAAAAATGGGTTTATAGCGGATGAGAGGATACTAGCTTTCTATTCAAGTATTATTCTATGCTTATCGGTTCTCCCCTCGGGGTCTCCTTCTTCTTTGGCAAGGTTACTTCGAGCACACCATTCTTATAGGTTGATTTAGCCTGCTTTGGATCAACCTTTTCGGGCAAATTGACTTCTTTATAGTATTTGCGCTGCGGCGTATCAACGCTTATCGTTAACGTCGTCTCAGTGCCATGTAACTTTATATCCTCCTTCTCAACGCCCGGCAGCTCGGCTATAACCTTTATTTCGCCGTTAGTGCTGATTATATCCACGAGAGGTTCCCTTTCCTCCCTAATGGATATGGATGGTCTACCGAACCTACCGATGCCGGGTTTTACGTTACCAAACTCTCTTATCTCTGGCTTCCCATCAGGACCAATCGTTATGCTATATCCGTAGACAAATGGACCCCACTCATGTACCCTCGTCCCATCTGGCAGAACCTTCTCGCGCGTTAAGTCCTTTGGCACCCTCTTCGCCAGATCTTCAAATTCTCTCTCAAATATTTTCTCCATCTCTCTGAACATCTCATCTATTTCTTCAAAGAAGCTTGAGAAAGGCCTCCGCCTTCTCCATCTTTCCCAAAATTCGTCGAAGGAAGACATGGATTTCACCAAAGATATATTTATTATAAAAATCCTTAAAAATGTATCTGCGTGCAATTAAATTTATTTAAGTATGCGAACCAGGGTGGGGATCTATGTTCTCTCTTTGAAACCTAAACTCCATGAAAGTCAAGAAGACTATTAAGGCTAAGGATTTTTAATTTTAGTGAAGCGGAAAGATTTAATAATTATAATCACTTAATATTTATGCACATGATTATTACGCATCAATATGAATGATAACAAACTTATTCCTAATCCGCTTAGATCAAATTTGTCGTGGCTGATGAAAGATGTATGAGTCTTACGGCGTTTTGATCAGAGCGTATACTGTATCTGAGGCTTGGGAGAAAAGCGTAATAAAGTGTTGGGAGGACGGTATTGAAGTTCCTACAGAGTATGGTGAAAAGTGCAAGGAAATTTTAGGCTTACTTGTGGTTGTTGAGGAACCGTTTGCTGAACCTAGAGTTCATAAAGGTGATGTCTTCACGGCCATAAGGAACTCATTGGAGAAATATATTAGTGAGGTTCTAGAGGGGAGTCTCGATTGGGCTCTTCAGGATGGGAAGATACATTACACATATCATGAACGGCTATTTAATTATCCGCCAGAGGGAATAAACCAGATAGAATATATTATCAAAAAGTTATTTAAGACTAATTTTTCGAGGAGGGCGCAGGCGATAACTTGGGTCCCCAAGAGAGACATGTGGGCTGAATCCCCGCCATGCCTCCAGAGAATATGGTGCACAGTAAGGGGTGGAAAGCTCATCATGCATACGTGCTGGAGGAGTAGGGACATCTTTAGAGCAATGCACATGAACATGCTTGCAATGACGGAACTCCAAAAAAGAATAGCTGAAAAGATAGGCGTGGAGGTTGGCCCCTACATAGATTTTACAAACAGCGCACATATATACGAGAAAACTTATGCCGACGTAAGACACTTTCTAAGTGTTTTAGAAAAGAGAAAAAATAAATTTAGATCCATTTGAGGAGAACTCTCCTTATTTTATTGTTAGTCAGAGGCGAAATCTAAGTTAGCATCCTATTGCCATACGTCTCGATATAGACAAATTCTTTAAGATCCTTTCTTCTGGGAGCCTCCTTTGGAATCTCCGCTGGGTAGCCTAGCGGAACTAGTGCTACAACGCTGACTCCAGGCGGCACGTTAAGTACCTCCGCAGCCTTTTTCGCATCGAAGGCACCGACATAAACAGTACCTAAGCCAAGGCTCCATGCCGCGAGGACGAGATTTTGGAGAGCTAATGCCACGTCAAACATGAACCAGTCACCTTTCTCAGTGACTTGCTTTCCTCGGAGAAAGCCTGAAAGCCCAAGCTTAGCACAGGCAGCAATCACTATTGGAGCGTTCTTAACAGCGTCAGTAGCGGGATTTCCGGGCGTTAGCGTCTCAGCCAACTTCTTTTTAATCTCAGAGCCCTTAACGATTATGAATTCCCAGCATTGCGTATTGGCCCATGAGGGAGCCCATCGAGCCGCCTCTAAAACGGTTAGCAACTTCTCCTCCTCAACTGGATCAGGCTTGATCTTTCTGATCGATCTACGGGTCTTTATAATCTCCATTACGTCCATATTCAAATCACGGATATTACTTTATGTCCTCACAAATTTAAATAACCTTTGCTGTTTTGCCGGAAAACCATATCCTTAATCTTTATCTTTATTCACCAATTATCTGTATCTGAATAGTGCGTGATCGGGGCCCATCCATCTCGATGAATAGTACTGATTGCCATGTACCAAGCAGCATCCTCCCGTCCACTACTGGGATTGTAACAAATGGTTTGATTAGGGAGCTTAGTATATGTGCATGTGCGTTCTGCTCACCTGGAACCCACTTATACTTGGCGTTGTGCCGGTAGTCTCCTTTTATCGGCGCAATCTTCCCCATTACAATAAGAATATCCTCCCACAAGTCTGGGTCATGCTCATTAACCGTTATTGCAGCAGTCGTATGTGGAACCCATATGTTAACGAACCCATTTTTTATTCCACTACGTTCAATAACGCCGCTTACCTCACTTGTCACGTTTATAACCTGCATTCTCTCTTTACTCTTAACAGGTAACTCTACTAAATGTGTCCTCAAGATACCCCACCCATTCAAGATAGCTCCATTAAACGCTATTAACTCTCCTTCAAATGGGTAGCTCTAAATCACCACTTTAGCGCTTATACCATTTTTCATTAGCTAATTAAAAAATAGTTATTCTGGGAGGGTGGTGAAGCAGATAAATTTCGTATATCTCTCCTCCGCTATCACTAAAATCATATATATTGCTTCTTACACTAAGATCATTTCTTGATGATTCAGAGGGGAGGCATCAGACCGAGAAGGGTGTATGCCTTGGAATGGCATTAACTCTAAAATTAAAGCGGCCTTCATGCAAATATTTAAGCCGAAAAACTTTTAGCTTTACTTATATTTTAAGGGGGGCCCATCTTGTCTGAGAACGGGGACAAGAGAATCATCCTGGATCCTTTTGGGGCAACTTTGATAGAGGATTATGAGAGATTATTCACAGAGTTTGGGATACAGCCGCTTAAGCCCCTCCTCCCGGAGATACCCAACCCACTCATGGCCATGCGTAGGGGCGTCATATTTGGGCATAGGGACTTTGAGCGCATACTCGAGGTTATGAAGAGCAGAGGGAATTTCGCAGTTATGAGTGGGATAAAACCTACCAGCGAGTTCCACCTTGGGACGCTGATGACTGTTCGCGAAATAATCTATTTCCAGCAGCAGGGCGCAACGGCCTTCTACTGCATCGCTGACATAGAATCTTACGAGGATAATGGAATACCCTTTAAGGAGAGCGAGAGGATAGCCATAAACAATGTTGCGGACCTCTTAGCCCTAGGATTTGACATAAAGAGGGGCTATATATACCGCCAGTCAAAGGAGGATAGGGTGAAGGATCTAGCGATAATCTTCAGCAGGGGTGTAACCCTAGCGACAATAAGGGCTATTTACGGTGAGAGGCACATTGGACTATATTTATCGGCGCTAATACAGGCTGGAGATATACTGATGCCCCAGCTCGAGGACTTCGGAGGACCAAAGCCAACAGTTGTACCGGTCGGCATAGACCAAGACCCGCATATTCGGTTCACGAGAGACCTTGCAGATAAATTTTATAGTAAATTTAAGTTTATCCCACCCTCATCAATATACCATCGGCTGATAAGGGCGTTAGATGGTAACTATAAGATGAGTAAGCGCGACCCAATGAGCTACTTCACGCTCGATGAGGAGCCAGAGTTAATAAGAAAGAAGATTTTTAATGCCTTCACGGGTGGGCGGCCGACCGCGGAGGAGCAGCGTAAGCTCGGTGGAAACCCGGAGATATGCCCGATCTTCGACCTATACCTCTTCCACTTCTTCGAAGATGATAAGGACGTAATAGAACTCTATAACGACTGTAAATGTGGGAACATCTTATGCGGCGAAGATAAGGCCCGCCTAGCGAAGATCGTAACGGGCTTCGTTAAGGATCATCAGAGGAGAAAACGCCAATGCATAGATAAGGCGATAGAGATCTTAAAAACCAAGTAAGACGAAAAATAAAAGTGGGGATTTGTTTTTACCTTGTCTCTTGTCTCACGAAAAGCATATACGTAGCTATTAATGTAAACGCTGCTATCAGCGCTATTATTAATATGTTTGACCAAACCATCGCTAGGCTCTCAATTACTGAGATAGTTCTAATAACCTGTTGTGGGGGTTGGTCTGGAGCTCCTCCCTCCGGCATAAATCCTGCTCCTATAAAAGCCCTGAGGATATTATTAGCGGCTCTATTAAAGTGGTAGTTTGGCGTGAACATATTTACCGTCTCAGTAACAGCCATTCTTCTTCTAAATTCTCTTATTAATTCTGGTGTGATTGTCACATTTTGTCCTGGTTGTATGCGGATTGGGGCTATGGAGAATGCTACCATCGTGGCTATTATGGGCAGTATGAACGTGAAGACCGCCCATATCATAATGCTGGCGATGACGCTGATAGTTGTCCTCTTAGATACCGTGGATATTAATATTGCTATGCCGTAGTATGCTATTGCATAAATTATTGAGATAATGAGGAATAGAAGAAGTCTGGCTGCATCATCATCAGTTGGCGTTATTCCAAGCGCTATTATGCTTCCCCCAACATTGACCAGAAATGCCACGCATACAGCCAGTGAGATTGCGGCGATAGTCCCAAGGAATTTCCCGTTAATGAATGTATCCCTGAAAACTGGCTGAGCGAGAACCATTTTCAATGTACCCTTTTCCCTCTCCCCAGATATGGCGTCTACGCCTAAGACTATGCCGAGGATTGGCGCGAAGTAGGCCATCATACCTGTTAGGCTTGATGCTACTGAAAGGAGGAAGCGTCTCGGCATAGCTGTTGGCGTGGCGATGCCCTGAGTTGCCGAAATATATGTGCTTGTAACAGCCGCAATCATTAACAGGACGAAGATAGATAGTAAGATTATGAATCTTTTGCTCCTTATAATATCTGAGAATTCTTTCGATGCTATAATGGATGCGCTGGCCATTACGATCACTCCCACTTATAATACTTCATGAAGAGGTCTTCGATGGATGGAACTGTAAGCTCAAGCGCAACAATTTCTACACCATGTGCTGATGCTAACTTACTAACCTCAACTCTAATATCTTTGCTGGCTTCAATTAAGATGCACTCTTTATCAACTTTTACATTTCTTACGTCCTTAAGGTTCAGAATAGCATTGGTAAGTCTTCCAATGTCTCCTTTGCCCTGAACTCGGATTTTGTAGCCCTCTTCAGCTATAAATCTTTCGGCAAGCTCTTTAACGCTGCCCTGCAATACTATTCTCCCACGATTGATTATCGCTATGTTATCACATAGTGGGCCGACCTCGAAGAGTAGGTGGGTGCTAAGCATGATAGTTTTTCCCTTGTCTCTAAGCTTTAGAACCATGTTTTTAAAGGCCCTTGAAGCCTCTGGGTCTAACCCAGCCGTCGGCTCATCAAATATTAGGAGCTCGGGGCTCTTTAGTAGTGCTTGCGCTATCCCCAACCTCTGCTTCATTCCACGGGAGAAGCCTCCAACCTTCCTTTCTTTAGCATCCTCTAAACCAACGACCCTCAAAACCTCCTCAACACGCCTCTCCCTCTCAGCCTTATCAATTCCATTCAAGGCCGCTATGTAAAGCAGGTTCTGCTTAGCTGTTAAATGGTCATAGAAGTCTGCTCCTTCAGGCAGAACGCCAACCCTCTTTCTAATCTCAATTGAATCTTTGAGGATGTCGAAACCTAAGACCCTTGCCGATCCGCTTGTCGGCATGATCAATCCTATAAGGGTCATTATCAGGGTCGTTTTTCCAGCGCCGTTGGGTCCGAGGAGGCCGAAGATTTTTCCGCCCTCAACCTTTAGGTCTAAATGGTCTAGGGCCTTTATGATCTTTCCCTCAGACCGGTATATCTTCGTTAATCCCTCAGTCTCAATAACATAATCCACAAGCTTTCACCTCCTCCCAAATTTTCTATAAATTAAGACTAGGAAGACCAGAGCGATAACAATACCTATACCCGCATATAAGAGCCAATTCGTAGTTTGGAAAACCTCAACCCTTAATGTAAAGGATAATTTTTCAGTTTGATCTGATAAAACATTAAAGTCTATATAATAGTTGCCGGCGTTGATGTTTGGATCCGAGCTGATAATTATGGTAAAGCTTCCCTCTTCGTTGACTTTGAGTGAGAGTATTGATTCCGGCGATATATCTATTGTAAAGCCCTCCGGAACTGAGACGGATTTAACCCTCACGTTAGTAACTTCCATGCTTCCAGTATTCTTAACATTTAGTGTAAATGTTCCCTCACCGCCAACGCTGAGAGTTGTGTAAAAGTTTGTATTCATAATAACAATCCTGTAAAGGCCTAGAACATTAAGTGTTAAATCTGCCTTCTCCTCTACCTCAGCATTAAATACAGATATAGTAAACTTTCTGGCGCCCAACTCTATATCTTCTGGAACTGAGACGACAACAAAAAACTCTTTTGTAGCGCCCGCCTCAACATAAACTGCTGTTATCTCGTTGCCGCCAGAATCTTCAAATTTAACCTTAAATTCCTCGGGGAGACCGAGAGATGTAATATTTAGCAGCTCATCTTTTCCGCCAGTATTTGAAACCTGCATCTTAAATTTCGCCTTAGATCCACTATATACGTCTAAATATGGTGGGATGGCGTTCAAGCTTATCTTGATCAGCGGGCTTTGAACTTCCACATATAATTCTATGCTTTCAGAGAGCTCAGGCGACTCTGCTGTAAAAGTAATGTCATATACGCCAGTATTAGCATCGCTTGGCACAGAAACTTCGGTAACAAGCGTTATTGAGGAGCCGCCCCTAACATTAACTATTGAGACCAGCTCCCCCTCAGCGGTCTTAACTTTAGCATCCCAACCACTGGGCAAACCCCTAACCGAAATTTTAAATGCCTGATCAAGGGATGTAGGGTTTATGAGATCCACTTGGAACTTAGATACGCCGCCAGGCTGAGTTAATTTTAACGGGAACCGGCATAATAGTATTGGTTGAGAAACTCTTTCAACCTTCACTTTTAAGTCATAGGAAGAGCTGATGACTCCATCCGCAGAGCGCACCTTAAGCATAAAAGTATACGTCCCGGGACTTGGGATCCGTGTTGGTTTTGCCTCAAAAATTAGGGTTTTTGAGGTTCCAGCCGCTAGATAAATGCTGCCAACCTCAACTGCAGCGTCAGATGAAATCCTAAATGTTCCAATCCATCCCTTCGGCAAATCTACGTTTAGAGTCAACTCTTCATAGCATTCTCCCTCATTGCTTATGGTGACTGGTATGGAGAGGGGCTGACCCTGCTCCACACAGACTTCCTGATAAAGGGGTGCGATCTCTACATCCCTTGCTGCCTGAACATCTACCTGTAGTGTTATGCTCTCAGAGATTTCTGGGGACTCTGCCACCAAAATGACGTTGTATACACCGCTAGTAGTATCGCTTGGCACGGAGACCTCAACTAAAAGCGTTGTAGATGAGCCGCCCACAACATTAACTACCGAAGCGGGTTCTTTATCAGCAGTCCTAACTTTGACGCTCCAACCGGAAGGCAACTCTTTAGCCAGAATCTTAAATGCTTGGCTAAGTGAGGTGGGGTTCGTGAGCTTTATTTGGAAGTTGGCTGAGCCGCCTGGTCGAGTTGTCATCGATGGAAATTGGCATGATAATATTGGCTGGGTAACTCTTATGATGATAACTCTTAAGCTATATGAGGAACCGATGGGTCCGTCTGCGGAGCCTATTTTGAGCGTAAAAGTATACTCTCCTAGACCCGGAATTCGTGTTGGAACAGCCTCAAAGAGCAGTTGTTTCTGGGTGCCAGCCGTCAAATAAATGCTGTTGACTTTAACAGCCGTCTCCGGCACTTTGAATGCGCCGTTCCACCCCTCCGGTAGGTCCGCACTAAGGATTAGTTCTTCGTCCTTTTCGCCTTTATTGCTTATGGTGACTGGTATGGAGAAGGATTGGCCTTGCTCAACGGAGATCTCTTGGTAAGAAGACGTTATCTTCACATCTCTTGTTAGAGGGAGAATCTCTGCGTAAAGAGTTATCTCATCGCTTATTTCTCCGTCATCTGATGAGATTGTGATGGAGAATGAAACAGCGCCAGCTTCCACTCTCTCTGGCGGAGTAAACTCAACCGATAATTGCTGTTGGAAGCCAGCTTTTAGATATAGTCCTGATACAGTCTCCCCCTGAAGGAGGAAACGGTAACCCCATCCCTCCGGAGGGGATGCCTTTAGCAATAAAGTCTCGTCCTTCTCGCCAACATTTGTTATTGCTAAGTGGTATGTTAAAGTCTCACCAACCTTTTTCGTCAAATAAGAGTATTGCGCCGAGACCTCTACTTGTCTTTCTGGGCTGCGCACCTCAATTGTTATTGAGAGAAATATATAGGTTAAGGTTGTAGGCGACTCGGCAACAAAATATATGGTGTATTCTCCTGGAGATGTGTCTGGGGAGGTCGAAACCACCATTGTTATCGTCACAGTTTTATTTTCTCTAACGCTGATTGAGGAGATCTCCATTTTCTCGTAATAAAATTTTACAGTCCATCCTTCTGGGAGGTTCTCTGCCGAAAGAATATATGTATCGTTTCCCCTAAGTGAAATATTAAAGGTTGCCCTACCCCCCGGCTTGACTACTACCGTTGTGACGTGCTCGACCCATGCCTCTTGGGCGCGCGAAAACTGGATTGATGGAGAGATGAAGGAAAAAATGAGCGAAAGTGACAGGCAAATTATCAGCATTTTAGCATGTTTTTGAAGCATTAAACCACCTTCATATGGAGCAATTTTCCATTTCCCTTAACCAATTTTATAAACATTTTTCAAAATTATGCCAAAAATAACCCCTATTTGATAATTTATTTACCTTGGACGCTGGAGATAAGGGTTCACAAAATATTTAGGTCGCGGGCATCTGATAAATCTCTATGCTGTTAAGTATTTCCATGAGAGTATTATGCCTATCGCCGCCAAAATTGCTGCGAAGGTCGCCAGGTAAGTGAAATCTAGTATTAGATTTGACATATTTAATTGCCTTATCGTTAGCTCCCTCAGGGCATCTGTTAGGTATGTAAGTGGGTTCACCTTTACTATTATCTGCAACCATCCCGGCATTAAATTTACTGGGAAGAAAGTATTGCTTGCAAACATTAATGGCATCATTATCAGATTTATGAACTGCATCGGCCTCTCCATTCTTGTTGACCTTATTGAAAAAGCCAAGAAGATTGATGAGAATCCCACGCTAACTAAGAAAATTGCAGCGTAGAGCCCAAGCATATTAATCAGCGTGAATCTTGGGCTTAATTGTAATCCAAGTATATATGCGAGTGCAAGGATGACCGTTGCCTGAAATACAGCTCTGAAATAAGCATTGAGGATTTTAGCAAATATTATTGCTGCGCGGGGTACTGGTGTGCTTAGGATCTTATCTAGGAAGCCTAAGCGCCTATCCCAAACGATTGAGACTCCGCTAAAAGTGGAGGTCATGACAGCTATCATGGAAATCATTCCAACAGCCATATAACTGAAGTAATCCGTAACGCCAAATGTACCCCGCATGACCTCTGACCCTACGCTCGACAGGGTTTGTTGAAACCACGTGCCATTAATGTATATGATTCCCTGAAGTGGGGGCACGACATAGCTTCCAGAAATGGGGATTAAACTTGGCATATTTACTATGTTGTGTGGTGAGAGGAGGGCATTTATGTTCATGGATTTTCCGAGGAGGCTCATCCATATTAATGGTTGGAGGACAAACATTGCCAACATTACTGGATCATTAAGCCACTTCTTGAGTTCTCTGGCGGTTAGAGCCCATAAACCTCGGACGAATCTTGGGGTACTTTCCTCAGGCATTTTCACCGTGCCCTAGCCCTCCTCATGATTATCCTATGCTTCATGATTGATTCCACGGACCCCTCGGTATCGCGCATTCTTCTTCCAGTATACTCAAGGTAAACCTCATCTAACGTTGGCTTTGTAAGAGAGAGTTTAGTCACTGTGTAGCCTTCCCCTCGCAGTGCCTCAATTATAAGGGGCGCTGTCGCTTCTCCGGAGGAGACCTTAATCCTATAAATATTATTATCGCATTTAACATCCTTAACATTCTCAACGGAACGGATAATGCCGCTGACATCCACATTCTCTTTTATACTCAGAGTTATTATATCTCCGCCCAAGCTATCTTTTAGGTTGCTTGGGGAGTCAAGAGCTATTATTCTCCCATGATCTATTATTACTATGCGGTTGCAAAGGCTGTCGGCCTCCTCCAAATAGTGCGTCGTCATAAAGATCGTCATATCATACTCATCCTTAAGCCTGCGAATATAATTCCATATCGCAACCCTCGTTTGAACGTCCAGACCTAATGTCGGCTCGTCCAGAAAAAGTATTTTCGGTCTGTTGATTAAGCCGCATGCAAGTTCAAGCCTGCGGCGCATACCACCAGAATACGTTTCAACCCTCTTATCCTTAAAGCGCGTTAGCTCTACGAGCTCTAGGAGCTCAAGGGCTCGTTTTTTCGCTATATCTCGTGGAACACCATACAAGTCTGCGCATAGCATTATATTTTCATATCCTGTTAAATCCTCGTCTGTAGTATAATCTTGTGGGACGACTCCTATAACCCTTCTAACATTGCTTGCCTGCTTAATAATGTCATAACCCAAGACAAGGGCTCTGCCCTCAGTAGGCTTTAGGACAGTTGTCAACATTTTGATCACTGTCGTTTTTCCAGCGCCATTTGGTCCAAGGAGACCGAATATTTCACCATCCTTGACGCTAAAGCTTACATGATCCACGGCAACCAAGTTCTTATTAAAGACCTTTGTTAAACCCTCAGCTTTAATAACATCGTCCGCCATCTTCTACTCACCCAGCAACTTTCTATCCATCTCTTCAAATCTCTGGGCGGCTTCATTTAAAACCCTCAATACTTCATTGAGGGCATCCCCAGAAAACTTTGTCTCCAGATCCAGGCAAAGGTTAAAAAGGGATCTTATAAAATGGCTTACAGCCACTCGTAGCTTCTCCGCTTCTTCTGGGGGAATACGTAACCATAAAGTGCAGAGAAGGGGAGGGGCGAAAATCTTCCATCCCCCTCTGGCTCGCTCCCTCATTCTTCGCTGCCCCTCCAAGAGCTGTTTACCCTTCTCTGTAAGGGCGTACCGCCTTATACCAACCTCTTGCGTAGGAACCTCAGTTATATAGCCGCTCTCATGGAGCCAGGCGAGAAGTGGGTAAACAGAGCCTGGGCTGGGCCTCCAGACCCCACATGTCCTCCTCTCTATTTCATCCATTATCTCCGAGCCTGAAAGCGGCCTCTCATTTAAAAGCTCAAGTACCTGATATCGCAAAAAACCCTTTGGCACAGAAGCCATGTGTCTCATCCAATGTTTAAAGGATAGAAAGATGGGATGAAACATTTTGTGTATCACCATTGATATCAACATTACATTAACCGCTATAAATATTTTATGGAGAATTGGAAATGGTCTTGAGACTGACGCGTTTTCTTAAATGAAATCATTACCCTTTTAAAAGAATATGCTAGAAATGCTTTTTATAATAAATGTTGTTAAGCTGTTTTGGTGTTATGAGATGGCTAAGAAAACCCTTAGGGTTTCGAAGATTAAGGATGGGACTGTTATAGATCATATAACGAGAGGTCACGCTTTAAATGTTATTAGAATTCTGGGGATTGATGGCCGGAGTGGGGGCATCATTACGATCGCCATGAATGTTCCAAGCCAGAAGCTCGAGATAAAGGATATTGTGAAGATTGAGGGAAGGGAATTAAAGCCAGAAGAAGTTGACAAGATAGCGCTCATAGCTCCACATGCCACAATCAACATAATAAGAAATTATAGGGTTGTCGAGAAACAGAGGGTTAAGCTGCCACAAATAATTCATGGGATTGTCAAGTGCATTAACCCGGCGTGTATATCTAATAGTGAGAATGAACCAGTAAAATCTATATTCTATGTTGAGAGTGAGGAGCCGCTTAAACTCAAATGCCACTACTGCGGCACGATAATGGAGAAGGAGGACGTTTTAAAGCAGTTTTAATCTTAAATTTAGGAGCTACTTATTATGAGTAAACGGCACATTTTCTTGACTGGGCCGCCGAGAACGGGAAAGACAACGATTGTTTTAAGAGTTGTAGACTATCTAAGAGAGAAGAATGTTAAAGTTGGCGGAATGGTTAGTCAAGAGATCTTGAAGGATGGTGTAAGGGTTGGCTTCAAAATAATAGATCTCCTAGGTAACGTTGAGGGTATACTGGCACACGTTACCCATAAAAGTGGCCCGCAAGTAGGCAAATATAGAGTTTGTTTAGAGGACTTAGAGCGGATTGGCGCAAAAGCTATATTGAATGGCTGTAAGGAAGCTGACGTCGTGGTTATTGACGAGGTTGGCCCAATGGAGCTATATTCCGAGCCCTTTAAAGACGCTTTTTTAAGAGCTTTAGAAAGCAAAAAGGTTGTCTTGGGAACAATTCATTGGAGGGCTAAAACACCCTTCACCGAAATGATAAGACGAAGAGAGGACGTAAAGATAATTGAAGTAAGATGGGATAATAGAAATATTCTCCCAAAAATCATATCCGAAGAGATACTGGATAAAATTAGAGAGTCAGAATAGTGATCAATAATGCTTATATGCGGTGTCGATGACGCTGGCCGGGGCCCGGTTATAGGTCCCTTGGTGATCGCCGGCGTCCTAGTCGATGAAGATGGGCTTCAGAAGCTTATCCAATTAAAGGTGAGAGACTCTAAAACCCTATCCCCAAAGAGACGCAATGAACTTGCTGCACAAATATTGGGAGTCGTGAGGAACTATAGTGTTATTAAGGTTCAGCCATGGGAGATAGATAGTGTTATTGAAAGGGGGAAGAAGTTCAATCGACTAAATAGGCTTGAGGCCCGAATTATGGCGAGGATAATAAGTGAGCTTAAGCCGGACATAGCTTATGTTGATGCATCAGATGTATTGCCTGAGAGATTTAAGCAACATATTCTTGAGGAGTTACCCTTTAAAGTTGAGATCATATCTGAGCATAAGGCGGATAAAACTTACCCTGTTGTCTCAGCCGCATCCATAATAGCGAAGGTTGAGCGTGATAGGGAGATAGAGATTCTTAAGCGCAAGTATGGTGACTTCGGTTCAGGCTACCCAACAGATCCAAAAACTATTAGTTTCTTAAGGAACTGGATTGAGAAGCATAACTCATACCCAGATTTCGTGAGAAAGTCCTGGAAGACTGCGAAAAGGGCTCTAGAAGGTAGAGGGCAAAGAACCTTGAGGGAGCATGTTGGGTGAAGACGAAAAACCTAAAAAGCAATTTAAAGGACTAAATTATAATAGTGGTGCCTACGGGAGCGATTATCGGCGAGGAGGACTTAATCAGATTTCTTAGAGAAGGTGCGTCCGCCGCAAGCAGGTACCCTGATCATTAGGGGCTTCTCTAAAAGGTTGAAGTGGCGAAAAAATATGTTAGGTCTCATGCCACTTCAATTAGCAGCTTCCGCAACCTTGACCTTTGTAGTCTCACTTCTATGCATCTTTGGTCTAAATAATCATATACTTACATGCCTACGTATTATGAGGGGATGTCGCAGCATCACCCTTCCCAAAAAAATGATTAACCTCGAGGAATGGCCTTTTGTAACAATTCAAGTGCCTACATACAATGAGGGGCGTATCGTTACAAGGCTACTTGAGAGCTGTTTAAGGGTCAATTATCCACCTGATAAGTTTGAGATAATAGTGGTCGACGATTCAAATGATGAAACCATCAATATACTTAGGGAAAACGAGAGGAGATATTACCCGAGGATAAAGGTCATACATAGAGATATCAGAGATGGCTATAAGGCCGGAGCTCTAAATGAAGCCCTCAAGAATTCTAGAGGAGAATTCATTTTGGTGCTTGACGCGGACTCTGTTTTGCCCCCAGACTTTCTAAAAAAGACGATACCATTATTCCTTGCGAATGAAAAATTGGGTTTCGTGCAGGGTAGTCTGAGATATTTGAATGAGAAAGAATCTTGGCTGACAAGAACCCTCGCCTTCATAAATGATTGGTTCACCCACTCTCTTCAATCGTCTCTCTCTAAATGCGGTATGATTATAGGTTTTATGGGTCATGGTGGGATGTTTAGAAAAAAGGCTTTAGAGGATGTTGGAGGGTGGATGGATGACACCATCGCCGAGGATCTAGACATCGCATATAGGCTTCAGCTTAGAGGGTGGGAGGCACTTTATAGCGAGGACTCTATAAGTTTTGAGGAGGTTCCGCCAAGCTATTACTCGGCTGTAATTAGGTTTAAGAGACATCTTAAAGGTCCTCTGCAAAACTTGATCAAGCATGGGTGGTCCATCATTAGGCATAGTGGTCTAAGTCTATCTAAGAAGATTGAGGCGCTTATGCAGCTGGCTTATTCGCTGGTATATCCGCTGGGATTAATATGCTTAGCACTAACTCTCCTCACATACACAATTCTTCCAAAAGCAGTAATTGATGGGTTCTGGCTTTCAATGGCTGGCTTCATGTGCTCGGCCCTAATCCTAACATCTCTTCCATGCATTGCTCTAATGATTTCACCCATCCCATCATTTTTGATCATCCTATTAGCATCTCCCCTCGCTTTATTTCTATTCACTAAATATAGGGATTTTTTAGGGGAAATTAAAAGGATGGACTTGGGAGTTATCTTTGGCCTCACGTTTTTCTGGTATGATAATGTGCTAAGTTGTTTATCGCCAATAGCTGAGATCTTAACAGGCAAAAGGGGAGAGTGGGTGCCAACTGAGAGAAGTCTAAAAAAGAGTATCTTTTTAGACGGAAGTAGAAGGGTTCGAGAGGCCGCCCTGAGAATATTTGCCTCAGCTATCCTCATACTATCTTTTATAAACATTTTAATTGCAAATCTCTCATTAAATTCCCTTGGAATCCTCTTACCAGCAATTTCGTGGCTCTGCTCAGCATACCTAATTATGAAGAGGGAAAAGACCAAATAACCCAATTATGGATGATGGCTACTCAATGTATATTGCTGGCTTCAACGGTCTCGCCTGCTGGGCCTTACCCCTCGGGTCATATTTATTTGGGTCGTCCTCCTTGTAAACCGTCACACTGGCATTAAACTCTTTCTCAAGGAAGTCTCTTGCCTCATTTATTTCATAGAACTCATCTATTATGCCGACCTTCAAAAGATTTTGTTTTCTCTCAATGGGGAGAGCGTTAATCTCCTCTATTAGACGGCTCACAAGCGGTGCTAGGACTTTTGCCATACTCTTTAACTCTATGTCCGCCACAAGCGTCTTCATCACCTCCCTCATATCAAGTCTCTTTGAAAAAGACTCCTCGAGCAGCCTCATGTAGACTTTCCACTTCCATGGGGCCGCAACATAATAATATATCCTCTTCGGCGACGAACGGGTTACCCTGATAATATTTTGTGTATCGTCGAGAAGGCTCTTTATCAGAACCTCAACCTCCTCAGACCTAATATCGATTTTAGTTCCATCATATTCTGGCCATTTGGCCACTGAGACGAAGCCCTCATTTCCAAGTATGCTCCATAATTCCTCGCAGAGAAACGGTGTAAACGGCGCTAAGAGCCTAATCCATACGTTGGCGACCTCTCTAAGTATACTTGGATTCAGATTCCCCCTCCGCCTTATGTACCAGCGTACATCATTCCAGACCTCATAGAGAGCTATTTCGGCAGCGGTCCTCGTCTTTAAATTCTCTATAGCCTCGGTTACTGCGCGTACCCTATTCTGCAAGACCGATAGTAGCCATCTATCAATACTCTTAATTTCTTCACCGCCCGAGAGACTAGCAATTTGCTTTATTAATGTGTAAAGTGACCTCAACTTAGTATCCATGCCCCTAGCGTTCTCATCCCTCCAGTCCGGGTCATCCATGTCCTCGGCGCCGAGGATAAGCGTCATCCTGGTGACATCCGCCCCATAGCGGTTTATTGCCTCCTTAAGAGTTAGAAAGTTCCCCTTAGACTTAGACATCTTCTGCCCCTCAATCATTAGCATCCCATTAACCCCTATCATCCTCGGCCACAGTTCCCATGGGAATAACGCGACATGCTGGAATATGAAGAATGAGAGGTGATTTGGAACGAGCTCCTTAGCCGATACCCTCAGGTCAACGGGATACCAGTAGAGGAACTCGTTCCTCATCTCTATGATAACCCGCGCTTCTATCCCAGTCTTCCTAGAGATATCTTCCGGGCTGCCTTTGCCAAGAAAGATGTAATCAAAGACATCTTTAGTTAATTGCTCGGCGCGAATATTGTGCTGTCTAATATGCTTAACTATTGTATAGAATGCCATGTATATTGTTGAGTCGCTTAGAGTCTCGATTATCCACTCCGGATCCCAGGGCAGAGGCGTCCCTAAACCGGTCCTCCTGGCACATGCCCAATCCCTAAGCCAATCAATCTTCTCATGAAAGTATGATCTAGCGCTCTCAGGGAATATTTTGGCAGAGTCTATTGCTTCGTGGGCCAAACGCTTCCATTTTTGATCAGAGTATTTTAGGAACCATTGATCCGATAAAATTTTTACTAGACACTTTGTTGCACATCGGCATATAACCTTTTGGGGTAAATCGTACATTGAGGAGGCTATACCCATCTTCTTAAAGTCCTCTATTATCTGGGCTTTCACGTCCTTAACAGTCATGCCAGCATATTTACCGCATATTGGCTTTAGGACCCCCGTATGAAACTCTTTTCGATAAATTATTGATGTTGCCTCCTCAAGTCTCGGGTCAAATTGATCTTTTATGTTCATCTGCTCAACGATTTCTATAGCCGGATAACCCCCAAAGCCTTCTATGCTGATCAATGAGATCGGCTTAATGTTCTTGATAACTTCAAGCGGTATTCCATATTCCCTTAAGGTCTCCGGCTTATTTAATAGATCCTTTAAAGCGACCCAGTCCGCTGGAGCATGTGCTGGGACGCTATAAACGACGCCGGTTGCGGAGTCTGGATCGACGAACCACCCAGGGAGTATTGGGAGAACCCTACCATTTATTGGCTCCTTAAAGTATTTGCCTATAATCTCCTTACCCTTAAACTCCCTTAAAATCTCAATTTTTCTCAGCTGCTCCGAGAGCTTGACTGCTGCGCTTCTGCTTATAATCCATTTCTCGCCGTCAACTAGCGCCTCAACATAGTCTGCATCAGGGTTTATAAATATGTTTGTCACGCCGAAAATTGTTTCAGGTCTAAATGTCGCCGCCGGGAGATACGTATCTCCAAAAATGAATTTTATTAAAACGTATTCTTCTGGGAAGGCTCCCTCGCCCACAAGTCTATCATGATCCCCGGTAGGGCTCTGGCATGATGGGCACCAGACAACTGGATGTGTCCCCCTAACAACGTATCCCAATTCCCTTAAAGTCAGGTATTGCCACTCAATAAATTTACTGTAGGTCGGCTCATGGCTTGTCGTATGAAATTCTCTGCGCCAGTCGACTGAAAAGCCAATCCTTTTAACAATCTCTCTGCTCTCCCGCGTATAATAGTTCGCCATGTAGATGGGATCAACAAACCTCTCAAGATCCTCCTCTGGAACGCCATCTATCTCCCTAAGAGCCCTTATCAGGTCTTTATCTCCACTCTTAATCCTCAGGGAGGCGCCAACTATTGGTTCACCGGTCCAGTGCCAAGCCCATGGGAAAAGCGTGTTGTAGCCCCTCATCCTCATAAACCTGGCGTATACATCAACCCTAGTTGCGGTGAAGCCATGACCCAGGTGCAGTGGGCCATTCATGTAGGGGTATGGAAACGTTACAAAGCATTTTTTACGATTTATATCTGGGTCTGCCTCAAATAAATGCGCTTCCTCCCACTTTCTACGCCACTTCTCCTCAATAACTTCCCAAGATATCTGTGACACTACCCATCACGCTCAGCAATAATCTTGTATATCATTGCCTCAGCTTCCTCTAAAGCTTTAAGTGCATTCCCGGTCATGAGTCCCCCCGCCTGGGCGAAATCCGCCTTACCGCTCCCACCACCCCCAAGGATCAATCCTATCCTCTCAGCTATCTCGGAAGCTCGTATCCCAGCTTTAAGAGCCTTATCTCCCACCTTCACGACAGCTCTAGCTTCCGCATCGAGACGAACGAGGATAATAATTGCGCCCGGGTTATTTTTAACGATCTCATTTGAGACTTTGATAAGCATGTCTACATCAGCTTCCTTGCCGCTAACTAATTGGGATATTATCTTTAGGCCGCCTACCTCCCTCGCCTCTGAGAGATATTTTTCAGCCATAATTTTAGCAATTCTCTCGATGAGGCGATCTCTTTCACGGCGTAGATCCCTCCACTCGCTAAGAAACTTTTCTAAGGCATCGTCAACCTTATCGACCTGAGCATTAATTAGGTCTGATATACGAATAACTTTAGTCTCAATCTCCTGGATTCTCCTTATCGCTTGTATCCCAGCGCTAAAAACTATCCTCTCGACACCATCCTGAATCCTCTCAGTCCGCAATATTTTGATCACGCCCACCTCGCCCGTCGACTTACAGTGGGTCCCCCCGCAAGCCTCAACTTCCCAGCCACTTGTCTTAACAACCCTAATTTCCCTGCCCGGAACAACGCCCCCCTGATATAGTCTAAAGCCGTAGATGCGTTCCGCCTCATCCCTAGGCATCCAAAAGATCTCTACGGGCATGCTCCTCATGACCGCCTCATTAGCTAGCTCCTCTATGCGGTTAATCTCCTCTCTTGTTAGTCTCTTTGGGTGGGTTATATCTAATCTTGACTGATGAACCTCCTTCTGCGCGCCCGCCTGCCACACATGCTCCCCAAGAACCCTCCTAGCTGCGCCCATAAGTAGGTGGGTTGCGGTGTGATGTCGCATTAAGCTGATCCGCCTCTCCCAATCTAAAACCCCCTTAACCTCGCAGCCCTTGCTTGGAACCGAACCCTCAACAAAGTGAACTATTATGTTCCCACGGGTCTTTTTAACATCATAAACCCTGGCCCTAACGCCGTTAAATTCCAAGTATCCCTGATCGGAAGGCTGACCTCCCCCCTCTGGATAGAAGGCGGTCTTATCTAATATGATCATATTTTTATGAACATTGAGAACGTTGGCTTTAAACTCTTTTATATATGCGTCCTCATAATATAGTGGCTTAGTCTCTGGTAGACCGGAAACATCTATGTCTAAGTCCTTTATTTCTTCAGCCATCTTAAATGCTGGTCTAGCCGATGAGATGTGCCTCTCTGCAACATAACTATAGAAGCCCTCAGGCACATTAATTTGCAGTCCCTCCGAGGAAGCTATTTCTGACACCACTTCCGGCGTTAAGCCGTGTGAGTCGTAGAGCTCAACAAGCCTATTAATCGGGATCCCATATTCACCTTTCGCCTTAATTTCCCGAACTAGGCGCTTAACTATCTCCCTTCCTCTCTCTAAAGTGTTTTTATACTTCTCGATCTCGATCTTAAGCAACTCTAAAACTTCACTGCGCATATCCTTTAGGTGCAGGAAGTCTCTAGACCAATAGGATATCTGCATATCAACTATTTCAGGCATCATTTTTTCAATTCCAAGGTTTCTTAAGAGCCTATATGTTCTCCTAATGAGTAGTCTTGCCAGATAACCCTCCTCAACGTTTGATGGAACGACCCCTTCAGCTAATGTGAATGCTAAACACTTTGTATGATCCACAACGGCAAAGACATCAACTAGAGGACTTATTATCCTCTGTAGCTCACTAAAATCTACGCCCAATTTATGAGCTATTCGCCTCCAATTCTCAACTCTACTGACGGTTTTTGATATACTTATTAAGCCAGATACTTTAGCGAAGCCTGATATAAGTTTATAATCTACCCCACCTATACCAGCCATACCAATTATTTTATTCAGCAGCTCGCCGTATACCGCATGGAAGCAGCTGGGGGTTCCCTGAGATAACCATGTGAAGCGCTCAATTCCATAACCAGTATCGACGGTCCTTATGGGCAGCTCAATAAATTCTTCGCCCACAACCTTATACTTCATGAAGACGAGGGTCGCAACCTCTAAGCCGCAGACTATGCTCTCAACGTCTGGGCCGGCATTCCCGCCGCCGGACCATATCCCCTCCTTATAGATTATTAGCTCGGGTTTGACGCCAAGCTCTTTAGTCAAGAGCTCGTGGTGATACCTAACCGTCTCGTCCTTCCAGTAGACCTCCTTATCTGGGTAATTGAAGGCGTGGTGTCCGCCCATCTCAAATATAGTTAAGTGCCTACCAAATGTTGGGCCGACGTTCTCTAAGTCTTGAAATCTAATGCATGGCTGGCTTATGACGAGCGGGTTTGCCGGCGGCGGAATAATTCCCTCCGTAACGTAGGGTTGGAAGTCTATTATGCTTGCATTGGTGAAGTAAAGGTCGTCCCTCCACCTTGCAACGACTGGATATGGTTTAATGCGCATATGACCTCTCTTCTCAAAGAATGATAGAAAGGCCTCCCTCATCTCAGCTAGAGTGTATGGCTTATTTACTGGAGAATTTCCTATGAAAGTGTATTCGGCGCAGCCATAAACGTTCGATTCCCCACATAGCACCTGATCCGGATTCAGCGTCCAAAAGATTTCGCCGCAGCGTGGACACTTCTTCCTAACATAACCATTCTCTAGAAAGAAGGGCAATCTATATTCGTCCTCGCCAAAATGCATAGAATTCCCTCAGACAATTCACAGAATATTAAAGGTTTTTATAATAATTTTAAGGTTATTGCCATATCGTTTTAACCTGCGTGAAAAAGTCTCCATTAATTAGGTGTGCTAAGAATTTTAGAGGTTATCGCGGCCGCGCCATCAGATTTATCCAAAGAGGGCTGCTAGACCCTCTAGAGCCTCCTCCTCTTTCTTCTCCTCCTCTTTCTTCTCTTCTTCTTTCTTCGCCTTCTCCTCTACGGCTGTGTGTTGGGCGGCTGCTGGAGCCATCATTGGCATGAATGTTGGTGCAGACTTTATGGCTTCATCAATATTTATCTCTGAGAGGGCTGCCACAAGGGCCTTAACCCTTATTGGATCGACATTAACTCCAGCCGCATTTAGAACTCTTGTTAGGTTTTCTTCATCTATGGGTTTGCCAGCCCTATGGAGCAGCATCGCGGCATAAATATACTCCATCCTCTACACACCCTTCCCCTAAACTTTAGACATTTATTCTGCCTTTTGAAGATGGTGAAACTACTACTTAAAGTTTCTCCTCGCATAGAAATATAAATTGTAGAAGAGAAGATTGTATCAGACCGTCGTGGAGTCCTCATTCCATGCGGTCAGTCTGGGACGGCTTCCTCATCTAAAATAAGAGAGGGTGGCGAAGTATTTAACTATAACTTTTTAGCGAAGAACCGTTAAAGTTGTCTTTTCATCTGCTGAGGGCTAATTTAACTATCTCAGAGACATCCATTATAGAGAGATTGCCGTCTAAGCCCTCTGCCTTAGCAGCTTCCTCCAGCATAATAAGGCAGGATGGGCAGGATACGGCCAGTATCTCTGCGCCAGCATTATAGGCTTCCTTAACCCTCACCCTATCAGGATTATATTCGCTTTCGGAGAGGAGGCCGCACCCAAAGCCGACATAACAGTTTCCACTCCCACCTCCGCAGCAAAGGGAATTTTCTCTACTCCGCTCCAACTCGATGAGGCGGACGCCTGGAATAGATCTTAGAATATTTCTTGGGGCCTCATACTCATTGTTCCATCTGCCTAGGAAGCATGGGTCATGATACGCTACGGTCTTATTAAGATGTACCCCATCATTAAATCTTATTTTTCCATCCTCGATAAGGTGCCAAAGAAATTGGGTATAGTGCTTTACATCGAGCTTTCCACCAAAATCGCCATAAAAGTTCCTCATAACGTTATAGGAGTGGGGAGATAAGGTAATAATTTTCTTCACTCTGAGTGCTTCAAAAATCTCTATATTGCGTTTAGTCATCTCCTCAAAGAGGCCGGTCTCACCGATCTCATACGCCTCACTCCCAGAGCAGATCTCATTCTCACCTAAAATTCCATACGAAACGCCAGCTAAAAGCAGGATCTCAGCTAAGCTATTAGCCGCCCTCTGAGCCCTCGGATGGAATGAACCCATGTCGCCCACATAATAGAGGATATCAACGCCGCTCCTAAACCGCGGAACAGTGTTTCCAGCCCACTCAGACCTCTTTGCGCGGGGTAGGCCGAATGGATTCCCGTACTTGTAAATGTTCTCTAAAATATCCTTGGTTTTGGGGGGCACCACACCTCTCTCGATACTTTTAGACCTTAATCTTCTGGAGATCCCTGCGCTATCTACTTTAACTGGGCATAACTCCTTACAAGCATTACAGAGTAAGCAGAACCAGGAAATTGCCTCGGAGGTCTCGGTTTTCTCGGTTATCGCCGTCCATCCTATGCCCATCGGCCCGCCATAAACCTTTCCACCCCATATGTTGCCGCAGACGCTCCAAATTGGGCAGGAGATTTGACACCGCCCACACTTAATGCAGCGCAGTTGCTCCATTAAAATCGGGTCTTTAGATGCTTTGATTCTCCCACCGTCATAAAGTATTACATGGACTTCTTTAGCGCCATGCACGCCGTAGACTCTATGATACTCTATATCCGCCGTGCTACTCATGCCTGAGATAACATTCACGTATGTTGGCGGATAAAGTCCAGCATAGCTGGCTTGAACCATCACTTGTAACATTGCGTCCTTGAAGGTCGGCATAATCTTCTCGACGCCTGCGACCACTATGTAGGTGGGCGGTAATGTAATTATGTTATTTATGTTTCCCTCATTGTGAATGAGAAAGATGGATCCGGTGTCCGCGGCTATAACGTTTGCGCCGCTTATTCCAACATCCGCTTTAATAAATTTCTCCCTCATAAAGTCTCTGATTTTGGAGACGAGTTCCTCATGGGTTGCATCTTTATTGACATTTAACCCTAGGTGTGGTCCAATTAGGCTAGCTATATATTCTCTGCTTAGGTGGAGTGCTGGGACTATAACGTGCATCGGCTTCCCCTTAGATATTTGTATGAGGAATTCGCCTATGTCCGTCTCATAGACCTCGTGCCCCCTCTCGATGAGGTGCTCGCGTAGCATTATCTCCTCTGTCACCATTGACTTAGCCTTAACGATCACTTTTCTTCCATCTCCAATAATTCCGTCAATAATTTCTAGTGCAGAATCACTGCTCTCAGCGAAATATGCATGTGCGCCAGTGGCGTTTATGTTTTTAATTGCCTTCTCAACATAATACTCAAGGTTCTCCAAAACTTTCTCTCTGACAGATTTTATGTACTCGGCTATCTCCGTCAGCATAGAATAATTTCTTAGGATGGTGTTTATGGAACGGAAAAAATTATCTATGGATCTTCTGAGGCCAATCTGGAGTGCAGTGTCCCTTTGCGCCTTAATCATCTCGTTAGCGAGCTCTTCGAGATCCATGGAAAAACACTCCAATATAATGTATCACTGTATTTTGAGGCTTGTTTACGCGGTCTCCTTGAGCACCTTAACCTTAAATTCTACCCCAAGCTTCTCTCCTTCCTCCCTTATCTCCCTAAGGATGTTCTTATGGACTGGTATCCCTATCCTCTTCCTCGTCTCCATTGTTAGCCAAGCCTTCTCACCGGGTATCCATATATCAGCGTCCTCAGAAATCCTCCTTAAGCCTTTTATATACTCCTTATATCTCTCAATCCTCTCCAAGAAGAAGTCTAGCAACGATATTTTGTCCACATCCAGCACCATCATAAAGTGCCCAACATTCGCCCTCTCCTTATCAGTTGTATGCTTAATAAACATCCCATAATTGGCCCCGGTTAATACGCCGCAGAGCACATCAACGACAAGAGCCAAACCCGCACCCTTATGCCCACTAAACTCCTCACCGAGCCCACCCAGTGGCAGTAGCGAGCATTTCCTGGCCAAAACTTCCTTCGGATCCTCCACGATCTTACCCTCGGGGGAGAGGGCCCAGCCGGGCGGTATTTTCTTTCCCTCTTTTGCATAAACCTCTATTTTTCCGATTGGGACAACGCTTGTAGCCGCGTCAAAGAGCACTGGAGGTGGGGTCTTTGTTGGGAAGCCAACGGCTATCGGGTTCGTGCCTATATTTCTGCCAACCGTATGTGTATAGGATACTAGTGCCTCAGAGTTCGTCATCACCATACCAATCATGTTTCTTTTAACCGCTTGTAGGGCATAGTAACCAGCTATGCCAAAGTGGTGGCTATTCCTGACGCAGACCGCCGAGACCCCTACTCTTCTAGCCTTCTCAATGGCCATTTCCATGGCATTATACGCAACAACTTGCCCTAGCCCAGAGCCCCCATCAATTAGGACTGTTGAATCAGTCTCCTTTAAAATTTTCACTTCGGTTTTTGGGTTTACTGAACCAACTTGAATGCCAACAGTATATCTTCTAAGTCTTTGGACACCATGACTTTCAATCCCCATGAGATCAGCTGTTACAAGGACATCCGCAACTATCTCGGAGTGCTCTCTTGGAACTTTTAGAGTGGAGAGGACGTCCGCGACATACTCTTTTAGAGATAGCCAATCAACCCTAACAAACTCTTCGGGAGGGATTGGAGGCGTCTTTTCGTACATTCTCACCATATCGGGCACCGAATCATCATGATAGTCCTGAGGGGAATATAAAGTTTTTCGTATAATTATTACGAAAAACGTAAACTCTTAAAGGCCGTACGCCTTTTTAACCTCACATATACATTCCTTATAGGGTGGGAAGCCTGAAATTGGATCCCAATCTCTTGGGATTAGTTCATTAACGTTCGCCTCAGCCCATCCATGTAACACTTCAACAATACCGGGAGGCATCATGTACGATATATGCGCCTTCACTTTTATTTTTCCCCAGGGAGAAGCGACTATAACATCATCCCCCTCCTTAATTTTCCTTCTTTCAGCGTCAATCGAGTTTATATTGACTACCGGGTGAGGCATAAGCCTCCTAAATTTTTCTATCTCCCTATACTTGCTGTGGACATAAAATGGAACCCTGCAGCCGGTTATTAATATGAGTGGGTATTCAGGGGTTG
>JAWAZE010000004.1:0-83052 GCA_038817885.1 Bathyarchaeia archaeon | reverse complement strand
AAGGACTTTCTATTCTCGTTAAGCCCGCTTGCCACATCCTCTAAGATTGCGATAACTTCATATCCTTTAGATTTGGCGTAATTAAGTAAACTTTGCTTCTGCCTCTCTAAATCCCCTTTCTGGTCATGAGAAGAAACTCTGGTATAAATCACAGCCTTTTTAGACACGTCTGGTTTAACAACGCCCATCAAACGTTCAACTTCACTCTCAGGTATCCTCCTCCTACCACCAACAGTTCTAACAACTCTAACCTTACCTTGTCTATCCCATTTTCTAAGCGTATTAGGATGAACCCCTAACCTCTTACAGGCTTCACTGAGCGTCAGCAACTTCTCAATCATCATGTAAATAAGTGTTAAGAAATGTCATATAAAGTTAACTATTCAGGAACTGCTGCTTCACCCCAGGTAATGGCGTCATTCCCTCATAATATGATTCATGGTTCTTGAATTTAAGCGTCTACGTCTTTTTCGTTTCCTCCAGAATCTTAACGTTTATTTGCATGGTGTCCTCGGTTATAGTATTTCCTCTAACAGTCTTCCTCCTTCTTTCACCTCGATCTTTAGGCTTGAACCCCTGCCCACCGCTGAGTAGAATCCTTGCCTTCACTCCCCCGTGTACATCCAGTCTCATTGGAAAGCCATCTTTATCGCTTCCACCAGTTATCAGGAGTTTTACTCCAGACATGCCGATTACAGATCCATCAATGGTATCCCCTATCTTCTTACCTATGAAGGGGGCAGCCTTAGGCCCCTCAACCTCAATAGACTTAGCTTTACCGGTATTCGGATCAGAAACAATTACCTTAAACTTTGCCATCCCACATTACCCTCTCTTGAATAGATCTTCAAAAATTTACTTTTAAACATATAAACTATTCGCATCATGAAGGTGTCCCCTATATATACAGTGCTAATTCTGGAACTAGAGTGACTGAATGGATTGGCGCAATCATTGGGAGTTTTGGGCATATGGTTTTTTCTTCAAGCTCCATAATGTCCTCCTCATAAATATAGAACTTGCTAGATTCTAAAAGATTTTTCATAGACTTTGCCTCATAAATATAATCCGTCACAGTGATATTCAGGTATTGAAATGTATAAGATTCCATCACAGCCGAACATATTATTGCGTTTAGGGGGTTCGCCATTAAATCCCCGCTGGTATATGTTAGGTCTACTGGAAGCCAACCCCAGGGCGGCACATAGACTATTGCCCAGCCATGCCAGCCGATCCTCTCCTCCCTTATCAATAGGTGCCCAGACCAGTAGGAGATACTATGGTTAAACCATGGCATATATATGCAGCCAACCTGAAGGTATGCCGGTATGCCAATAGCGCGGCAGAAGGTTATCAGCAGGTTAGCTTGGTCATCACAGTCGCCCAAGCGCTGGCTGAGGGTTTCATTTGGATATCTGGGCACCTCCGACGTAGCATAGTGGATATTGCTGGCTATCCATGCAATAAACTTCTTTAGGATTGTTAGAACCCTCTTCTCGCCGCCAATTATATCTTGAGCAATCTGTTTAAGTGCGGTTAAATTAGATTGCCATAGAGTTGTCGGCTTACAATACTTTTCTCTTAACTCTTGGGGTATATCATCTAGCTCCCAGGATTCCTCCTCCGATATCGTGGTCATCTTCCTCTCCCTGAAGATTAGCCTATAAGTAATATTATAACTCAAACTCCCATTAGGAGGAACTTTCATCTCACTAGCATCGAGCAGTATAATGCGATTTCCATCAGAATCGTTGTAGAATCTTCTTATTGGGAGAGATGTTTCTACTAAGTATACTTCCTGCCAACTATTATTCATAAATGAGCCTAGGGTAACATCATCCTCGCTCAAAAACCACGTCTCATTTAAGCTCCTATTCTCGTAGATCACTCTAATGGTAAGCTTAAACGTCCTCTCTGGAGTGATAGCGCGCCCAGGATAATATAAGCTAGAAAGCGTCAGGAATGAAAGAAAAGCCAGTAGGAAAAGCATTAAATTGGTCCTACTTCCCCAGGGGGTCCTCATCCCTTCAATTTACCTCACATTAATTCTTAAATATTGTCTGCCGATAATATAAACTTGGTAGTGTCTATGTGGGTTAAGGCTGGCGAGACTACAATAGAGCTCGTTAAGGGCGATATAACTGAGCTCGATGTAGACTGCATAGTTAATGCAGCGAATAGTATGCTTAAGATGGGCGGTGGTGTCGCCGGGGCGATAAGGAGGAAGGGCGGGGAAAAGATCCAGGAGGAGTGCGATAGAATAGTTGCTGAGAGAGGACCGATACCGGTTGGCGGGACAGCCATAACGAGCGGCGGAAACCTTAAGGCTAAATATGTCATACATGCGGTGGGCCCGGTTTACGGTGAGGGTGATGAGACGAGGAAGCTTAGGGACGCTGTAATAAATAGCTTAAGGCTTGCGGAGCAACATAGAATAACTAGCATAGCCTTCCCAGCAATCTCGACGGGAGTCTTCGGGATGCCGAAGAAGATGTGCGCCGAGACGATGCTCCCAGCAGCCATTTCATACGTTAAAAGCGGAACCAGCATAAAGAGGATAATTTTCTGCCTATATGACGACGAAACATTTAATATATTTAGGGAGACCCTCAAAAGCATTAAGATTTAACGAAACTCACTCTCGGTTTAATGTCTTTTCATGTCCTAGATTACTCTATTCCCCATCTTTTAGCTACCTTGACAATTAAGAATATTATGAATGCAATTATTATGAATGTTATGAGGGCACCCACAAAGCTACCTATGCGGAAGGGTCCAATGGTAATTTGCTCCCAAAGGAGACCCGGAGTTGCAAACTCGATTATTGGCATTAATATATTATTTGCGAGCGATTGAACTAAGGCGCCTAGATAGATGCCCATGATGAAGGCTACAGCCATCCCCATAACCTTATATTTTGATATAAAATCCTTGAATTCCGCAATCAGCCCCTTTGGCGGTGGGGGTGCTGGCTTTGGAGCTAAAAGATCTCTGATCTCCTTAAGAACCTTTAATATCTCCTCATCTCTACTTACACTGGACATAAGATTCCCACACCTTTTTGTCTCACTATTTAATTTATATAGGAATTAAAAAGCATTAAGATGATATAAATGTTGTTCCGGGGTGGTGTTTAGGTTGTTGAGGAAACCTTGCCCGAACATAGAGGCGAATTTGAAAGATTGCCCATGCACATACCCATGTGATATTAAGGGAATATGTTGCCAGTGTCTACTTAATCATAGGTTGCATGGCGAGTTGCCAGCATGTTATTTTCCGCCTGAGGTTGAGCGGACATACGATAGATCGATAAAGAGATTCATAGAGGTTCATCTCACTTATGGGGGGAAATTATGAGGAGAAGGCGTTGGGCCCTATACCTAATCACCCTACTTGTTGTCTTATTTACCGGGTTAGCCCTCGGAAGCTTTCTAGAAGAGTCTATGCTAACTGAGAGAGTTAGAGAGCTTCAGGAGGAGAATGAGAGACTTCAAAGATGGCTTGAGGGAAACATAACAGCGTACAAGGGAGGCCTTGAAATAAATGTTCTCGGAGTATATTTTTCTCCGAGGGGTGGCTGCGCCAAAGCTATAATTGACCTAATAGGCTCAGCGAACAAGTCTATCCATGTGCTAATATACAGTTTTACACTGGACTTTATCGGAGATGCGCTTATCGAGGCCTATCGGCGCGGGGTTGATGTTAAAGTTGTCTTTGAGGAGGAACAAATATCAGAGTATAGCGAGTATTGGAGACTTAGAGATGCAGGTGTACTAGTGCGCAACGACACAAACCCCCGCGCGATGCATAACAAGGTTATGATAGTTGACTCAGAGATAGTTGTCACTGGGAGCTATAACTGGTCGAAGAGCGCCGAGGAGGATAATGACGAGAACATAATCATTATAAGAAGTAAGAGTATCGCCGAAAAGTATGAAAGAATATTTGGGGAGATTTGGACGAAAGGTATCTGAATTCTTAGTTTATGTCAAGAGACTCATAGCGGGAAGTTTTTCCTCATTATTTTAATGATCTCCTCCAGCGTTTCCACCTCATCCTCGCTTAACTTGTCCTTAAATTTAGTCTTCAGCACCCTAACATGGTCCTCTGGAACATAAACGTATAATATGTCACCCTCATCAAAATGTCTCCCCACGATCGGCCTATCAATTGATATGGCCACCTGCTTCCCCCTTTCGGCATATGGTATCGGCGTACCCTTATCCTGAACCTGCAGTATCTCGCCTATCTCCTTCCCCTCAGTGGTCATAAGCGGGATCTTTGGCCTAATCTGACCAGATAAAACCTCAACGCCTACTATAGCTGGCTTAGATCTTCTGAAGACGAAGCCGGGTAGAACCCTTATCTTCGCTGGCCTAATCAGCCTTTCGAACTCGCTCCTCTCACGCGCCTCCTTCTCACTCCTCATCCACCTTAAGTAATCGTCGATTAAGTGGTAGATAACATTATGCCGGAATATGGGAACATTATTGGCTTTAGCCTCCTCCTCAGCGTCTGGAAGAATCTTAACATTGAATGCTAAGACTACACCGTATAATGGCTCCTTCTCCCTAACTACGAGGGCCTCGGTGACATCTCTCTTTGATACGTCGCCCACGTCCGCCAACCTTATTGGGACACCATTTCTGACGAGACTCTCGGCTATAGCCTCCAGAGAGCCGAGGGCGTCAGCCTTAAGGATAACGCCGCCGACTTCAGTGAAAGTTTTGACCTGCTTAACCTCCTCAGAGACCTCCCTGACATATTTGTCAATTTCATCCTCCGATGGAACAACATAAATCGGCGCGCCAGCAAGCGAATCCTCAAGGTTTGGGGCTACAACCTTTACTCCCGCGGCAGCTGAGACCTCGTTAACTGAGGAAAATTTCTCCCTAGGATCTCTTATCTCATCGAGGGGTTTAGGCATGAGGACAGCGCGGACATTTGTTACGATCGGCTTCTCTTTTCCTCCAAGAACTATTGTATCACCCTTATGTAACACTCCATCATAAATTATCACATTTATTGTTACGCCTAACCCGGGCTCCTCCTTAACCTCCAGTACGGTGCCCTTCGCTGGGCCGCTGGTAACCATAAGCCTCTTCTTGAGGTACTGTTGCGTTAAGCCGGCTAGGACGGCTATTAGTTCCGGTATCCCCTCTCCAGTCTTAGCGCTCACCGGGATAAGCGCAACTGTTCTAGTGAAGTCCTTCACCATATCAAACCTATCGGCCCTGAACGATAGCTCAGAGAACTTTCCAATGATTCTATAAAGGTGTTCGTCGAGCAGCTGTTTAACGGCTGGCTCCTGAACCCTATAGGACTCTAAGAATGGCGCGTTTGGAACAGGTCTCCAGCCGGGTATCTTATCAATCTTGTTTACGGCTACGAGAAAAGGTGTCTTCCTAGCCTTCAATATCTCTATAACCTCATATGTTTGGGCTTCAAACCCCTTTAAAACATCTATGACGAGTATGGCGATATCCGCTATGCTACCGCCTCTGCGCCTAAGGTTCGCAAACGCCTCATGCCCAGGCGTGTCAATGACGAGGAGTCCCGGTACACGTATTTCCCCACCAATCTTTTTTAAGAAGGGGCCGGCGATCTCCTTGAGGGTCTCCATTGGGAAGAAGCTTGCGCCAATATGCTGTGTCATCCCGCCGACCTCGCGGGCCTGGACGCTTGTCTTCCTGATTTGATCTAGAAGAGTGGTTTTACCGACATCAACATGTCCAAGAACGCAGACAATTGGCTGTCTAATATACTCTGCCAATTAGATCACTCTCGCAGATGAATGATAGTATCCTTCCGCCTCATCTATTCATTCTTAGCAGATTAAGAGACTAAAAGAGTATATAAGCGAATCTTTTCCCGTCAGTCAAGAATTCTCTCCAAATTCACATAATTTTTAACTAGGTTTGTGGCAATCTTTATCCTTTTAAGATCCTTAGGCTTTATTCTACCAATCACTCTTTGGACGTATTGGATTGTTGCGTAAGTATCGTGTGGAACAAGTATTAATGGGACTTTAAGTTGGTCTGCCTTTGGAAGGACTTTAACGCTTGGATAAAGATTTCCAGTTAATATTACTGCTGATACGCCAATTTCAAGAGCAGTCAGAATTATATCTGTCCGGTCACCGCCAGTTACCACAATCTCATTTAGGGCTCTGCGAAAGTATTTTGCTGCGCTTTCCGGCGTCATGGCTCCAACAAGAATTTCCTCGACGTTATTATCTAGACCATCTTCCCCCGCCAGAACCCTACCGCCGATGAAGTCGCATATCTCTCTTACCGTTGGAGCGCTCAATCCTCTGTCCTCTGGAATCACTCCTAGAACATTGATATCGCGTTCCTCGATAAAAGGCTTAATTATTCCTTTAAATCGCTCTACTCTATCTTCCGGGACTCTATTAAATATCACACCGAAGAGTTTCGTTCCCCATCTTATACAGCAATCTTGGACCTGAAGCACGTTATCGAGAGCAAGGTCGCTTTCTGCCTTCTCAACTAATATTATATCCGCACTTAACTCCCTCGCGATTCTCGGAGCTGGGCACCCTATAAAAGAGCCGGTCATAAGGTTATGAGGACTCTCAAGCAATACAACGTCGGAGTTTTCTGAGATCCTTTTATACGCATATTTTATCTTCTCCATGAATGACTCGATATCGCTTTTCATGAAATCCTTAAGAAACTCGTCCCCCTTTAGGAGGATGGGGCATATGGTATCCTCCGTATATTCCAATCTCAGAATAGCCTTCATTATTTCAACATCTTCGTCGTGTAGCTCTCTTCCAGGAGTTAATGAGGAGCTCATTCCTATAGGCTTAAAGTATCCTACCTTTAGCCCCCTTTCCATCAATATTGATGCTAAGGCTATGGTTATAGCGCTTTTACCAGAAAGATCCTTAGTAGAGACTAGATAAATTGCTCTCTTAACCAATTCTTCGTCCCTCAATTATTTCTAGCAATCATATTCTTATAATTATTCTCATATCCACTCCAAGGCATCCCTCACCGCTCCCATAAACAAACAGTGGATTAATCTCCATCTCCGCTATCTCCTTGAACCGCATCATTACCTCCGATGTCCTAAGCATAACATCTATAATGGAGTTTATGTCTGAAGGCGGTTCCCCCCTAACTCCTCTAAGAAGAGCATATGTTTTTGTCTCCTCGATCATCCTAGCAGCCTCGGCCCTAGTTAATGGACAGAGACTATAAGAAACATCCCTTAGGAAGTCAACGTATATTCCACCCAAACCAAACATTATCAGCGGGCCGAACTGCGGATCCCTGACAGCGCCCACAATAACCTCCTTCCCCCGCGGAGCCATTTTCTGTACAAGTACACCTGAAATCCTTGCGCGCGGCATAATCGTTCTCACCCTCCTAAGAAGGAGCTCATAATTTTCCTCCACATCAGCCCTACTTTTAACTCCGAGGATTACCCCGCCAATATCTGTTTTATGTATGATATCTGGCGAGATTATCTTCATCGCTACTGGATAACCTAATTCATCAGCTAGTCTGCCAGCCTCCTCCCCACTTTTAGCAACCGCGGCTTTTGGCATAGGTATCCCAGCTGCATTAGCGATAGTCATAGCCTCATTTATTGTGAGGACCGACCGACCCTCTGATCTTACGCGTTGAATAATCCCCAAAATTTTATCAGCGTTTATTTCCACCTTTGGAATTTTCTCTTCAATAGGGGAGTTAATTATTAAAGTGTAATCATACATTGATCTGAGGACATAGGCCGCCTGCTCCGGGAATGCGTAGTTTGGGATTCTATTCCTCTTAAGTATCTTAATGACCGTTGAGCTCTCCTCAAACCCCATGAAGGAGGCGAGAATAGGTTTACTTGAAAATCTTCCAACCTCGGCTAGAGTCTCGGCAACCTTTTCTGAGGGGGTTACCGCCTGCGGGGTTAAAATGACTATTATTCCATCAACGTTATCGCTCTTCAAACCTGCTTCAATCGCAATCTTATAGCGTTTTTCATCAGCGTCGCCCAAAACATCTACTGGATTGCCTAGACTGGCTTGTGGAGGCATATTTTTGCGCAGATCTTCTACAACATCATGCTCAAGAGTTGGCAGCTCTAAATTAGCCCTTTCACACGCATCCGTGGCTAGTATACCCGGTCCCCCACCGTTCGTTACTATTAAAATCCTCCTTCCTTTAAGCGGCGGTTGAGAGCCAAAAGCTAATATAATATTAAATAGTTCTTCGAGAGTATTAACCCTTATTATTCCAGCCTTCTTAAAGGCTGCTGAGAAGGCCACTTCTGAGCCCGCTAAAGAGCCAGTGTGAGATGAGACAGCCCTTATACCAGCGCTTGTCGTCCCAGCTTTTATTGCGACTATGGGCTTCTTTCTAGAAACCTTCCTAGCAACCTCTAGGAAGCGCCCTCCTTCTTTGACACCTTCAATATAGAACCCAATAACCTTTGTATCATCGTCCTCGCCCAAAGCCTCTATAAAGTCCGCCGCATTCAAGTCCGCCTCATTCCCTAAGCTTATAAACTTTGTAAAGCCAATCTCATTTCTGATAGCCCAATTTAATATTGCGCTTCCAAGAGCCCCGCTTTGGGAAACAAACGATATATTGCCTGGTAAGGGCATTGCTGGGGCGAAGGATGCGTTTACGCGGTTCTGAATGCTTATTATCCCGAGGCAATTTGGGCCCTGCATCCGTATACTATATCTCCGGCATATGCTAACGAGCTCGCGTTCTAGTTGTGCTCCCTCTTTGCCAGTCTCTCCAAAGCCGGCAGATATGATGACTACACCCTTAACTCCCTTAACACCACAATCCTCTAGAACGGATGGTACAATGTTAGCTGGAACAATAATTACAGCGAGATCAACTTCGCCTTGGATGACCCTAGCATTTTTATAGCATTTGAGCCCTAATATTTCGTCGGCGTTAGGGTTTATTGGATACAGCGTTCCATCGAATCCTCCCTCAATGAGGTTCTTAAGAACTCTATGCCCAACTTTAGAGGGATCCCTACTTGCGCCGATGACAGCGATTGATCTTGGATTAAAAAAGGCGTCGAGTTTCATAGAACCCCTTATCCTCTTTGCTTTTTATTATCTTAAAAAGTTTTATAAATATTGATATTGCGGCAGTATAAATAAGTGCATGTTTATATGCACTGCTTAACGTTTTTACTCTTAAGAATGCTCTTTCGGGGTCTTCAGTATGCTTAGGGGAGAGAGACTGCGCAGTAGGTCATATGAGGATAAGAGAATGAGCTTGAAGGAGGCTCTAAGATACATAAAGTCTGGGGACCATATTTTTATAGGATCGGCTTGCGGTGAACCGCAATACTTAGTTAAGGGTTTGGTTGAGATAGCGGATCATCTAGCTGACAATGAAATACTTCATGTGCACACTCTTGGGGTAGCACCTTACACGAAACCTAGGTATTCGGAGAGATTTCGGATGAATGCATTTTTTGTTGGAATTAACACTCGTAGGGCTGTGGCTGAAGGTAGAGCTGATTATACGCCGACCTTCCTGTCAGACTTACCATACCTAATAAGGAGTGGGGCCATTCAAATAGATGTTGCACTTATACAAGTTACACCGCCAGATGAGCATGGATTCTGCAGTCTAGGCGTCTCAGTAGACGTTACAAAAATTGCCGCTGAGAAGGCTAATCTCGTTATTGCTCAGGTTAATAGGAGAATGCCAAGGGTTTTAGGTGATAGTTTCATACATGTTAAGAACATTGACATAATTGTTGAGCATGATGAACCAATACTTGAGATGCCGCGATCTGAACCTGATATAGTTTCAGAGCGTATTGCAAAATACGTTTCCAGCCTCATTGAGAACGAGTCAACATTACAGATAGGCATAGGCAGTATACCGGACGCGATCCTAAGTTATCTAGTAGATAAAAGAGATCTTGGAATACATACTGAACTACTTTCCGAGGGAGTTGTGGATCTCGTTGAGGAGGGTGTAGTGACGTGCGCTAAAAAGACAATAAACAGAGGTAAAATAATTGCGTCCTTCGCGATGGGAACCCGCAAATTATATGAGTTCATAGACAATAATCCGATGGTTGAATTCTACCCATCAGACTACGTGAATAACCCATTTATAATTGCTCAGCATGACAAGATGGTTGCAATAAATCAGGCGCTTGAAGTAGATTTAACGGGCCAGGTATGCTCAGACTCCCTTGGCTATAAATTTTATAGTGGGCCGGGCGGACAGGCTGATTTTATGAGGGGTGCGAGGCTATCAAGATATGGGAAGGCGATAATTATTTTACCCTCGACGGCAAAGGATGGAAGGATCTCACGCATAAAAGATTTTCTGAGCAAGGGGGCAGGTGTTACATTAACTAGAGGGGACGTTGATTACGTTGTTACAGAATATGGTGTAGCCTATCTTAGGGGTAAGACTATTAGGGAGAGAGCTTTAGCATTGATAAGCATTGCTCATCCGAATTTCAGAAATAGACTTCTTAAGTGGGCGAAAAAGCATAATTACGTTCCAAAGGAGATCATGCCCTTTCCTGAGGTAGAGTATCCGGAGGAGCTGAAGCGATATGTTACATTAGATGATGGATCGAAGGTGCTGCTTAGACCTATAAAGCCGTCTGATGCGACCTTAAAGCAACATTTCTTCTACGTCCTTTCGAAAGAAAGCATCAAAAAAAGATTTCTTGGGTCATTAGACATCATGCCCCTAAAGCGAATATGGCCTTACGTTGTGATAGACTATGTTAATGAGATGAGCATTGTCGGTGTGGTGACGGAGAATAGTAATGAAGTTATGGTAGCCATAGGAAGCTATTCATGTATACCAGGAACAGAGAAGGCGGAAGTTTCGTTGGCTGTAAGAGATGATTGGCAAGATAAAGGTTTAGGAACAGCCCTATTCAATTATCTGGCAGAAATAGCGGAATCCCGTGGGATAAAGACGTTTACAGCATGGGTTCTTGTAGAAAATGCTAAAATGATGCATATACTTAGGAAGTCTGGTTATCCTATGAGATATAGGGTTGATGGAAACCTTTTTTATATTGAATTGGATCTTACAAAAACCTCAGGAAGGAAGAATACTTAAAATTTAAACTTTATTCGCCCTTGAAGCTCTCAAGTATCCTCTCCTTGACAGTCTCGAAGTGCTCTGGGAGTTTTTCTGGTGGTAATCCTCTGGCTAAGTATTCTGAGAAGTATCTTGTGTATTTCTCCATGTTTGTTGAGACTAATAGTTCAGCGTATTTAGCTATATGTTCCCCACGCATCCTAGATTCATCTGGTAAAATAGTTTCGTCATAGGGAACTTCTACTCCAGCATCAATGAAGCCCTTCATGGCTGCGAAGACGGCCGCGCCCCTTGAAGGCATATGTAAGCCTATATCTAAAATTGCCCTCTTAATACCCTTTGCGGCCGCTCTTAAGCCGCAGAGTAAGCCTATAAGGTATGCTGCTGGAAGATTATTTAGGCTTCCAAGCCAGCCAAACCTCTTTCTAAGTTCGTGGGAGTGCGCTGAGACGATAACGACATCACCTATAACAGTAGCCATAACAACCTGGGCAATAAAGTTTCTATTGCTCTTTCTAACGACAAGTCTAGGGATCTTAGACATGATAAGCTTTTTTCTAAGCTTGTAATCGGTCTTCCCCTCTCTCCGTCTCCTATATGGGACGGTGTATACTGGACCCTTTGCCATTAACGCCTCCTCCTCAACCCGTGAGCCTCAATATAGTGGTGTAGGTCTGAAATCGACTTGAAGACTCCAGCCTTGGCTTTAAGGTATAGTTGCCTATAAGCCCTAACAGTTATTACGCGCTTCCCCCTGAGCTCGCGGAGTCTCCTCCTGATAGCTCTTATCCTCTCAACCCACTCTTTTAAGTGATCTACCCTTGCGCCGGACGCGCCGCTCCTGCTTCCAACACCTCTGCGCCTACCCCTCTTCCTCTTCTCATGCGCTATCCTAGCGCGCGCCCTGCTTACGCCCTGATCCTTAATCTTCTTTATAACTCCCTCCTTAATCAGTCTCTTAATCTCCTCTCGCGTTATCGCATTCGCTACATCCTCAATCCTTTCGGGATCTATCCAAACTCTTTCCTCGCCAACACCAAGTATCTCTGCAGCCATCCTACGCTGGCTTCTTAAACTCAACTATAACACCACCTGTCTCGGTCATTTTGTCGCATTTAAAACATGTATTCCCAGCTCCTTAGCTCTATTTAATATCTCAGTCCTCTTCTTAGCACCAACCGTGTGGGCCACCCTTATAGCCTCAGTCTTCGGGTCAACGCGGCTTAAATCATCAACATTATAGACTATGACTTCACGGTAAGCTGAAGGGTGAAGCCCCCTAGCCTTCCTCGGCCCCCTATAACCAATCTTGACTCTGGCCGGCCAACCTTTAACTTCCCTGCGCATCTTACTATCTATTCCCCTGGGCCTCCTCCAGCTATCATCTACACGGTCATAGCGCCAGCTCTCCTGCCTAATGAAGTCTGGTTTCTTCTCCTTAATCTTCCTTCTTAACTCGATGGCCTTCTTGGCCTCCTCTAAGCCTTCAGTCTCAGAGCTCAACTGACAAGCCCCTCCAATTTTTCATAGATATATATGCCATCTAAGAACCTGCGTGGGTCCCTCTTCTTTATCTTAGTCGCCTGCTCTACGTTTGCAGCCGTCTGGCTAACCTCCTCCAGGTTTATTCCCTGGACTATTATATCATCTCCCTTAACAATAACTTTAGTGTTGCCCACCATCTTCGCTACCCTCGGAGTCCTCTCGCCCATAAAGTTCTCTATAAGGACCGTGTCTCCGCTAACCTTAGCTGATATTGGAAAGTGGGCGTAGACAATCTTGAGTTTATATGTAAAGCCTTTCGTTACGCCCTTAATCATATTCTTAATATGTGCGGCAACAGTTCCAACGTGAGATTTTTCTCTCCTTCTTTGTGAAGATGTGAAAACCAAGACTTCATCGCCTAAAACTTCTATTGAGACGGGGTTTCTTGAGAAATCTCGTGTCAACTTTCCTAGGGGGCCTATAACCTCCACTACTCCACCATTCACGTTAACTTTAGCTCCCTCCGGGATCTTTATCTTCCTCTTCTCGATCTTAACAATTTCATGAGAGTGCTTTAATGACTCCAGCATATCATTACACCATCAGTATACATAGGCTAGTAGTTTTCCTCCAATTCCCATCTTCTTAGCCTCAATATGCGATATAACTCCATGCGAGGTTGTAATTATAAGTATGCCTATATCCCTCGCAGGCAAATATGTTTTCTCCCACTTTTCAATATCCTTTGCTTTAAAAGAATATCTGGGCCTTATGGCCCCGCACTTATTTATTCTGCCAAGGAGCTGAACCCTAAACTTACCTGTCCTACCATCATCAATAAACTCGAACTCGCCAATATACCCGTGCATTTGCATAACCCTCAATACGTTGCCGAGAAGCTTTGATGCAGGCATTATATAGCACTCTTTTTTCCTTCTTACCTCATTATTATATATTGTAGTCAAACCATTCACGATAGTGTCCATGTTCATTAAAACCACCTCAACTATACTTCTTAAAGCCCAGCTTCTCAGCAACCTCCCTGAAACACTGCCGGCATAGCATTAAGCCATATCTTCTTATTATGGGGCCGTATGAGCCGCATCTCCTACAGGGTCTACTACCCTTACCGAACCTTCTCATCTTCCTTTGCTGACCCTTTTCACTCACTTTCCCTCACTTCCCCTTGCGCCTCTTCTTCTCTCTCTTCTCCTCCGATATCTCGATGCCAAACTCATCAACCATGAATGCCATTGCTTCCTCAGCTGTTAACCTATGATTTTTGCCAACTTTAGATTTTGCGCGCCTCTTATATTTAACTCTATAGCCCGGCCTCGCAAGCGAAACGCAGACATCCATGCCTATAATGCCCATTTCAGGAGAATATTTTGTTCCAGGTATGTTTATATGCTCCTCTATTCCAAAGGAGAAGTTCCCAAATATATCAAATGAGCTGGCCGGAATCTTATTGCCAACGGCATCCAACGCCTTCTTCAGGAACTCTATAGCCCACTCACCCCTAAGCGTGACCACACAGGCTATCGGCTCCTTTCGCCTTATACCAAAATCCCTTATCGTCTTTTTAGCTCTCCTATAGCAGGGCTTCTGGCCGGTTAACTCCTCAATTATCTTTGCAGCCTTCTCAAGTGGTTCGCCAGACCTGCCAGTGCAACAGTTCACAATAACCTTCTCTATTCTCGGCTTGAGCATCGGATTCTCCTGCCACTTGGCCTTAAAGCTCTCAATTAACTCAGCTGAGATGTTAGGCACTTTCCACCACCCTTGGCAGAGAAATTCTTGGCACCTTATCGCCTATAACAAATATGTAGTCTAGGATTGTTTGATAGGTAGCTCCACCCTCATCCTCTATTGTTACTAGGCACCTACGTCTCCTCTGCCCCTCAATCAAGTTAATCGTCTTAATAAAACCATGCTTACCAAGGTTCTCTCCATCAACTATAAGGGCCACCGCACCGACATCAAGCTTAAAATGTTCAAGAATAGTCTGGTCTGGCAGGCTTATCATTAATGTGTCGAGGGTGCGGTATACCTCTCCAACGGGCTTTTTTGGATCCTCACATCTTATGAGAATGTTTCTACCATCATGTAGATTGAGTTGAATGTGACCTCCTGGGAGGGTTGTTTTATTCTCAATTCTGCAGATCTTATATTTCATCTCCTCATCGCTTACCTCAAATAATGCTAAGCCCTTCCCATAGGGAAGAACCCTCCAGCCCTTATTGATCTTCGGGATGGAGAGGACATCCATCAATCCGACTGGGAAGTGCACATCATGCCTAACCCTTCCGTCCACAAAAACCTTACCTTGGGTAATAATCTTCTTCGCCTCCTTCATTGTTTCAGCATATCCCAAAAGATCTCTAATAATTATCCCTAGCGGTATACAGCGCTTAAAAGGATGCGGTCCTGGATCTGGCTTAAGAGTCCAGACATGCTTTTTTCTCTCTATGGGCCAGAATGCGGGGGATACTTCACGCTTTAGATGCCTACTACCACCCATCTTTCCCATACCCTAACCTCCTCCTGGACTTTCTGGGGTCTTAGGAGGCTCCTCCACGGTCCCCTCTAGTTTCTCACCCATCCTCCTCTCCAGTATACTCTTCCTAAATTTATCATCTAGGTTTAGTTTTGTGATCTCAACGTTAGATGGATGTATTGGAACAAGAACTGTTGTCCCATCAACCTTCTGCCTAGTTATACCATCGATATAGATGCGGTATTTCTCTCTATCAACCCTCAAAACCTTCCCCTCAACCCCCTTATAGTCGCCCCTCATAACCCTTACAATATCGCCAGCTCTTATTGGAAGAGATCTAGTTCCATAGCTTTTGCGGAGATCCTCCGACAAATGGGCGGACATTATCTTCCCACGTAGGTGGTATGGTGCATTATAGAGTCTCTTCCTCTGCTTACTTGGTTTATCTGAAGTGCTCCTTACCATGGTGCTCCCCCTATATTAGTATGCTGGCCGCACTAGATATCCTCGGCCACCTCTCAGCAGCCTCCCTAGCAACAGGGCCATGTATTTCGGAGCCACGCATCTCGCCCTCAGGCGTTATTATAACTGCAGCGTTATCCTCAAATTGAACCCATATGCCATCAGGTCTTCTATATGGTTTCCTCTGCCTAACGAGCACAGCGTGAAATAGTTTTTTCCTCATATCCGGCGTCCCTCTTCTGACAGATACGATTATTAGATCACCCACTGCAGCGGCCGGAACCCTTCTACGTCTACCTTTATATCCAACCACTTGGACAACCCTTAGCTCCTTAGCTCCAGAATTATCTGTACATTTGATTATTGAGCCAACATTTACCCCCCTACTTATCTTCACCCTCGGCTTTCCAGCTCCCTTAGCCTGCAGTCCCCTGGTCTTAGCTTTCGCCGCCACTCTTAGGCCCCTCCTTCCCACCTATCTTCTCCACTACAACGAAGGACACTGTCTTACTTATTGGCCTACACTCGGCTATCCGGACAACATCACCCTCGGCTGCACCTACACATGGGGGGTTATGGGCTGGTATCCTACTATGCCTGCGCTCATAGCGCTTAAATTTCGGTTCATAATGCACGTAATCGCGCCTCACAATAACCGTCTTCTGCATCTTGGTGCTCACAACAACACCTTCAAGTATCCTGCCCCTAATTCTTAATGATCCGTGGAAGGGGCAATATTCATCATCACATGTTTTCTCAGGCGGCTTAACCTTATACGACACTTACCAATACCTCCTAATGACCTTCTTAACCCTATCTTCAGGACGACCCACAAGGACCTTACCATCAATCTCAACTATGGTCTTATCAGGTAATGTAAAATGGAGAACGCAATTCTCCTTAATTAATGTTTTCTCCTTACCATCTCTACAGAGAACCCTGAACGTATTTCTAGTCTCATCAATAACGGTCCCGGATAAGCCAACACAACTTGGGTTAGTGCACTTAACAACTTTAACCTTCAACCCAATAAATTCGTCCTGGAGAATACATCTGGGATCTCTCATCCCCTAATTCCCTTATCCTCCTCACTATTAACGGTTAATATGCGGGCTATGGCCCGCCTAATCTCCCTCATCCTAGCTGGCTTATCGACCGCCCCACCAGCCTTAACCATCATTTTAAGCCTAGCGAGCTCAGCGCGTAGCTCAGCCAACCTCTTCTCACGCTCATCCCGACTCATTTTTCTAATCTCTTTTACCCTTAAAATTGCCATGCTCGGTCACCAAAAGGATTATGATTCGCCCTCGGCAGCGGTCTCCTCCCCCTTTTCTTCAAGGAGTTCGATTTCATCTGGGAATTTTGCGTTTGGTTGAACTATATAGACCTGTATTCCAAATATGCCTGGCTTAAGCTGAACGTGCGCAACCGCCTTTTTAACGTACTTCATGGCTGGATCACCGCTCTTCGGCATGTATCCACTCCTAAACTTCTCTGACCTAGCCCTCTCAGTCCTAAGCTTACCACTAATAATTATCTCTGCTCCGAGGGCGCCCGCCTTCATTATCTGGTTTAGCGCCCAGAAACCAACCCTCCTAAAGTGAATTCCACGCCTAAGGGCGGCAGCTATTCTTGAGGCCATAACATACGGATTTAATTCTGGAACCTCTATCTCAGCCACTGAAATCTGCGGGTTCGGCAAATTAAATTTCTCCTCGAGGATTTTAGCGAGATTTTTAATTGTCTCTCCGCCGCGACCTATGATAAGGCCGGGGCGTACTGCGTGGATGGCAACGTTCGTGCCAAGCGGGGTCTTGGTTATCTCAACCCCGCCATAACCAGCCCTCTCAAACTCCCTCCATAAAAACTCGTCTACCTCAGCCTTTCTAATGGATTCCTTAATAAAGTGCTTAACATAAGCCATTCATAATCCCTCTCTCACTTCTCCTCCTGCAGAACTATCTCAACATGGCATAGCGTCTCAAACTTTGGCGTTGCCCTGCCGAATGCCCGTGGCATATACCTCTTTATCTTCGCGCCGGGGTATGCGGACGCATGGATTATCCTAAGATTTTCTGTATTCAGTCCCTTGTATTCGGCATTCGCCTCAGCGCTCTCAAGAACCTCAAGTATCTTCGAGGCGGCCTTAACCGGATACCTTCCAGCACCGTCTAAGCCCCTCCTATGTGGAAGCTTCTTTTTATATCGCCTATATGGGACAGCCACTTTTTTAGCAATAACCTTCCTTAGAAACTCCTTCGCCTCCTCGAGCATCATGCCCCTTATCGCCGCGCATATCTCTCTAGCGGCCTTAGGCGATATTCTAAGCTCTCTACCACTAGCCCTAGCCATACTTGTCGGCTCATATGTTATTATTGAATAGCCCCACTCAGGCACAGCTAATTCACCGCTGTTTGTTGAGTACAAAATATAGTAGGTATTTATAAGAGTTTTCCCTTTTATTTCCTGGTCCCTTTATCCTCCACCTATAACGGTCATCAGCGTTATCACGTCATCATCTTTAAGCATAATGTTATCGCCTTCAGAGATCTTTACGGAAGATCCATTCAACGCCACTATTAAGGTTGGGTCAGCTGGATTTTCATTCAAACTATAGATTATGTCTTTAAGGGCCGGGTATCTCTCAGCCACCTTCATAAGAAAATCTTTAAGCGAAGATTTATCAGGTAGATTATACTCTTCTTCTCCCCTACCAGTCTTATGCCTCACAACACCCAAATAAATAGCTCGTATCCTCATGAAACCTCTCTAAAAGAAATAGAGAGACGGGAAATTTAAGTTTTCTCAAATGCTGGCTGATATATCCACGTGTATGTTGGCATAATTTGGCACTAGAAAGTATATTAAAACCATGTGTTCTTATGTAGACTTGGGAGTTCGTGCCACAGAACATGTCTAAAGAGTACTGCTCAAGTATAGAGTTTTCAGATTTCATATTTGAGAATAACTTTGTTACTGTAATTGCTGTTAAGAACGTTCCAAAGATCGATCTTGTAGGCTTCTCCATAGGCCCCTTTGAGGAGGGGCATGAGTACGAGGTTAGATTCTGGGTTGCACGGGAGCTAGAGAGGGATAAGCTGGTTAAGATTAAGGAGGGCGGGCTCGATGCCGCTAAGATCTATAAGATTCAGTGGACTGAGCGAATCCAAGCCCTCGGACAACTCTCAACAATTCCAGAAGACTTTTACCCCAGAATTAGGCGAGTAATCAGCGATCTAAAACAGTCCTCCAGAATGAGTCCGGAGAAACTAAGAGAGTACGAACACATCCTAAATCTAGCGCACGACATAGTTAGCTGCAGGCTTAGGAAAATCATATCACTAGCAACAATACCAGCTCCGGAAAGCCAAGCTTTAAAAAACCTCACCCCGGAGGAGAGGGACCTCTATGAGCAGATAAGGCGGGTGGTTACCGAGTGGAGGTCTAAGATAGTTTAGGGGGGTCAAGGTGACCGAGACTATTGTTGAGAAGCCCGTTGAAAAATTCGGCTCGCTGTTTAAGACCGCCAAGTACCGCCAGAGGATAGCCCAGATGGCCCTTAACGCGTCAACCTCAGTTATAGTTGACTTCGAAGATATCCTAGTGATCGATCCCTACTTGGCTGACATGCTGCTCGAGAAGCCACAGGAATACCTATCTTATGCAAGTAGCGCTGCCTTCGAGCAGCTTGAGTTTGAGGTTAAAGATTATGCTGAGAAGGTAAGGGAGACCGGAGTCACAGTCAGAGTTCGTGGACTGCCGCGCGTAACGCCGCTACGCAAGCTAGGCTCAGAGCATATAGGCAAGCTAGTCATGGTTGAAGGCATAATAATGCGCGCCTCAACCATTAGACCCATTGTTACAGTAGCAATCTTTAAATGTAAGGTCTGTGAAGCTGAAAAAGAAGAACCACAAAGTGGGGCATTCATAAAATTTCCATCTAAATGCGCTAAACCTGGATGTAGAAATACTAAACTATTTGATTTTGTTCTGGAGAAGTCTAAGTTTGTTGATTATCAGGAGCTTCGGATACAGGAGTATCCTGAAGATATTCCGCCGGGCCAGACTCCCCGCTCCCTTGACATAAGGGTTGTTGGTAAAGATATTGTTGATACCGCTAGGCCCGGGGATAGAGTATATATTGTTGGTATAGTTGGCGCTGAAGCAACATCGTACCCTAGAACTGGCAAGAGCAGAGCCTTTACGCTGTACTTGGACGCGAATTATATTGAGACTGCAAGTAGGGAGCCTGAGTCACTGCTAATAACGCCTGAGGAGGAGGAGCAGATACTTAAGTTGGCAAAGGATCCGAGCGTACACCAGAAGATTATCCAGTCAATTGCGCCATCAATCTATGGCTATGAGCACATTAAGGAGGCGATAATGTACCTCCTCTTCAGCGGGGTCCCAAAGCACCTTCAGGACATAGCTATTAGAGGCGATATACATGTGCTGCTTATAGGCGATCCCGGCACAGCCAAGTCGCAGCTTCTGCGCTATGTTCAGAGGGTCGCGCCGAGAGGCTTATATACAAGTGGAAGGGGGACAACCGCGGCTGGCCTAACGGCGGCCGTCCTCCCCTCGCCTACCGGTGGGATGACCCTTGAGGCGGGCGCCCTTGTTTTAGCGGATAAGGGCATTGCATGCATAGATGAGATTGATAAGATGAGGAATGAGGATAGGGTTGCCATACATGAGGCTATGGAGCAGCAGACGGTCTCGGTCGCTAAGGGGGGTATCGTCGCAACACTAAATGCTAGGACAGCGATACTGGCTGCGGCAAACCCAGCCCTCGGAAGATACGATCCATATAGGACGGTTGCGGAGAATATCTCGTTGCCGATAACAATATTATCGAGGTTCGATCTAATATTCGTCCTAAGGGATGTTCCGGAGAAGGAGCATGACGCCAGAATGAGCGAGCATATGCTTAAGCTGCATGCGAAGGAGATGCCTCCTGTAGAGCCGCCGATCCCGCCGGACCTGCTCAGGAAATACATTGCCTATGCAAGAAATAATATTAGGCCAGTTTTAACTCAGGAGGCTATGGAGCGCCTAAAAGAGTTTTATTTGACGATGCGGTCTGCGAGCGAGGGTGAGGGGGCGCCGATCGCTATAACCGCCCGCCAGCTCGAGGCCCTTATAAGGATAGCTGAGGCTAGAGCACGCGCAGCCCTTAGGAATACCGTTCTCCTAGATGATGCTGAGGCCGCCATAGGGATTATGAAGAGGTCCCTTGAGGAGGTTGGCGTGGATGTTTCTTCAAAGAAGTTTGATATTGATATTATTATGGTTGGTAAGCCGAGGAGCGTTCAGGATAAGCTGCGCGTTATATTGAGCACTATTGTTGATATGGAGAAGGAGAGCGGCATGGTTAGTAGGGCCGATCTGCTTGAGAGGCTTAGTAGCGAGTACGGTATTGCTAAGAGCGAGGCTGAGAAGCTCATTCAGCAAATGATCCGCGAGGGAACACTTTATGAGCCTAAAAGCGGATACTTAAAGAAGACATAAGCTTTTCCGGAGAAAGTTTCGGCCTTGCTTATAGAGGAGCTCGAAATATGCCCAGATGTGAAGAGGATTCTCCTAGAGGAGGGTATAAAGGAGCTTTTTCCACCGCAGGAGGAAGCTATAAGGGCGGGGGCGCTTAGGGGTGTTAACTTAGTTCTAGCAAGCCCAACAGCCTCTGGGAAAACACTGGTTGCGGAGCTATGCGCCCTAAAGCATATTTTAGAGAATCGTGGGAAAGTCTTATATTTGACGCCGCTAAGAGCTCTCGCGAATGAGAAGTATGAGGTATTTAAGAAGTATACTGTTATACGCAAGCCGGATGGAAGGAATATAAGTGTTGGTATAAGCACTGGGGACTATGATAGTAGTGACCCGTGGCTCGGAAAATACGATATTATAGTGACTACAAATGAGAAATGCGATTCGCTGCTTAGGCATAGGGCCCCATGGATAAGTGATGTGTCGCTTATTATTGCGGATGAGGTGCATTTAATTAATGATGTTGAGAGGGGGCCGACATTAGAGGTTGTTTTAGCGAGGGTATCCCAAATAAACCCGAGCATCCAGATACTAGCTTTAAGTGCAACAATAAAAAATGTGGATGAGATAGCCGAATGGCTTAATGCTAAGCCAGTAACAACCGACTGGAGGCCAGTTAAGCTTAGGGAGGGAATACTATATGATAATGAGGTTCAATTTAAGGATGGTAGCTCCATCAAGATCGATAGAGTTGTTAAGGATCCGGTAATAAACTTGGCTGTCCGCTGCGTTAAGCAGGGTGGGCAGGTGCTCATATTTGCGTCCTCAAGGAAGAACGCCGTAAGTGTTGCGAGGAAGGCTTATTCAGAGGTTAGTCAGCTTATACCTAAATCGCTTAAGCGCTCCATAGAGAGTCTGGCTGAGGAAATTCAGGCTTCTGGTGAGAGGACAAGGCTTAGTGACGCATTAGCGGAGCTGGTTAGGGGCGGGGTGGCCTTTCACCACGCAGGTTTATCTGGGGCCCACAGAAAAATAATTGAAGATTCATTCCGGGATGGCAAGATTAAGGTTCTAACTGCCACACCAACCCTGGCTTTCGGCGTAAACCTCCCGGCTAGGATGGTTATAATAAGCGATTATAGGCGCTATGAAGCTGGGTACGGCTATTACCCAATTACGGTTCTCGAATACAAGCAGATGGTTGGCAGGGCTGGGAGGCCTAAGTATGATAATGTTGGGGAGGCTATACTTATCGCAAGAAGTGAGGATGAACGGGATTATCTATCAACAAGTTATGTCTTCGCTAAGCCTGAACGTATATGGTCTAAGCTGGGCGTAGAGAAGGTTTTAAGGAGCCATGTCCTCGCATCTATAGCTTCCGGCTTCGCCTACTCAGAACAGGGAGTCTACGATTTCTTTGCAAAAACACTGTACGCATACCAGTATAACCTTGATACTATCAAGGGAACAATAAGTAGGGTGATAAAGTTCCTCCATGACGAGGATATGGTGAGGTTGGAGGGCGGCTTCCTTAAGGCGACGGAGTTCGGGGCGAGGGTCTCACAGTTATATATCGACCCCCTCTCAGCCATAATTATCCGTGACGCCCTAAGGAGGGGGGCCAAAAAGATAACTGATATAAGCCTACTTCACATGATAGCGCGCACGCCCGATATGTCTCCGAAGGTTAGGCCTACATCAGAGGACGTTGACAGAATTGTCCTCTTCGCCGATGAGCATAGAGATGAATTCATGTTTGAGGTCCCAGACGAGTGGGGCGACAGAATAGAGTTCGAGGAGTTTCTTGGCGAGGTTAAGACGGCGATGGTTTTAAAAGCCTGGATAGAAGAGTACAGCGAAGACCAGATAATCGAGTACTTCGGCGTCGAGCCCGGAGATCTATACTACCTAACGGAGACAGCTAGATGGCTTTTATACTCCTCCTACGAGCTTGCAAAGATCTTTGGTCACAAGAACCTACTATCTAAGCTCGCCGAGCTCATGGAGCGTGTTGAGAAAGGCGTTAAGGCGGAGCTGCTCCCGCTTGCGAGACTTGAGGGAATCGGCAGGGTCAGGGCCCGCATACTTTTTAATGCTGGTCTGAGGACGATCGAGGATCTAAAGAAGGCGTCGGTCGAGAGGCTAATGTCTCTACCGCATATAGGACCTAAAATAGCGAAGAGAATTAAAGAGCAGGTCGGTGGGACAATAAGCCAAGAGGAATGGAAGAAACTGGCCGAGAAGGCCGGCGGAGAAGAACAGCAATCACTGACAGATTACTGGCGATAAGGCTGGTTATAGACAGGCTTTATAGGTTCATGAGTGCGAAACGTCGCTTAAGAGTAAAATATATTTACACGCTAATTTTACAAGTAATCTCAATAGAGGGCTGGATCTTTAGCTGTGGAGGGTGCCGAGATAACCCCATTAATGCCAGAACTGTAGTGAAAAAACAGCTTTGATAAGCTTTGAGGTGGTTTGCATGTCATTTGGCATGAAGGGTGTCGTGGTTAACTATAGGCTCGGCCCAAGGGAGCAATATCCAAGGGAGGTTATACTGCAATTTCCGGGAATAAACTCTAGGTTTGATGCTGGTCAGCTTATAGGTAAGCGGGTCTCATGGTCGGATGGCAAGAAGAATATTATAGTGGGCGTTATAGTTGCGCCGCATGGAAATAAGGGCCTGGTTAGAGCCAGATTTAGAAGGGGGCTGCCTGGCCAAGCCCTTGGAACAGAAGTGAAGTTAATAGGCTGAAAAGGCTTATGGCCAGTAGGGAAGGAAAGGCAATGCCGAGTCTTTTTCCAACAAAAATTAGTTTAATCTCTAAAAGATTAGATTATTAGTTAGACTTTTTATTGATGAAGCGTCCTCATTATTCCCCTCGCTAATAGCCTTGCTATTCTCAGCGGCTCCGGAACAGCGCCATGAAGCGTAAACTTGTCCAGTATGCCCTTCGCCTCCTCAAGCTTCATCCCGTAAAACCTTATGTATACATCAAACCCAGTATGGAGTCTCACCTGGGTTCTAAGGCCATTCTTTCTATAAATCTCCACCCTCTTCTCATAGTCTTCTGGAAAGAGCTCCATAAAGTACTTCTCTAAGCCGGGGGACTCTTCATATGTCACGCATATTAGCGGAAGTCCCGTCTCCTCATGAACCCTCTGAAGATCGACTACATTATACCAGCTTATCACGCATCCATTGAGCATTAAAATGTTTATATCATCCCTCCCCAGAGCCCTATACATGTTTATGATGGAGTCGGTTGCATCCATCCCCCCGACCGTAGCCCTTGAAAAAGTGAACCCATCGATTATCCGATCACTCCTCAAGACCACGCCGGCTAAAATGGACTTCTCACTTAACCCCTTAATGAAGCTCTCCGACACCCCAAGCGCTCTGAAAGCCCTTTTATGGATATGTAGACGCAATAAGCAGCACCTGTCTTTACGATAGATCTCATTCTATTGTGAAGTAGATGCGCTTATGGAGCCTGCCCTTACTCTCAATCTTTAGCAGCCTTATCTGGCCGACTTCCCTAAGGCTCCTTACATGCGTTCCGCCATCAGCCTGCTTATCTACGCCCACGACCTCAACTATGCGCAGCCTAGGTATCTCCGGTGGGAGAACTTTAGCCATCTTAACGATCCCCGGGATCTTTAGAGCTTCTTCGCGCGGCAGCTCATACCATATTACGGGGATATCCCGCCTAAATAGCTCATTAGACCTTTCAACGCATTTCATGATCACGTCCCTATCAAATTGTTCTAGGCTGAAGTCGAAGCGAACCTTATCCTCTTCAATCTGATTCCCAGTAACTAGGGCGCCAGTCTCATTGCAGACTAGTGAGGCGAAGACGTGGGCTGCCGTGTGGCTGCGCATAAACTTGTATCGCCTATCCCAGTCGATCACGCAGCGGACACGGTCCCCGACAATTAATCCCTCCTTATCAACATCATGAACTATCTCATCACCGACCTTAGCAACAAAGGTGACATTAAAGACATCGCCGCCACGGATTATCTTTCCAGTATCGTGCGGCTGCCCGCCACCACCGGGATAGAAGATCGTTTGATCCAAAATTATTTTTTTACTATCGATCATCCTGACGACGGTTGCCTCGCATTCCCTGAGATAGCTATCCTCTAAATATAAGGCTCTGGTCAAATTGCATGCCTCAAGAGGGATAGATGCTAAATCAAAATTTATACCTTTAGTCGGCAAATAGGCTTATAATCTCTTGCCTCTCTGAATCAATTAGCCCGTAATCGGTGATCTTAAGTTTCGGCACAACTGGCAGTGATAGAAATGATAATGCCATGAATGGATCCCTAACCCTACAGCCGAGTTTTCTCGCCTCTTCCCTTAGCGCTTTAATTCTCATGGATATCTCCTCGGCATCCAGGTTGGACATCAGGCCAGCTATTGGTAGCGGTAGCTCGGCAATAACCCTCCCATCATTAGATATGACGAAGCCGCCATTTATCTCCCTAAGCCTCAAAATAGCCCTATACATGTCCATGTCATCCGCGCCAACTACAATAATATTATGTGAATCATGTGCCACAGTAGAGGATATTGCTCCACTCTTAAGCCCGAAACCCCTAACAAAACCTAAGCCAACCCTACCCGAACCTCTATGTCTCTCAACAACGCAGACTTTAAGTATATCCCTGTTCGGGTCCGACTTAACAACTCCATCAACAACGTCCATTTCAAAGCGCTCATCCTCGGTGAATATTTGATTCTCAACTAAGCCTATAACCCTCACAACGGCTTTCCCACACCTAATTTTTGGATGTCTAACCTCCAGATTTTCCAGCCTTAAGTCTCCGATACTAACTCTGCCTAATTGTGTCTCCCGCTCTTTAACACCCTCAGCACATAGCAATTTTCCATCCTTAGCGACCAATTTTCCATCTATTATAACTAGTATAGCATTAAAGCTTCTTAGATTATCAACGATCACTATGTCGGCGGACTTTCCCGGAGATATCCCACCAAGATCCTTGAGGCCAAAGTACTCTGATGGTTTAAGTGTAACCATTTTAACGGCGTCTATCGGATCCACGCCCTCCCCAACAGCCCTTCTTAGGCAATGATCTATATGTCCCTCCTCAACTATATCGTCAGCATGCCTATCATCGGTCACAAGCATAACCCTTTCAGGGCAACCCCTTGAGATAATTCCCTTAAGCCTCGCTATCGACTTAGCGGTTGAGCCCTCGCGTATCATAATCCACATCCCAAGCGATAGCTTCTCAGCAGCCTCCTCCTCATCCAACACCTCATGGTCGGAGCGTATGCCAGCCAGTATATATGCGCATAGCATCTCACCCCTCAAGCCCGGCGCATGTCCATCTATAATCATGCCGCTACAAGCCATTATCTTACCCAGAATACTTTTATCCTTGTTTACTACCCCAAGATAATTCATGACTTCGCCTAAACCTAGGATACGCTTAAAGCCCTTAAGCACCCTTATCTCTTCTAGGCCAATATTGGCTCCAGCAGCCTCAAGATTTGTTGACGGGACTGATGATGGTATCATAAAGTAAACTTTTAGGGGAGTCTTCTCCGAGTCCTCAATCATAAATTTTATTCCCTCTAAACCCAAGACATTAGCGATCTCATGTGGGTCGGCGATTATGCAGCATGTGCCCCTTGGGATAATTGCTCTGGCGAGGGCGCTCGGCCTCATAAGCGTACTCTCTATATGAATATGCCCGTCAATATAGGCTGGAAGAATATAGTTTTGGCGTAGATCAATTATTTTCCTAGACGGCTTAGGCTTAGCGCCAACATATGATATTAGCCCATCTTTAACGCCAACGAACCCATCAAAGATGACCCCACGATAGACGTCAATGACTTGCCCAGAAACAAGAATATCAAGCGGCGATAAGCCTAAAGACGCATCTATAAGAGACTCCATAACAAATTTAACCCCAAATAAAATGCATTAAGCGAAAAATTTATGTCTTTAAGGTTCGCAATAGACATCTCTTAGAGTTGCTGGATTAAAGATGGCAAAGCGCTTAGGCTGTCAATTACGGCAAACGCATTCTTCTCAGCATCCCGAAAATTCACCTTTTCATTCCTAAGTAAAATAAATTTTACCCCGGCCTCCCTTGCGCATAAAGCGTCTATAATGTGATCCCCAACAAGTACTGCCTCTGAAACGCCCACCGCGAGTGATTCGAGGGCTTTCAGGAGGTGCTCTGGGTCTGGTTTATGGCGGGAGACATCGTCTCTAGTAACCAAGACATCAACGTATCTACTCAATGAGAACATTTCGAGTATTTTCCTGGAATATGCGCCGCAGCTATTTGTTATAACACCGATTTTAAGACCCAACCTCTTCAATATGGACAAAGTTTCTATGGAACCTTCCATCAACCTAGCTTTTCCCAGCGATCTCAGCTCAGCCTCATTAAATATCGCATAAACACTGTTAATTATTTCCTTAATCTTCGCTTCACTAAAGTTCTTTTCGCTTAGATACTTTGTCGCTCTATCAATGATCTCTAAGTTTGACATGCTCTCATTTAGGAGACCCTCATCCACGCCAGATTTAACTAAGAATCTTATAATCGAGGATTTTACCTCACCATAATTTATTCCAGAGTGTATCAACGTATCGTCTAAATCAGATATCACAGCTTTTATCCGCATTGCAGAGCGACCAGCAACATTTAATTAAATAAAGCAGATATAACCCTTATCAAATTTTTCGCTTGTAATGTGACTCAACCCTAATAAGACAGAAAAATATCCGGAAAGTGGAAAGAGAATCAAGATTGAATACAAAAAATTAATAGCCCTCTTCTAAATAGTATGTGGTATGAGTCTCATAAGGTTTCCCACAGAGCCAGAATCTATAAATATAGACCCTTCAAGATCTGCAGTAATCGTGGTTGATATGCAAAATACCTTCTTAAGTCCCGGTGGGATGTTTGATTTAATTGGCTTCAATATATCAAGGCTTAGACGTATAATTAATCCAATTAAAAATGTGCTGGATAATTCGAGGAAGCATGGTCTAAAAATAATATACTTAAGACATGTTTATTCTCAGGACTTATCTGATTCAGGTGGGTCAGAATCCCCAAACTATTGGAAAGAATACAGCCTTATTCTCCTTCGTGAAAAACCGAATCTTAAAGATAGGCTATTAATTAGGGGGACATGGGGTGCTGAAATAATTGAAGAAGTCAGACCGCTCCCAGAAGAACCCGTCATTGATAAGCAGAGATATAGCGGTTTCGTCAATACCAAACTGGAAGAGATGTTAAGAGGTCAAAACATAAAATATCTTTTCTTCGTGGGGATCGCCTTAAATGTTTGTGTGGAGTCCACGGTACGCGATGCATTTTTCAGAGATTTCTGGCCAATTGTGATATCTGATTGCTGTGAAGCTATAGGGCCAAAAGGTGTGAAAAAGGCTACTCTCTGGAATATTAGTCAGATTTTCGGATGGACAATAACCTTAAAGAAATACATACAAGCAGTAAATACTATATGAATGAGAATATGCAATATCCTAGCAGACATATAGGGATGGAACAAAAAGGCGAATGCAAAAGATAAAGACAGCAGAGTTTTTCAGAAATGCATATATTGACAGCACGCATACCCCTAATTGATTAAAATGGGAAAATCTCCCCTCACGAAATTTCTAGCCCTTGTCCTCGTCGGGCTACCAGTATTCCTAATATATCTCTTTTTTACAGTCGGCGTTAACGAAATAATGGGCGTTCTTGGAAAACTCGACCTATGCAATTATCTTCTATATTATACTGCTGCCCTTGCAGCAGTATTCCTAAGCACGCTCTTTTATTCGATGAGCTGGAATAAGCTTATGAAGCCTATGGGGATAAAGATAGGACTAAAGAAGGCTTTTCTCTACTGTTGGTTAGGGGGCTTCTTGGATGCGATAATACCATTTGAGACAGTGTCTGGCGAAATGGCAAAGATCTATCTCGTCCAAAGGGAGACTGGCGAGCAACCTGGAAAAATAATCGCCTCAATAGTCGCACACCGTATAATAGTGATATCCATAGCGCTGGGCAGCTTAATGGTTTCTTCAATCTTCCTTATAACAAGATACGATGTTGGCTCAGGCATAATATATCCTCTATCAATAGTGATGCTCGGCTCAGCCGCCGTAATAGCGCTGTTACTATTTGCGTCTCTGAGGAAGGGTGTTGCTGAGAAGATTATTAATGCAATTCTAAACTTTATTTCCTTTACATTTAGGAAACGTGTAATAAATTTGCTAAAAATTAGGGAGAATGTTTATATGAATTTACAATATTTTTATAACGAGTTTAGGAATATCAGTAGTAGGCGGTGGACGTTAACATTAGCTGTACTTTATGGCTTTCTTGCATGGCTTTCCCATTTAAGTGTCTTTATCTTAACCTTTTATGCGCTCGGCTTCTCTGAAATAATCTTTAGATTCTATGAAACCATCGTGGTGTACTCAATAAGCATGGCCCTCCAGGCAGCTCCAATATCCATCGTCGCCCCAGGCCTAATGGAAATAATCATGTCAAACCTATATGTGCTGCTGGGCTTTGAGCCAGCGCTCAGCGGGGCAGCAACCTTCTTAATACGTATCGCGACATTTTGGCTTCAAATTATGTCTGGAGGAATAATAGTTCAGTGGATAGGTGTAAAAAATATATTTGAGCAGATCCTCAAAAACACATCAACTTGTTAAAAAGATTTTTCTTCTCTTATATCCATCTCTTCTTGTGGGAAAGATGAGCAGACAACCACTAACCAAGCTCGCTATACAGTACTTTATGAGGAGAGGCTATACTATAGATAGAAGTCAAACTGGAGAATCTGATCAGGAATCTCCATCCCCCAAAAAATCTCCTCTTATAGTGAGAAGGGGGAGCGAAACCTATCCTGTGTGGATTAAGGAGTGGAATAGGACCGTCGGTGTCAATATAATAATAAATATAGATAAACTGGCGCAAAGCATGGGTTTCACAAACCCAATTATAGTAGCCGAGAAATTCAGCGAACATGCAAAGGCATACGCTAATCGCAAGGGGATACGATTACTAACAAGGCCGGATCTTCTAAGAGGAATAAAAACCTTCTAAGTTGCAGCAGTCTTTAAAAATGAGATTTCGATCTCATTTAGAATTCCTTCAAATACTCTTCGAGCTTATTTTCTGCCTCCAATTTTCCAAGCCAATCTACTATCCCAACCCTACGCTCCCTTAACCCGCTTAAGACCTCAAGGATCTCTTGGGCGGCGTCCTCAGCATCTCTCGAGGTCACATCTATTTCACATACCTTCTCCCTGCCAAACCTCTTCACGGTCTCATATAAGCACACATCCAGAATCTCGGCTGCGAGGTTTTCAGCAATCTTCTTTTCATTGTAGCGCCGGCTCTCAAGAATGTGCTTAAGCTCCTCCGGGCTCCTTCTTAAAACAAATGCCATCGTGACATATTCTGGGGGAACAACGTCTGGTGCGAAGTGGCCCTCAACGATCACGTCGCGGTCAGAACCCAAAATTATCTCCTGGACTCTTTTAGAAACCCTCTCTAAATCGGCTATCAGTGTATCTCTCCCTTCATCCACCCCACTGTAAAGCTTTTCTTTTCTAACAAGTTCTCCTAAAGATATGATGATGGAATTGATTTTCAATGAGAGGATTTTTGAAATGGAGGATTTTCCAACGCCCGGAGTTCCGGTGATAACTATTACACGTCTGATAAGTATCCTCACCTTAACTAAACATTTAACGTATAATATCAATTTATTTTATTTATTTAAGATTTTAGCGCGTTTGGTCTCCGGGGATAAATTAGCGGAATTTTTAGATTTTTATTCGATTTTCCTCTTTTATACTCCTTAAGACGATAGCTGTTTCAGTACTTATGACCCCGTCGATTAAACCTATTTCGTCAATTATCTTCGCGAGCTTACTCTGGTCCTCAGTCCTAACTTTAACTATAGCATAGTATGAGCCAGTTACATCATAAACTTCATAAACGTCATCCATCTTGCTCAAAGTCTCTAAGACGTTATGGGTCTTCTTTGGATCAGCATTTACTAATATGAAAGCTGTTATCCTTTTGCCTAGGGACTCCGGCGAAACTATCGCCGTAAACCTTTTTATAACATTTCTTTCAATAAGCTTCTTAACTCTAACAAAGATTGTTGCCTCACTAACATTCAGCTTCTCAGCTATTTTTCTAAATGATATTCTCGCGTCATCTTGCAGCATCTTAATTATCTCTTTATCAATCTCATCTAGCTCCGACTCCATAAAATCTCCCTTAAATAAAGATTCTTAACTAATATTTAAATGAATATTTACAAAAAAATATTTTTTGGAATTATTATTAAAGATTCTTGAAAGATAACCGAAAGATTTATAAAGAAAAATGTGTTTCTCCTATAAGCGTGAGAATGGGGGGCGGTAACCTTCAAGGCGAAATGTCCTGAGTGCGATGCAGAAATAGAGGTCCCAGACGATGCCCTCGAGGGGGAAATAGTCAGCTGCCCAGATTGCGGCTTAGACCTCGAAGTCAGGTTTGATGAGAAGGGGATATTGTGCCTAGAGCCAGCTGAGGTCGAAAGTGAGGATTGGGGCGAATAAATGAGCAAGATAAGCCTAATTTACGATAGGATTAGGTGGGAAGAGAAAGTACTGATAGATGCTTCAAGAAACTTAGGGCTAGATTTAAAGCTGGTTGACTTAAAAGACGTCTATGTAGATATTTTAAGTGATCATGATAGGACCAAAAATAATTTTGGGAATCTAGCTCTCCAGCGCTGTATAAGCTATTTTAGAGGACTGCATATAACAGCCTTCCTCGAGAGCTCTGGAATACAGGTTATTAACCCATTTAATGTGTCTTTAATCTGCGGAAACAAGTTATTTACAACGTTAGCGCTCATAAAGGCTAATGTACCAGTCCCTAAGACCTTTATAGCCTTCACGGATGAAAGCGCCTTAAAAGCGCTGGATTCGTTAGGCTACCCAGCAGTTTTAAAGCCAGTTGTTGGAAGCTGGGGCCGATTAATAGCCCTCCTTAAGGATAAGGATACGGCGCAGGCCCTCCTAGAAGCCCGTGAAGAGATGCATGATGCATTACTACAAATTTATTATCTTCAAGAGTATGTTAAGAGGCCTCCTAGAGATATACGGGTCCTCACAGTTGGCGATGAGGTCGTTGCGGCGGCATACCGCTACTCAATGAACGGTGATTGGAGGACAAATGTCGCCCGCGGGGCTAAGACTGAGCCATGCCCACTCACCAGCGAGCTAATAGAGTTAGCCCTTAAGTCCTCGGAGGCTGTTGGAGGTGGAGTCTTAGCCATAGATTGTATGGAGTCTCCTGATGGATTAGTAGTGCACGAGGTTAATAACACACCCGAGTTTAAGGGATTATATGCGGCCACAGGAGTTAATATTCCTGAAAAGATAATCGGGTATGCCGTTAAGGTGATGAAGAGGTGAGGGTTGGGGTCTTCGGGGCCTCAGGCTATGTTGGCGGCGAGCTTTTACGCCTACTTCTCTTTCACCCGAAGGTTGAGGTTACCGCGGCCACATCAAATACTTATGCTGGCGAGTATATTTACCGAGTGCATCCAAACCTCAGAGGGCGGACAACGTTAAAGTTCATTAAGTCTGACCCGGAGAAAGCAACTAATTTATGCGATATATTATTTATGGCGACACCCCATGGGGTTTCGTCAAAAATTGTTCCGGGTCTCCTTGAAGTGGGTATAAAAGTGATTGATCTGAGCGCAGATTTTAGGCTCAAGGACCCAAAGGACTATGAAAAATGGTATGGTTGGAGCCACGGAAATCCAGAGCTTCTGAAAAAGTCTGTCTATGGTTTGCCTGAACTCCACCGTGGGGAGGTAAGGGGGGCTCAGCTAGTGGCTGTTCCAGGCTGTATGGCTGCGGCCGGCATACTGGCCTTAGCGCCAATGGTTAAGTCCGGTAAGATTGACAGGAACAGAATTGTTATAGATTTTAAGGTTGGCTCCTCAGGAGCTGGTGTAAAGCCATCCCTATCAACCCATCACGCCGAGCACTATAGTATTGTTAGGCCATATAAGCCTGTTAGGCATAGACATACGGCTGAGATTGAGCAGGAGCTCAGCCTACTTTGCAATGAGAAAGTTGTGATTTCAATGTCCGCTCACGCCGTGAACATGGTCAGGGGAATACTATCAACCTGCCACACTTTCCTCAATGAGCCAATATTGTCCACGGAGGTTTGGCGCATATATAGGGAGTTTTATTCAGGCGAACCCTTCATTAGATTTATCAGGGATGTTAAGGGCCTATATAGATATCCCGATCCAAAAATAGTTGTCGGCTCAAACTACTGTGATATAGGATTTGAGTTAGATGAGCATGCGAATAGGCTTGTCGTCCTCTCGGCTATAGATAATTTGATGAAGGGGGCTGCTGGAACAGCTGTCCAAGACATGAACATTATGTGCGGCTGGGATGAGGGGGAGGGGCTAAGATACTCGGCGCTCCACCCAATCTAGCTCACACATGGCAAATCGATTTTGGTGCTCAGCATGATAGTTCTAAAGGTTGGTGGGGACATTTTTAGAATGAGTCTGGGGGAGAACCTGGCCAACGACATTAAGAGAATAATAGAGGTGAATGGCGAGAAGATTGTTATTGTTCATGGTGGTGGTGATGAAGTTACTGAGATAGCGGAGAAACTAGGGAAGAGCCAGGTTTTTGTGACTTCACCGGAGGGTATAAGAAGCCGCTATACCGATGAGGAGACCGTTGAAATATATACCATGGTTATGGCTGGAAGAATAAACAAGGCTATCGTTAGGTGGCTTATAGGAGCGGGTATAAGGGCTGTCGGCCTTTCCGGCATAGATGGATCACTACTTTTGGCTAATAGAAAGAAGAAGATCGTTGTAGTAGATGAGAGGGGTAGGAAGAGGGTTATTGACGGAGGCTTTACTGGAAGGATCTCTAGAGTTAATCCGAGGGTGCTTGAGATTCTCCTAGAGGGCGGGTATGTCCCAGTTATCTCTCCAATAGCGATCGGTGAGGAGAACGAATACCTTAATGTTGATAGCGATAGGGTTGCTGGGCAGATAGCGGGCGCATTAAAGGCGGAAAAATTAATCTTCCTAACAGATGTCCCGGGGATAAAGATTGGTGGGGAGTATTTAAGAAAGATTTCTTTAAAGGATGCCAAAGATCTTTTACCCAAGATAGGCCCGGGCATGAACATGAAGGTTATAGCGTTAATAGAAGCCATTGAGGCAGGGGTTAAGGAAGCTATAATATCTTGCGGTCTAGTAGAGGATCCAATAACAAGAGCGTTAAGTGGATTAAATGGCACGGTGATAACGGCTGAATAGAGAGGAGATAATAGCCACCGAAAATTTCTTTCTGGCAAACGTATACCAGAAGTATCCAGCCTGTATTGTTAAAGGGAGCGGCGCAATCCTCTACGATGTGGATGGCAGAGCATATATTGATTGCATGGGAGGATACGGCGTAAGCCTAATTGGGCACTGCCACCCAAAGGTTGTATCCGCAATAAAGGAGCAGTGCGAGAAGCTCATAGCGTGCCACGGCTCATTATATAATGATAAGAGGGCAGAGCTCCTAGAGAAGCTCGTAAAGATAGCGCCTAAAGGCTTAAATAAGGTCTTTCTATGCAATAGTGGCACCGAGGCTGTTGAATGCGCAATAAAGGTCGCCGTGAAATACACTGGCAAAAGTGAGATAATAAGTATGGTTAGGGGTTTTCATGGGAAAACCCTCGGCGCATTATCGGCCACATGGAACACAAAGTACCGTGAGTCCTTCAAGAGTATCCTAAACCCAAACTTTAAGTTCGTACCTTTTGGAAGACTAGATAAGGTTGAAGAAGCAGTCACCGAAAATACGGCCGCAATAATCGTTGAGCCAATTCAGGGGGAGGGAGGAGTCCACGTTGCACCAGAGGGGTTCTTAGAGGGATTAAGAGAAATCTGCGATAAGAGGGGTGCCGTGCTAATATTCGATGAAGTTCAAACAGGGTTCGGTCGGACAGGCCGAATGTGGGCCTCTGAGCACTGGGGGGTTATCCCAGACATAATGTGCATCGCAAAGGCAATGGGCGGCGGACTTCCAATAGGAGCAACCTTAGCGAGGGAGGAAATCATGAATGCACTTAAGGTTGGCGAGCATACAAGCACCTTCGGTGGGAACCCAGTCACATGTGCGGCGGCATCCGCAGTGATAGACGCTATAATTGAGGAGAGACTGGTTGAGCGGGCATGGGATTTAGGAAATAGGTTTAAGGGTATGCTCCAAGACTTAGTTGAGGAATCTAAGATCCTTAGAGAAGTTAGAGGGTTAGGCTTAATGCTGGGTCTTGAGGCGAGGGTAGACATATACAATATTTTGATGGGGGCCCTTGAGAGGGGAGTAATATTACTCTATTCAGGTAGAAATGTTATCCGCTTTCTCCCACCCCTTGTTATAAGCATAGAGCTGCTGAAGACCGTCGCAGAGACTCTTAAAGAAATTATTTTTGAGGAAGAGAAAAAGATAATTGGTAATCAGCGGGCGTTGGTGGAGTGAATATCGACCGAGATTACGCGGTAAACCTCTTGAAGAGGATGCTTGAAATATATAGCCCAAGCGGCTCTGAGGACGAGATATCATCTTTCCTCGCTGATGAGATGGGAAGAATAGGCTTTAATAGGGTCTGGCGGAACAAGGTTGGGAATGTTTACGGCGAAGTTGGTTCAGGCAGCCCAAAAATTTTACTCTGCGGGCACATAGATACTGTACCAGGCAGGATTCCAGTAAGAGTTAAAGATGAAAGAATATATGGGAGGGGGGCCGTTGACGCCAAGTCCTCCCTAGCAGCCATGATAAACGCCGCAGTCCTCCTAAAAGATGATAGCCTAAATGGAAGAGTTATCGTCGCTGGCGTCGTCGATGAGGAGAAAGGGGGAAAGGGTGTTAAAAGCCTCTTAAGAGAGAAGATCGATGTCGACTGCGCGATCTTCGGCGAGCCGAGCGGCATAAATAACATAACCTTTGCCTACAAAGGGCACATTAAACTAAGAATAGCATTTAAGGCGTCTACTGGACATTTAGGAGCTCAACACCTCCTGCCGAATGCCATTGAGGAGGGAATTAAATTCTGGCTTAGGCTTAAGAAGGTCTGTGAAGACAAGTATAGGTCTCTGCACGGCGTCTTCTACTCATTGACACCAGCCCTAACAAAAATATATGGTCGAGGCACAACGAACAGTATACCAGACATATGCTTCGTGAGCGCCGAGTTAAGATTGCCTCCAACGACTTCCTCTAAGAGGGCTATAGAGATTGTTAATGAGGTAATAAAGGAGTTTAGGAATGAAAGTAGTTGTGATGTTAGTCTTAAGGTCACTGGCGCCGTTGAGCCGTACATTGCTGATAGAAGAAATATTGTTATCAAATCTCTAAAGGAAGCTATATTTGAGGAAACCGGTGGGGAGGCGAGACTTATCCGGAAAACCGGGACTGGCGACATGAACATTTTTGGATTGCGCTTAAAAGTTCCTGTTGCGACCTATGGTCCCGGAGAATCAAGCCTAAGCCACACCTATAACGAGTACATAAGCATCCAAGAATACCTGGTTAGCATAAAAGTCTATAAGAGGGCTGTTGAGAAGACCCTTTGTTACCTGAAGCAGTTAAAAGAGAAATGAAGTGATGGAATGCTGCTAGCTTTGTGGTCTTCTTCCTCATTCAGGGGAGATACGCCTTCACTAGGGCTAAGCTGAACATATTGTTAACCAAGAATATTAAAATTCGCACTATATAGGTTATCATCGGTGTAACATCCTTGGTGGATAAGCTTTAATAATGTGGGGGTTTTTCCTCTGGACGACTACATAATATTTGCATGCCCAAAATGTAAATCGATTAGATATGCGAAGGAGGGTCAGAAGACCGCTAAGTGCTTGAGATGCGGCTATCAAATACAGATTCGCCCTAATAAAATTGCGATACTCGCGAGGGCTAAAGATGCAAGTGAGGCTGTTGAGACCGTTAAAATTCTTAAGGTTAAGTTGAAAAGGTAAATTAGAAACTTTAAACTTAAAATACTCTTAATACAGTAACGTTGGTGGTTTGTTGTGTCTAGGGAAGCGGGTGGCGATGATAAAGTTCGGTTAATGGCTGATATGCTTAAAAGCGGTGCCCTACTGACAGATTTATCTTGCCCGGTCTGCTCCTCGCCATTATTTAAGCTTAAGAGCGGCGAGCTATGGTGTGTCCAATGCCAGAAGAAAGTTGTTGTAGTTAAGGAGGATGAAGAAGCTAGAGAGGTTGAGACATTAGCCGCACTAAGCCAGACCGAGAGAACAATCATGATAAAACTCTGGGAGATAAATGAGAGACTGAAGATTGAGGATGATCTAGAGGAGATTCAGAAGCTAGGCATGACAATGAACATACTGCTAGAAAATCTTGAGAGAATAAGAAGAATAGGGAAGAGAAAACAATGAAAACCGAAGAGACGCTGGGGATCTATAAAATTTTTCCAGAGAGAAGTCATTACACTGCCCATATAAAAATTAATGTTCCTTTAATCAGCCTCCAAAGAATTATACTGGATATGTTGTACGGGTTAAATGGGCGTAAAGTTGAGGATGACTTACCCAGGCTCATAGGACCTGGTGTAGAGACTATATTAGAGTTTGGTGTCGCCGATGGACTAGTATTCAATTACCTAGATGCAGATATACTAAATGCTCTTTTGAGGAAAGTTGGCGAGAGAGGTCTGCGAGTACTGGACCTTCTATGTATAGTAAGGTACTATAGGGTGAGGGGCGATAAGCGAATAGCATTACGATTTGACTTCTTCTTTTTGAGATTCCTGGCTGATAATAATGAGCTCAAAATTCGGGCCTTCCATGAGAGGGGTCTACAGCGTATATCCGCTGAGGATCTGATAATGTTTCTGGTTAAGAGGATGCGCCTCAAATTAGCGAAAGAGGAAAATAATATGCGCTTATTTTAATCTCGTCGCCTCTTAAAGGGAAGCATCACATATTTGCGTGTTTTAACCTAAGTCTCTCCAAAACTATTCTCTGAATATCTTGAGAGACATCCATAACCGGTCTATTTCCATCAATCGGGAGAAGGAACCCCCACTTAACGAGCTCTAGGTATATCTCTCTAACCTTAAGCTGCACCTCTAAGCTCTCCATAACAGATCTTCTACGCCTCTTTTGGATGCGCTCCATAACAACCTCAACTGGAACATCTAAATATATTGCCACGTCCGGCCTGGGCACCATTTTATTTATTTCCATAATCCACTTAATATCTAGGCCCGCCGCTCCCTGATAGGCTAATGAGGAGTAAATATATCTGTCAGACACAACTATATTTCCCCTATCAAGTAGGGGCTTTATCTTTCTTTCTACATGATCAATCCTGTCGGCGGCGAATAATAGTGCCTCGGCTTGAACCGGTATACGCCTATCCCTCCTAAGAACATACCGCTCTATAAACTTGCCAATCTCACCATCACTCGGCTCAGATGTATAAAAAGCCTTAAAACCAATTCTCCTTAAATTCTCAACAAGCAGCTTTGATTGGGTTGTCTTCCCGCTCTTATCAAGCCCCTCTATACAAATTAACAAGCCCCTCTTTTCCATGAAAATACTCCCATAAAACCTAAAAATATTAGCGCATATAATGATTTACTTATCGATGTGGTGCATAGGGCATGTTTAGGTTTAGTAAGGAGCAGATAATTTTCGAGATAGGTGGAGTGAAGGTCGGCGGCCAACCCGGCATGAACCCAACTGTCATGATCGGAAGCATTTTCTATAGGGGTGACAAAATAGTTAAGAATGAAGATACGGGCGATTTTGACAGCGAGGCTGCACGGGCGCTAATCAAAGAGGTTGAGGATATTTCAGATAAAACTGGGCTGCCGGCAATGCTTGATGTGGTGTGTTCTTCGCAGGAGAATGCGAGAAGATACATTGAGTTCGCCGCGGACGCTACAAAAATGCCAATACTTATAGACTATATTTCTGAAGGGGCTGCGCTGAGCGGTATGGATACTGCAAAAGAGATCGGCATAACCAATAGAACAATCTTAAACTCGATAAACCCTGAAACTAAAACACAAATATATGATAAAATTAGGGAGACTGGCATAGATTCTGCCATACTACTGACGTATAGTGCAAAGGCAATAATATCCTATAAAGAGAGGATTAAACTTCTGGAAACCATGATCCCCAGGGCTATGGAGGCGGGTATAAAGAAGATTCTTATAGACACGACAGTCCTTGATATCGCGACATTGGGTTTAGCATGCAAGGCCATATTTGAGGTTAAGGAGCGGTATGGTTATCCGGCTGGATGTGGAGCCCATAACGCGATAGCCTCATGGAAAGCCTTGAAAGAGAAGAAGAATAAGATGCTAGAAATCTCGTGCTCCTCGATAGTTAACGGGCTCCCGGTGGCGATAGGAGCTGACTTTATACTTTATGGACCACTAAGTGATGCAGAATATGTCTTCCCAGCAATAAGCCTTATAAACGCAGCATACGCGCAGATCCTAATGGAGGAGGGAAAAAGACCGCCCCCAACGCACCCAAGATTTAAAATATCACGCCTATAAACGCTAGGTAATAGGCCCCGTAAACTTTTGGCTAGAGCCCCTTTTTGATTCTTCATTCAGCCTTCAAGCCTGCCGGGTTGTCTTTAGGCTCCTCAGTCACACGTTCAATTTCTCCCTTATTCTTTTCTCCAGCTGTGGGTTTACTTCTATCCCCAAACATTTTCTGTTAAGTTTTAGGCATACACGCATCGTCGTCCCTGAGCCGAGAACAGGATCTACGACCAGATCTCCTGGATTAGATGACGTCTTAATGCACTTCTCCACTAGCTCATCCGGCAGTTCATTCCCAGCCGTCTCCGCGCCACGATGGTATGGTCTCTTAATTATCCATACATCTTCTGGATAGTGCTCAGGCTTATTGAAGGTGTAATCATTCACGTCCTTAACGAGGAGAAGCAGATGATAATGTGATGTAACAAGCCTCCTCTTAGTAAATACTCCAAACTGGTACTTCCATATGACATGATTTAATTGTATAAAGCCAACATCCTCAACAGCATCTAATACGTATCTCAGGTTGTTCCAGCCTGAGAGGAGCCACATGCTTCCATTTGGTTTAAGCGCCCTATAACACCATTCAGCAAGGTCCCTAATAAACTTGGGATACTCTTCTTTAGGCACCTCAACATATGATAGGGCGTCTGGCGTCCTATGATATGTGGCGAGGTTACCCCTGAACTCTATTCCAAATGGTGGATCAGCAAAAATTAGATCAACATCCTCTAACCTAACATTTCTAAAATCATCAAAGACAACGATGTGGTCCTCATCAACGACCAGAAGCCTATCAGATTTAGACTTAAACCTTATCAGAGGGCTTTCACCCGGAAATCATACCATTCTCCCTATGTTATAGGGAATACCCCTCATGTAATTTTAGCGAAATCATCATTTATATAATCTAATCTCCCATAACGCTATGGGCCCTTTCCTTAAGATAACTTTTCTTTTCCGGCAAAAAGATATAAACAATCCAACAGCGCTGAAAAATATAGAACACCATTTTGCACAAACATGAAGAAGATTTGGTGGGCCCGACCGGACTCGAACCGGCGACCCGCGGGTTATGAGCCCGCCGCTCTAACCTAGCTGAGCTACGGGCCCAGCAAAGTGCACCAAAATATTCTTAAAGAATATCCTATTTAAGAATATTGCTGTAGATTTTTAAAGTGAAATTAAAACTTAAATATTTCGAAGAACTCAAGTTTAATGGCGCTGTCAGCTGACTCAGCGGGCCGCCGTAGCTCAGTTAGGTAGAGCAGCGGGCCCCGGAGGCAATGCACTCCGGGAGGCTGAGGCTGTTAACCCGTGGGTCGACGGTTCGAGTCCGTCCGGCGGCGCCACAGACAAACATCTCTATTCACCTGCGCTTCTAAATGATATATAATTTGATGCCATTAAAGTCGCGTATAGTCTCGCCGTCCGCGCATCTTCTCAATGAAACTGCTAGCCCGGCAAGCTAATTATGGCTAAGTCTTTTACGTAGAAGCTCAAGATTAATGAAACCTTGGGATAAAGATGCTTCCCGTCTGCTGGGCTAAATTCCTGCACCATTAAAAACCACTCTTAAAGCGGGATATGCGGGGATATCCCCAGCGAACGGTCCAATAATTTCAGATTATTTTTGGACTTACTATAAAGGTATCTATTTTTAACTATGTCACAAGTAATAAATATATAGAGGGTAGAAGAAAAATTATTTTAGGGTGGAATTTTGAGTAGTGATAGCGAGGAACTTATTATTAATACTGTTGGTAGAGTTTGTAGGCAAAGTATTTATTCCCTATTAGGTGAATCTGCTGGAAGGGCGTTACTCTTCTTTTTGGAGAAGGATTTTGAGCGTGACCCATTTGAGGTTCTTTGGAAAGACCCGAGAACCTTTTACTCTGTCACAAAGAAAATTCTTGGTATAGGAACAAAAATTTTAATCAACATTTTAGTAGATGGTATTAACAAAGAGCTTGGTTCAAACATAAGTCCTGATCTTTTCCTAGAGCTTATGTGTAGTGGCGATCAAAAATCTGCTGAAGAGATGCGCTTGTTTTTAAGGAAAGCAGTCGAATTATACATGGTTACACGTGGTATAGATGGATTTAAAAGTGAATAACGTCTTCATAGAGACTCCGAGCGAAATCTCTGGACATTTTGGTTCAAAGGGTCTGAGAACATCAGTATAAGGATGGATCTTTCATATAGAGATGCCGGCGAAAGATTTTTAGTCACCATATAAAAAGGTATTTTGTTTGGATGAGATAAGTTATATTTTGATGGTGAAAAGTAGATGAAGAAGGTTCTGACTGGAATCGAGAAACTTGACGAAATACTGCGGGGTGGTTTTCCAAGAGGGAGTACCATCCTAGTAGCTGGAGGCCCCGGGACTGGTAAAACTATATTTGCGGCTCAATTTATATACTTTGGAGCCATAAAATACGGGGAAAAAGGTGTTTTTGTAACATTTGAGGAAAGTGCTGACTTCTTTAAAGATAACATGCTTACTCTTGGATGGGATTTTGAGAGCCTTCAGAAAAAGCAGTTAGTGTCGATCTTAGACTTTATTTCTGCAAAGGGGGCTGAAAACATAGAAATTATAATTGAGGAAATAATTAAAACTGTTAAAGCCTTAGAGCCTGAGAGGCTAGTTATCGACTCTATAACGGCCTTAACTACCTCACTAGGGAGCACAGCTGAAATAAGAATAATGATATCAATTCTTCAGAAAGCATTGCGGAGATTGGGGTGCACAACGTTACTAACGACTGAGATTCCTTGGGGTGGGAATACTCTTGGTACTGGCGTTGAAGAGTTTTTATCTGACGGGATAATTGTACTCGAAATGAGACCCCGAGGAAACTTACTCCGAAGGAGATTGATAGTTCTTAAGATGCGGGGGACGGAGCTAAACCTAAGGTACTATTACTACACTATCTCAAAAAATATCGGAATAGAGATACTGCCTTATCCGGAGGCTGAGGTGTGAGAGCGATGATGAACGAGAAGGAGATATGGAACAAGTATTGCAGCTTTCTTGAAAAACCATTTTTCGAGCAAATTGCATACTCCGAGGGGATTATCAAGGAAAATTTCGAGAAATGGAAGAAGACGAAGACGGCGCAATATTTGATGAAGAAGTATGGTGTGAAAATTGAAAAGTTTGAAGATATACCGCTAACAACCTATGGAGATTATCCTGTTTTACAGGAGTTTGCCTTAAAAATAGAGACAATGATTGCGAGAAAACCTAGAGGAAGAGAGCGCTTTTTCGACTACTACTCTAAGCTATTTGCTGAGCTAAAGCCTACTGTAGATGGATGGATGATTGATGATTTTGGTTTCGCTGCAAAGACAAGTGGCACAACGGGGGAACCTAAATGGATAGTTCATGGTGCTACTAACTTAAAGATTTTCGAAGAGAACTTGTTAACGGCGGCAGCTTTGACATGCAGCGAAAGTTGGGGAGAGACTAAGATTAGAGAAGGAGAAAGAGGGCTACAACTTGCTGCCCCACTGCCCTACCTTTCCGGATGGAGCGTTTTGTTAAGCAGTAAATATTTTAGTATGATTCCCCCGCCAGAGGTTATGGAGGAAACTAATTTAGGCAAAAAGTTATGGATAATTCTGAAAGAAATTGAAAGAGGGGCAAAACCTACTGTTGCCGGAGGGGAAACTGCCTTTTTTTATCTAGTATGCAGGTATTTAAAGAATAAAACAGAAATATTTAGGGAGTACTGTAAGTCACTGAACTTTGGACTTGCAAAAATCTATATGTCATTTAGATGGCTTCTATCTCATTTTGGTAAAAAGTACAAGAGACTGAGAGATCTTTTACCACTTAAAGGTATAAGTGTCGCTGGTGTGAATATAGAATCATATAAGAGTCTTTTTATTCAAGAGTTTGGAGTTGAGCCAACTAACGTATATGCTTCTACTGAGTTTCCAGTACTTATGTGTGGTCCTCCGGATAGAAAAGAATGCTTAGTTCCAATTTTAAAGACTGGTTACTATGAATTCATTGATGAAAAAGGTAATGTGAAAAAAATAGACGAACTTAAGAGAGGAGAAACATATGAGCTGGTAGTAACTTCAATACAATCCATGCTTATTAGATATAAGATGGGCGACCTCTTAACTGTTGTTGATTTTAGAGATGATTGTATGCCGTACTTCATCTTTAAAGCTAGAGTTAATGAATTGTTAGATTTCTATGGGTACTTTAGGATTACTGAAAGAGCCTTTTTAAACGCTCTAAGGGAAGCTGGGTTAAAGTATTTTGAGAAGTGGGCAGTTACAAAGGAAATCCATGAGGGAGACGAGCAATTATATATTCTTATGGAGAGACCGTGGAGATATTCGGAGAAAGAGACTGCAAAAATTATATTCGATGCGCTCTTTAAGACGCTTCCCGACTTTCAAAATTTTGTAAAAGACTTCTCTATAAAAAAGCCAGGTGATATTATCAAAGTTAAGTATTTGAGGGAGGGATCATTCTTACGATATTCGATGAAAATGGTGAAGGAAGGTGCGGAAATAGGGCAGATAAAGCCTCCAAAAATAATACCTCCTCAAAGAAAGAGAATAGCAGAATTACTGGAGGCCATTTAAAGGTATGGAGTGGCACTTTGTTCCTATTACAAGTCAGTATATTGTAGCAGGAACTTTATCCCTTATGCTAGGAACCTATGTTCTTCGCAAAAGTCATTATTCTATTCCATCAAAATTTTTCATGTCATTCTCAATTTTTCTAGCCCTATGGCAATTCTTAATTTTTCTCCATAGAAATGCTCCTAACGAATTTCTATCTGAAATATCCTTTAAGATAAGCACAGGCTTTGCTTCATTAACGTTTTCAATGATTTTCCTCACGATTCTGTTCCTTCAAAATGGGAAAATGATACACACCTTAATAGCGATCGTGCCTAATATTGTCTTCTTCATATTTGGTGTACCATTTTTGCCCATTAAGGTACTTTGGACGGAACATGGTTGGTCATATATTTTTACGTTAGGGGAGCCCTATCCAATCTTTTTATTACTAATGTTGTTTTATATAATTTACGGGTTATTAAACTATATCTGGATATTAAAGCCAATTAAGGGCAGCAGGTCACAACTTATTAAGAGAAAATATAAGTTGATATTCTTAGGGTTCAGCCTGTTTTTCCTTTTTGGTTTTACGATTTCAAACATCATCTTATATATCTTTCCTGAAACTGTCCCTCTGGGTGGTGTCACCATAACTATAGGGCTGAGTATACTAACATATAGTATATTACTTGAAGAGAGAAAAGAGGAAATATACTCCCTAACGCTGCCAATAGGATTACATGAGAGCGTCTCTTTGTTTCTTCAAAAAGTCTTCGATTCACTGCAAAAGGATATCTTAGGTCAACATTACCTTAAATATGACAGATATTTGCTGGAAATCGGAATAAACGAAAAAGTGGAAATTTCAGGTGGAAAAATAGTTATTAAAGAAGAGATTGATAGTTCTCAACTGACCAAAATCATAGATAAGACGCTGGAAAAGATCGAAGAAGGGAAATTACCATTTGTAATAATAGATGATCTGATAAATTTTTGGAACGACATATTTCCAATTATTGAGAGCGAAAATATTGTACTGCTGAAGTCTCATGAGATCTTCTTGAAGAAAAATAGGTTGATTAATAAGATAGCAAATGGCAGATTTCGAGCTGTTTTCCTACCCAAAGGCTTTTCTGAGGACCACCTTGATGGATTTTCGCGCTTCCTTGGTCTTTCGCATAAGGACTTGTTTGGAAAACCCATTTTGATGGAGATAAGCCCTTCAGAGAAGTATGAAGATATAGTTAAGCTCTATATTAGTGAGGTTTTAGCTAACTCCGAGGAGCTAACAGTATTTACTAGAAGAGGCTCGAAGATACTAGAGCATTTGCCTAGTGAACAAGTACATATCTTTTATCTATCATCAGAGGTTGCTAAGAAAACCGCTTTATCATATCGCGAATTCGAGTTACCCATTTATGATCTAGTTTATTTGCTTGGAGATATTTCTCTAGCTATAAAAAACATGGATTCATTAATTGTGGATGATCTTACAGACTTAATCTATTCTATAGGGTTTAGGAGAGCTTATAGATTTACAAGAAGCGCTATAGAGCTTGCGTCCTCCCATAAGATTATATCCTTATTCCTCATTAGTGAAACGCCCAACGATAAAGTCAAAGTAGTATTTGAAAATTTATTTCCAATAATACTGAGAGTAGAAAGGAATAATGTTGTGAGAATAAAATAAGTCAAACAAAATAGTTTCCTTTCGGAATCATTTTCAAAAGCAGAAAAAGAAAGAGAGTTTTGCGGGAGATATCTCCAACAGCCGTTAGACCGAGTCCGTCCGGCGGCGCCACAGACAAACCAGCGCCCTTTTTCCTTCTCTACTTTCTTTTTAACCTCCGCTTAGCGAGGATGAAATTGCCATGAAGTTCAGCAACTTCTTCACGTGGGCTAAGGATCGCCTAGCTCCAAAAACGGCTTGGGGCTGGCTTCCAGGCATAAGGGCTTAGCTGGTTGAGAATGGAGTGCGAGGAGTTGATAGGGTGGGGCGGGAGATTACAAGGGAGTTTAGGCGGAAGTTCGGGCCACCTAAGCCCCTCCTTAAGCGTGATGTCCTGAGCAAGGAAGAGATTATCCGGCTTCTTAAGGTGGCTGAGCTTAGGGAGAAGGCAATTATATGCGCTATGGCGAGCGGAGACTTCAGGCTTAGCGCCTGTCTCGGTCTCCAATTAAAGCATTTTCGGGATGATATCTTCAACATAGATTTGCCGTGTTATGCGGTTGAGATCCCAGAGAGTTTGAATAAGGAGGGGAGCATCTTACGCCTGAGAGCCCGGTCTTTGCAACCGAAAGGGGGAAGCGTCCCCTATCGGACAGGAGGTTTGAAAACCTGTGGCGCGGATTATTCAGCAAGGCTGGCTTGGATATGCGTCCGGTTCCAATAAAGGGCATATATAAGGTTGGGGGAGAAAAGAGTGTAAACAGCAACGCGGTCCGTTATAACACGCGTATCCACGCCCTGAGGAAGTTCTTTAAGACGGCCTGCTCAATAAGCGGGGTTGACGGGATGGCAAGCGAAGCCTTCCTGGGACACAGCCTAACAAGGTTTGGCGTAGAAAGCCTATACGACTTCTGCATAAGTAATATTGAGTGACTTAGAAACGAGTACCTCAAGGTTCTGCCGGCCGTAACTTTCCTCAAGGAGACTCCGACCATAAAAATCATGAATCACGAGGCGAGGGAGCGGATAAGCCAACTCGAGGAAGAAAACAAGGAACTTAGAAACGAATTAAAGAAGCAGATAAGCGAGATACGCAAGGCATTCGAGAGACTCATCAAGTAGGCCTAAGGAGTTTTATGGAGCACGAAACATAATATATGTTTTTCTTGGCTGAAAACCAAGAAAAATTCATAATGCTCTATGTATCATAAGTGTTATATAGGGTGCGTGTTTGTGGGCGAGGTTATGCTGGTTAAAGAGCTGGAAGTTTATGAAAGGATGAAGGGGGAGTTACTTAAGAAGTATGAGAATAAGGTTGTTGCCATTAAGGATGAGAAGGTTATCGGTATTTATGATAATGAGGCGGAAGCTCTTGGGGATGTGCTCCAGAAGTATGGTTATGTTCCCGTCTTAATTAAGCGTATTACGCGGGAAGAAAAAGTAGAAGAATTACCCTCATACACCTATGGATTGCTATCCATCACGTTTTAGAGTAGGATGAGGCAACATTATGCCAGTAATCAACATAGCTTTTCATAGCAATCAAAGACAGTTTGATCCGCAAGCTCTTGTTGTTCTCGGGCCGCAAATAAGTGTTGATGTTCTGCCTCCCTCTATCGTTGATACGTGGGCTAAAAGTCATAATGTCAGCATTAAATCCGCCACCTTACAACATGCTTTACTGGATACAGGTGCATCTATTACTGGCGTAGACGGAAATCTTCTCAGAACCCTTCAGTATCCACCTATTGGAATAGCTAGTCTATCAACTCCCTCAGGAGTTTCAAGGGCGCAAGTATACATGGTTAAGCTTGTCATTCCATCAATTTCTGATCCCAATTTTCCACAAAATATCCCCAGAATAATCATTGACAATGTGCGCGTGATCTCGGTTAGACTGGATAATCAACGATATATAAGGTGTTACTGAGCAGAGATATAATCAGCCAAACAGTTATGGTTTACAATGGTCCGCAAGCTCTTGTAACCTTGGGATACTAAGGAAGATTCTCATAGACAGAAAATCAGGCTGTCGAAAAATTCGACTTCCCCCTCAGCTCTGCTGGGTTCACCTCATCGGCATATAAGCCTTGACACCCCAGCTTCATTACGCTCACAGAGAGGCTTTCGGCGGAGCCTGAACCTCGCCACATCTTGAGCATGTTTAAACAAGCGTTTATATCCCTGTCTAAACCGCATTTTGGACAGGTTTTCTCCATTGGAGCTATTTTTCCTCCGCATCTGGAGCATGAGCTTGAGGTTTTGTATGGGTTGAGGTAAACTACGTCGAAGCCATTTAATTTATGCTTATACTCAAGTAAGAACAGAATCTTTCTGAAGTTCCACATATTCAGCCTGCGCTTAAGGTTTCTGCTTCTTAAAGAGACTGGCTGGATTCGCCCGCTAAACCTGTTGTACCGTTTAACCCTTCGATTTATGCTGTTCCTTATGTTCTTCAGGTCCTCCATTATAAGCGTTTTGCCTCTTGTAAACTTTGAAAGCGCTTTGGTGAGTTTATGGAGCAAATCACGAATCTTACACCTCCATCTGCTTGAGTATTTGGTATAGAGTCTTTTCTTTACCTTCGAATTCCCAATCCTTTGGATCCGCTTGAGTTTGTTCATGTAAGCTTCATAGATGGTCCTAAGCTTAGATGCGTCTATCTTCACGCAGTTTCCAGAAGAATCTACAGCTGTTATATTGGTCTCATTGATATCTATGGCTACGCACTCGTCAGGCTTAGTTAGGTCGATTTCCTGCTTGAACGGAACTATTATCCAACGCTCACTCATTTGGATCTCACCTATTTTGAGCTTGCCTTCCTCCTCGAAGATCAACCCCTGAGTTTTGGCTTCCAAAATGTTATCTAATGTTTTTAGCGCCTCTATTCGCTCGTTCATCTCATCAAGGCCTCCAAAACCGCCTCCTTTAGGCCGGATAACCCTTTTAACCTCCTACCCAAGTGGACGCGGTTGTGGTAATCGACAAGGCGAAGGCGCTCAGAAGTCTCCTCATCGTTCCTCCGCCTAACAATCTCCTCAATGATCCACCTTGCATCCTCATAGGGAACCCCGTTCTTAATGCACCATCCGAGAAAAGCCATCTCAACTTGATTCCTATAACCCGGAACCCATAATTTGTAGAGGAAGCTCACACAGAACTCCCTCTCGCTCTGTGTAAGCGGCTCTTCAGCAAGGGAGGCTGGCTGAGAACCACCCTCAAACCTAACCTGGACACACACATCCTTCATGCTTGCGATCCGCTCAATGTCGGCTTCCATGAAGCTGAGGCCAATCTTTTCGAGGAGAACATCGCTTAGGAGAGGTTCGAATGTTCTGAAGTCAAGGAAGCGGCTCCACTTCCGTTCAACCTGATGCAAGCCGAGAGGCAGCTTAACCAAATTACCATAAGGTAATATATCGCTGACCGCATCCTGCTTCGGGAAGACCTCAACATGCTGGGGGCTTAAGCCGGCCAGCCCAAGCAGCCTAAAACCGAGCCAACGCGCCACCCTCGCAGGGACTGGAGTAAGGAAAAGTATCCAGACGTGATAGCTTGGATCGGGGTAGCGGCTTGTCTCAAGCAACAGGCTATGGCTCCAGACCCTTGGCCTCTCAGTTCCATCCTTACCCTTAACCGCCTCGAGGCAAACCCCTAGGATCCGCCTGGCAGTCTCCTCCGGCTTGCTCAGCTTCTCCGGATCCGAGTCGAAGCAAAGCCATTTAACGCGGCTGTCCACGCTTAACTGGTAGACGCCTATCGTCCGCCTCCCCTCCAAATGCTTCCTAACAGCCTCCAGTGTTAGGGGAGCCTCAACCTTAACATGGCCTCCTCCCTTAGCTTGCTGAATGGCGAAAACATCGTTGCGCGCAACGAATTTTCAAAGAGAACGGCCGCTTTCATCAATTTTATTGACTTTAACATGGATTGCATCAAACAAATGTTGATCTACTCCTTTTTGGATTCCGTCTTCTCCGCGTTCAAGGAGGTTGGGGGTGAGGAGAGGGGAGGCAAAAAGAGCGCGGAAGAAATGTTGAGGGAGGCGATAAAAATAGGCGAGGCCGTGAACGAGAAGCTCTACGAGCATATAGGAGACTGGCTGATACCATATTTACAACAACCCTCAATAGTATTTTGGCGAACGTGGACTTGCCATTCAAGAGGGAAAGCTTAGACATAAAAGAGACTGAAAAGCGGCTCTTTGAATTATTCAGCCTCGAGAACATTAAAAAACAGGCATGGCACATAGCATTGGAAGAGAACATCAAGGCGATAATAGAAAAGGCAAAGCAATAGCCTAAGAAGAGGCGGGTTGCAGAGAGGCTGGAGAAAATGCGCGAGAAACTTAAGCAACTCGAAGGGAAAGAGAAGTCTGAAAAAGACTTAATATGGGGAGTTATACGTCCTCTCATCCGCGGGCGGACGTACGAAAAGATTTATATGGTAGCGGGGGGACGATTTGAACGTCCGATCTCTGGGTTATGAGCCCAGCGGGTTACCCTGGCTACCCCACCCCGCTTCTCTATATGCATATTTTTAAGGCTTATTTTCAAGAATAAATGGGATGGCGCTGGCTTAAAAATTTATCTCTGGGTTGAGATAAATTTTCATTGCCTTTAAAATATCAATTAATATGGTTGTTTTATACAATGTTTTAGGGTGGTGAGTAATTTTTGGTTTCTAGGTATGCTGAGGTTGGCGTTGATGTTAGGAAGAGGGGTATAGAGGCTTTCATGGATCTTTTAGATAACCTTTTTCCAGATGCTTTCTGTGTTGTTAGCAGTGATCCCGGATTAAATGGCTTCGGTATCGTGACTCATGTTGATGGCGCTGGTAGTAAGCCGATTCAAGCCTACCTTCATTGGAGGGAGACCGGGGACGTTGGGTGGTTTAAGGGTCTAGCTCAGGATGCCCTAGCAATGAATTTAGATGACATTATTTGTGTCGGTGCTGTGCCAATAAACTTCGTCGACTATATAGCTGTGAACCCCCTTAAGGTTGATAAGATTGGCGTGCTCAGGGCTTTAAGCGAGGGCTTTAAAGAATGTTTATCTTTACTTAGGAGTCTAGGGGTAAAACTCTCATTCTCAGGTGGCGAGACGGCTGATTTGCCAGACCAGCTTAGAACACTGGATATCGTGGTGGCCATGAATGGGCGCGTAGAGATCTCCAAGGCCATAACTGGCGGCGAGATTAAACCCGGAAACGTGATTATAGGCTTTAGGAGCGGGGGGAGAACAATATATGAGGGGCGTGATAACAGCGGAATAATGTGCAACGGAATAACTTTGGCACGCCTATGCTTAATGGATAAGAGCTACCAGGAAAATTATCCGGAGATAATTGAGGCGTATGGCGGGAAGAGATCATATTATGGCAGGTTTAAGTTTGACAGTTACGTTGATGAGCTTGGCATGACCATTGGCGAGGCAATCCTATCGCCAACAAGATTCTATGCACCCATAATCCTAAAGGTGTTGGAGCGCTTCAGAACGCACATTACTGGGCTGGTCCACAATACTGGCGGCGGATTAACAAAGTGCCTGCGTATAGGCTGGAACATTCACTACATTAAAGATAACTTGTTTAATCCTGACCCAATCTTTAAACTTATACAGCGTGAGTCTGGCGAGAGCTGGGAGGCGATGTACGAGAATTATAATATGGGCGTCGGCTTTGAAGTAATCGCAAGCCCGGAGGTTGCTGACGACATAATTGATCTTTCAGAAAAATATCGTTTGGAGGCGAAAGTTATCGGGAGATGTGAAGAGAGCCGTGAAGGAAATAAGTTAACTATAAAAAGCGCCTATGGCAGCTTTCAATATCTCCTTAATAGATGAAGCTCTGAGAATCTTGGGGAAATAGTATATTAGCCGTTCCACAATAACGATTAGGGAATATAAAGAATCTGTAGGTTAATTAGCCTTGGATCAAGCCACTTTCTCATTTTCCTCCTCCATGGGCGCGCTCAAGCAGCCTTTCACGTGTCTTCTCAACTTCATCTAGAACCCATTCGACATCAACAGTTTTTATCTCTCTATTCTCCATAACTATTCGCCCATCAATTATGACCGTCTCAACATCAAAGGCCTTAGCGGCGTAAACGAGGTGGCTTATCTCGCTGTATACCGGCTTTAGGTGAGGCCTCCGGAAATCAACTATAATTATATCAGCCTTCTTTCCGATTTCAATTGATCCTATCTGATCATCCCAGAGGAGGGCCCTTGCGCCGTTTATCGTGGCCATTCTGAGGGCGGTTTCGGCTGGAATCACTGTTGGGTCTCTGTTAACCCCCTTATGTAGGAGGGCGGCCGTCTTCATGACCTCAAACATATCCGCTGAATTGTTTGAGCATGGGCTGTCTGTGCCGAGGGCGACTGTTATGCCAGCTCTGAGCATATCTGGGACGGGACTTATGCCGGAGGCAAGCTTGAGGTTTGAGACTGGGTTATACGCAACCTTAACGCCCCTTAACCTCAGGATTTCGATGTCTCTTTTTGTTAGATGGACGCAATGCGCCGCTATCACATCTGGACCTAAAACGCCAAGAGAATCCATATATTCCACTATGCCAGTCTCAACTTGGATATTGAATGAATCCTTAATCTTCTGTCTCTCATCCTCCGTCTCCGACACGTGAGTGTGCCATATTATTGGGCCATTTCCCGGAGCATATCTTTCATTTAGTTCCTCTGTTAGGTCTCTGAGCTCCCCCATATACTTTGGGTTGACGGTGTACGGTGCGTGTGGGTCAACGCTGACGCGTATTCTCCCATTGTCCGTCCCATGCCACTTTCTTGCCAGATCCCTTAGAGCTTTAATATCTTCCTCACTGCGCCAAGAGAAGCATACATGCCCAATAACTCCGCGCAGCCCGGTCTCTGAGATCGCTCTAGCCTCATTATGATCCTCCATGTAATGATACATTGTGTTAACTGTCGTCGTCCCACCCATAATTGATTCTATGGCTGTTAGGAGCGCGCCCACATAAATATCGTATCCAGTCATATGCCTCTCAACCGGCCAGACCCACATCTCAAGCCACTCCTTAAGTGGGTAATCGTCCGCGTAGCCCCTTAATAGGCTCATGGCCATATGCTGGTGTGCGTTGATCAGACCTGGCATAATAACCTTCCCCTCAGTCTCAATCCTCTCGTACCTAGGGTATTTACGCTTAATCTCGTCGCCCCTTCCAACATCGATTATAAAGCCCCCCTCAATAACGACCGCCCCATCGCGTATAATCCCCTTATCCCCCATAGTGACGACAGTTCCACCGAGCACCGCGATCTCCATAGAGCATTCCAACTCCTAAATGAATAATAGGCTTTTAATATCAAAGGCTATTTTTAAAGTAGGGGCGGGAGAAATAAAAAGCTTAAGATTTTTATCGTTCAACTATTGTTTATGGAGGATCCTTATGGAAATATCTCTTTCGGGCCTAGACAGTTTGAGGCGGTATTTTTGCGAGGTTTACGGCCCCAACGCAAATGTTCTTAAGATCGTTGAGTTGACCTCTGGGAAGGAGAAGAGGGGTGTTGACCTTAAGGGCTTCGGTTACGGCGTCCCATACCTGATCGAAGTTTCGGTTAATGGTGAAGTCAAGAGGGTTGTTCTCGAGACCATTAGGCCGGGCGGCTTCGGGCATGAACACCCCTCCGATAGGGCTCAGATACTCCTCTGGCAGCACTCAGCCTTCAATAATCTCCCAAAGCATGTTAAGTCGATCGACGTCGGGGCATTCACAACCAGCGGAGAACTAAAGTCTCTTGGAGACTACAGGGAATTTTTTATATTAACAGAATATGTTGAGGGCAGCCCATATTACTTGGATCTAGAGAATATAAAGAGCCGCGGTGAGCTAGCTAGCCTAGACGTTAAGCGCTGCCTAGCGCTTTCTGACTACCTCGTTGAGATCCACTCGGTTAAGGGCGTCGGCCTAGAACCACTTTACATCAGGCGTGTTAGGGATCTTATTGGCCATGGCGAATATATAATGGGCTTAATAGACAGCTATCCCCCCGGGCTGGATTACGCTGATGAAAGAACGCTAATGGAGATCGAACATAAATGCGTTGAGTGGCGCTGGAGGCTGAAGAAGAAGGCTTATAGGTGCGCGAGAGTTCATGGAGACTTTCACCCATGGAACATTTTATTCAGGGAGGGAACGGACTTCACAGTCCTAGATAGAAGCCGAGGCGAGTGGGGTGAGCCGGCGGACGACTTAGCGGCTTTAACAATAAATTATCTATTCTTCTCACTCCAAGCATATGGCGAGATAAAAGATCCATTCAAGAAATTGTTCGAGCTTTTTTGGGAGAATTACTTAAGTAAAACGGGGGATGAAGAGATCTTAACAGTAATACAACCATTCTATGCATGGAGGGGCCTAGTGATAGCATCGCCAATATGGTATCCAAACCTAGCAAGAGAAACAAGAATAAAAATATTTAATTTCATAAGGAGCGTGCTTGAAACTGAGAAAATTGATATTAAGCTGAATTTTTAATCCCATGTAGGAATTTTAAAAATCTTTATAAAGCCCTCTTCTTATGAAAAAATATTTGAGTGTGGTCGATTTGAAAAGTAAAATGAGAATTTTGGCGGCAATTCTATTGACTTCATTATTCTTATGCATTCTTCTCTTGGACATTCCAGTCTCCTATGCTCAGGTGCCTAAGGGTCCATGGGTTGACGAAGTCATATTATCTGTTGAAACGGATGAAGCGAAGACCGTAGACATGCTGCTTAAAAATGAGATACAAGTGTACTTTAGGGATATAAGTGACCCAGAGCTATTTAAGAGAGTAAAGGCTTCGCCAGACCTCTGGTATGTTACGTCTTTTGGGCTATATTTTGAATTAACATTTAACCCCGTGGGGCCAGAGTTTCCTGCAACTGGCAAGTTGAATCCATCTCAGTCCCACGGATAAGGGAAGCAATAAATTACTTGGTTGACAGAAAATATATCTGCGACGAGATAATGGCTGGGATGGCTGTACCTAAATACACGGTTTTAACACCAGCCTTCCCAGATTACGCAAGATATGCAGATGTAGTTAGGGAGATTGAAAAGGAGTATAGCTATAATTTTGAAAAGGCTAAGGAAATCATTACTGAGGAGATGAGTAAGCTCGGCGCCGAGCTAAGAGATGGGAAATGGTACTATAAGGGTGAACCAGTCACGATAATATTTATTATCAGGATTGAGGACCAGAGAAGAGCAATAGGCGATTATGTGGCCTCACAGCTTGAGAAGCTGGGCTTCACAGTTGATAGACAGTATAAAACTAGCAGAGAGGCAGCGCCAATATGGATAAGAGGTAACCCGGCTGATGGGAAATGGCACATTTACACCGGCGGATGGATTGTAACCGTGGTTTCCAGGGATGATGCAGATACCTTTGGCTTCTATTATACGCCGAGAGCCGGTTTAGGGCCATTATGGAGCGCTTATAAGCCAGCACCAGAATTCGATTACGTGGCTGGTAAGCTGTGGGCTAGAGATTTTAGAACAATTGAAGAAAGAAATGACCTCATGAAGAAAGCCTTAACGCTTTCAATGAAGGATTCAGTAAGAGTATGGCTGGTTAATCAGATAGCTCCCTGGCCCGCTAGAAAAGAGGTATCGCTAACATATGATCTGGCAGCGGGCTTCTCTGGCGCAAGATTATGGCCATACACCCTCAGATATGTTGATAAGGTTGGCGGCACGGTCAAAATAATGTCTACAGACCTGCTTGTGGATCCAATAAATCCAGTTGGAGGAAGCGACTGGGTATATGATGCCATGTTCTATCGGGCGCTATCAGACCCAGCTGTTATATCAGACCCATTCACTGGGCTCTACTGGCCTCAGAGAGTTAAGAAGGCAGAGGTCTATGCTGAGAAAGAGTTGCCTATAGGGGTAACCTTAGACTGGGTGTCCCTGAAATTCGTCGATGAAGTAACGGTGCCAACAGACGCATGGTATGACTGGGATCCGGTGAAGCAGGAAATAATGTACGCTCCTCCTGGAACAAAGGCAAAAACGAAGACGATAGTCTATTATGACGAGAACCTATTTAACACGAAGTTCCATGATGGAAGTAAGCTCTCACTAGCGGATATAGTACTTGACTACATAATGACTTTTGATAGAGCTAAGCCCGAAAGCCCAGTGTATGATGAATCAGTTGTTCCCGCGTTTGAGACCTTCAGAGAATACTTTAAGGGCTTTAAGATAGTGAGCACGAACCCATTAGTCATAGAATACTACTCAGATATGTTATATCTGGATGCCGAGTGGATAGTTGCGGAGGCCGCGACAAGGTTCTATCCAGAGGATCAAACTCTACAGTGTCCCGCTCCATGGCATATGATTGCCATCGGTTGGCTCGCTGAAGCAGATAAAAAGCTGGCCTTCACGGCTGATAAGGCCGAGAGCCTTAAAGTTGAATGGATGAGCTATGTTGCAGGCCCCTCAATACCAATACTGGCCGAATACTTGGAGAAGGCTATTAGGGAGAAATTTATACCCTATAAGAATGTGCTCGGCAAGTATGTTAGTGAGGCGGAAGCCTTAGAAAGGTATAATAATCTGAAGAAGTGGTATGGTGCGAAGGGTCACTTCCTCATCGGCAATGGTCCATTCTACTTAGATAGAGTTGACCCGACTGCTAGGATAGTTGTGCTAAAGGCGAATAGGGAATTCATTGATCCCGCTGATAAATGGCTTAAATTCTCTAAGCCAATGATACCAGAAGTTAAAATTGCCGCTGCACCTACGATTGTGCCAGGCCTCCCAGCTGAGATCGCTATATCGATAACCTTTGAAGGTAAGCCTTATAGGGTAGCGGACATGAGCTATGTCAAATACATGGTTACCAGCCCAACGGCAACCTTAACTGGGACCGCTGAAGCTGTATCTGATGGAAAATGGGTTATTAAGCTCAAGTCGGAGGAGACATCCCTGCTAGCCGCTGGAACGCTTAGCATAGATGTAATGGCTGTGTCTAAGCTTGTTGGCATGCCAGTATCTGCAAGTGGTACAGCTATGGTTATGAGCGAAACAGAATATTTAATGAGTGAGTTAGCGAAGACTAAAGCTGACTATGAAGTAAAGCTGTCCGATTTAAAGGCCGAGCTAGGAAGTAAAATTGATGAGCTTAGTGCGAGGATTGATGAGCTGAGGGGTGCGGTGGGCACTATCTCGATGATAATGTACATTAGCATAGTAGCCATAATACTCTCTATAATAGCGATAATACTCCCAATACTAAGGAAAAAGTAACCACTACTTTTTTATTTGCCTTTTTCACCTATTTTTTCTTTAGATTGCGAGGAAAAGTAGATGTTTATAAAAGTAGCTAAGCACATATTAAAGCGCGCTATTGTGCTCTTCATAGTCGTGGTTATCGCAGTTTACATAACAATCTGGATTGCAAATATGGGTGGATATGTTGATGAAATAGTTAAAGGTGGCATACTCCTTGAAGTCTCTCAGAGCGTTCGGCAGAACCCAGAGTATAAGGGATTGAATGAGACCCAGATAACGAGAATAATAGATGAAATCTACAATAATGAGCTGAAGAGAATAGGTTTTGATAAACCATTCATATATAGGAGTTTTATTTATTTGAGAGATGCCATAACACTTAATCTTGGGAGAGCGTTATTCCTAAGCAGCGACAGCGGGTCAAAGAACGTCCGCATAATAATCCTTGAAAGACTGCCAAACACTGTTCTTCTATTCACGACGACACAAATGATCTTATTCTTTATAGGGCTATTTTTCGGACTATTCCTCTCTAAGAGATATGGAAGTTTTCTAGAAAAGCTCTCCGTAATGCTTGCCCCTCTCTCATCTTTACCAGGATGGTTTTATGGAATATTTCTTATACTGATCTTTGCATCATTCCTTAGACTATTGCCGTATGGAGGGATGGTTGATGCTCCACCGCCAGCAGACAAAATGGTATATGCCCTAAGCGTCCTAAAGCATATGACCCTACCAGTCTTATCATGGCTAATAGCTTACTCATTCATAAATGTCTATGTTAGGAGAACCTTCTTCCTAATGTTTTCAAGCGAGGATTACGTCGAATTTGCAAAGGCTAAGGGCTTACCAGACTCCCTGATACAAAGAAGATATATACTTAGGCCAACACTACCGCCAATAATAACCGACTTTTCATTAACGCTAATTGGCTCATGGATGGGGGCGATAATAACCGAGAGAGTGTTTAGCTGGCCGGGAATAGGAAGCCTATTTTACATAGCCTCTGTAATATTTGATACGCCAGTTCTCGTCGGACTCGTCGTGATATATGCCTACCTTCTCGCGATAACGGTATTTGCTCTCGAATTTATATATGTGATTCTTGATCCAAGGATCAGAGCTGGAGGGACGTAGCATTTGTCATCAGTTAAACGGTTCTTTAACCAGCTATTAATTTATAAGTCCGCGTTCATCGGATTAATTATCATATTATTTTTGGTTGGAATCTCCATTTACACTATTATAGCTATTCCTTACGAAGAGGCTATCCGGCTTTGGAGAGCTGGCGAACAATATTGGCTGGATTACCCGCGAAACGCCTTACCATCTTGGGTAAATTTCTTTTTATCAAAGAAGCTTCCAGAAACAATAGTACTAACTACTGAAAGAGTCAAGAGTGGGGTATCTAAGGCGATAGTTCCCGCGCCGACTGAAAGATTTAGTGCAATCAAGATAAAATTTGCATTCAACTATGAATATGATGATTTTCCAAGCGAAATAAACCTATTCTTTAAGGCAAGATTTAACGAGTCGGCCCCGCATTTAACGATCTACTGGGTTAAACCTAGTGGGGAGCAAATAACTCTAAAGACGCTTCTAATATCAAAAGAGGATAGATATTACATATCAAATGATGCGGACTTAGCTAAGGATCTCAGTAACCTCATTTCAAAGAAGATTAACAAGGCTATAGAATATGAGGCACCGGTCACCGTTTTACTCTTTGCACAAGAGGACGCTAGCATCCTAAGCCCTGACACAGCTAAAGTTATGAAGGGAAAGTATGAACTCTGGATAGAAGGCATAGTCTTCGAAACTAATATAGACTTAGATGCTAAGCTAGTAGTATATGGCAAAGTTTATGGGCTGGCAGGTACAGATCATTTAAGAAGGGATTTAAGGATAGCGCTCTTATGGGGTACACCCATAGCGCTCTCCTTTGGCGTGACAGCCTCGGTCACAATAGCATTAATACAGATGTTTATTGGGGCTACTAGCGCTTGGTTTGGAGGAAAAACAGATTTTATTTTACAAAGAGTCACAGAGATCTTTATGGTCCTCCCATTCCTGCCACTACTAATAATGATATCCACATTTTATAAGTTCAATATATGGGTACTCTTATTAGTTGTTATAGTGCTCACGATTTTTGGCAGTGGTGTTAAAAATTACAGGGCAATGTTCTTGCAAATAAAAGAGTTTCTATATATAGAAGCCGCCAGAGCTTATGGGGCCAGTAATCTTAGAATTATAATGCTTTATTTGATTCCGAAAGTTCTCCCAACAATAATTCCATCAATAGTAATCTCTGTTGCAGATTTCGTCTTCTTAGAGGCGGCATTAGCAATACTCGGCTTAGGTGACCCACTAGCCCCTACATGGGGGAAAATTATTGATGACGCATATACCTATGGGGCATTATATAAGGGCTTATATTACTGGGTTTTACAACCATCCATACTCTTAGCGTTAACCTCACTGAGCTTTGCAACGCTTGGCTTTGCACTAGATAAGATATTTAATCCAAGGCTAAAGGAGATGTAAATGAGTGAAGAACATCTAAACGTAAAGAACCTGACAATGTACTACAGAACAATGAAGGGGGAAGTTAAAGCCGTCGATGACGTTTCATTCTCGTTACCTAAGGGAGAAACGGTAGCAATCATCGGCGAATCGGGGTGCGGAAAGAGTTCGCTAGCAAAATCGATAATAAGATTATTGCCCAGAAATGTATCTGTGTATAAGGGTATAGTCCTATTCAATGGCATAGATCTGATGGATCTAGATGAAAAAGAATTCTTGAGTAAGATTAGATGGAATAAGATTACATATGTCCCGCAGGCAGCGCTAAATTCTCTAAACCCAGTCATTAAGGTTGGGGAACAGATGATAGAGCCCCTTCTCATCATTTATAGGATGAATAAAAGGGAGGCCCTCGAAAAGGCTGCAAGGGCATTAAGAACGGTCGGTATAGGTGAAAACTTCATAAATTATTATCCATTCGAATTGAGTGGTGGAATGAGACAAAGAGCCATTATAGCAATGGCCCTCCTCACAAACCCGGAACTAATAATTTTGGATGAACCAACATCCTCCCTAGACGTGTTGACCCAGGCAAATATAATGAACCTCTTAAAGAATATCAAAATGGAAATGAAGATAAGCATGATATTCATAACCCATGATATTAGTCTCTCAAGTGAATTGGCGGATAAGGTTGCTGTGATGTACGCTGGCCAAATAGTTGAATTTAACACGGCAGAAAAATTCTATAGCAATCCAAAACACCCGTATTCCCAAAAATTGATGGAAAGCGTCCCGACACTCAGAACCAATAAGGAGCTGGGCTTCATACACGGTTCGCCCCCAAGCCTTCTGAACCCGCCAAAAGGATGTAGGTTTTCTGAAAGGTGCTCATTTGCTTTCGAGAAGTGCAATGAGGATCCACCTATAATTTACTTAAATGAGAATTTTTATGTTAAATGCTGGCTTTATGAGAAGAAAAAAGTATGAATACCCAATTATTGCTAGTTAAGGATCTAAAGAAGTACTTTGAGATAAAAAGGGGTTTTCTCGGTAGAAAACTGTATCTAAAGGCTGTTGATGGAGTGAGCCTAACGTTGGCTAAAGGAGAAGCAGCTGCCATAGTTGGTGAGAGCGGCTGTGGTAAAACCACTCTGGGCAAAACCATACTTAGATTATATGAGCCAACTGATGGAAGAATAATATTTGATGGTAAAGATATAACCCATTGGAAGGATCTAAAGTGGTATAGGCGGGAAACGGGCTTAGTTCAGCAGGATCCATTTGGAGCACTACCACCCTTTATGACAGTGAAAAGAATATTGGAGGAGCCGCTAATAATTCATGGAATTAAAAGTAGGGAGGAGAGGGAGGAAAGAATTCATAGAGCTCTAGAAAAAGTTAAGCTGACCCCAGTTGAAGATTTCATTAATAAATACCCGCACATGTTAAGTGGGGGGCAGCAACAAAGGCTAGTTATAGCCAGAGCAACAATTTTAGAGCCAAAGCTAATAGTTGCTGATGAACCTGTTTCTATGCTGGATGCTTCTGTTAGAATAGAAATATTAAAGCTACTTCAAGATCTACAGCAAAAATATAATCAGAGCATATTATATATTACGCATGACCTATCCACGACAAAGTACTTTTCGGAGAGAATCTATATAATGTATGCGGCCCATATTATCGAGAATGCGGAGACAAGAGAAATATTAAGTAACCCACTGCACCCATACACTATGGCGCTACTCAACGTCATACCGGACCCCGACCCAGCAAATCGCTTCGTAATTAGAGATGTTCCCACGGGTGAACCACCAAATTTGATAAGCCCGCCAGCAGGATGCCGCTTTAACCCGAGATGCCCAAAAATTATTAAGGGGATATGTGATTCTAAAGAGCCCCCAATTATTGAAGTTAATAAGGGGCACTATGTGAAGTGCTGGCTCTATGGCTAATATACAAAGGGAGCACGCCGAAATAATCATTGGCGGAATAATGTTAGTAGTGAGCTTCATTATATCATTCTTTATGGTCATCGATATTATAGAAAAATCGTTCCTTCTATCAATACTTGCTTTCTCCGTCTCATTTATGGGCTTATTAATGAGTTTTCATGGAATATATGGGCTGATAATTTCACGCCAGAGGAGAAAATAATTATGCCTGAAAATGGCTGGTGCGTTTGGGTTACTGGTTTGCCTGGTAGTGGTAAATCCACTGTTGCGCATCTTCTCGCCGAGAGGCTTAGGGCCCATGGAATACATGTCTATGTTCTCTCTTCGGACGAGCTCCGTAAGGTTATGACCCCTAACCCCAAATATAGCGAGGAGGAGAGGGATATGGTTTACGCTACGCTAGCCTATATTGCTAGGATTCTGACGGAGAATGGTGTGAACGTGATTATTGATGCGACTGGAAATAGGCGTAAGTACCGTGATGAAGCCAGAAGGTTGATCCCAAGATTTATTGAGGCTTATTTGAGGTGTCCATTAGAGGTCTGCGTCGAGAGAGAGTCTAGGCGCGGCGTAGATGCTTATGGTGCGCCGGGCGGCATATATGCTAAAGCGTTTAGGGGGGAGAGCCGAACAGTTCCTGGCGTTGGGGTGCCATATGAGGAGCCAGTGAACCCTGAGGTGATAGTGGACTCAGATAAGCTTAGCCCAGAGGAGTGCGCAGAAAAAATATTGAGGGTTCTATTGGAGCGCTTTGGGCCCACATTTTAGAGGGTTTATTTCATTAGGTTGCGGCTAGCTCCGTCTAATTTATGTGAAGACGCCATCAGTTGAACTTTACATAACCCCATTAAGCGATAGCCTTTAATATTTCAATGTTCTCTTTCTAGCAGTATGGTTGTTATAGAATTGTTTGGGAGGACACCTAAGCTCTCTAAGCTATGCTTTATCCATGAGCTAGCCTTCGTTGGAGGTAGCGTTGAGATAGGGGATCTTTCAAGCGTATGGCCTTACGCCGTGTTAAGAGGGGACTTAGAGCGCATAGTGATAGGCAATGAGTCTAACGTTCAGGATGGAGCCATACTACACGCGGATCAGGGAGCACCAGTAGTTATTGGCGATGGGGTTACGATTGGACATAGAGCTGTTGTGCATAGTGCCATGGTGGGCTCTAACACGCTGATAGGTATGGGGGCAATAGTAATGAATTATGTTAAGATTGGGGAGTGGTGTATAATAGGGGCTGGAGCCGTGGTGACCGAGGGAACAGTAATACCGAGCGGCAGCATAGCTATGGGGATCCCAGCAAAAGTTGTTAGGGAAGTTAATGAAAATGATAGAAGGGTAATTGAGCAGGCGGCTAAATCCTACGTTAACAGAACTAGAAGGCTACTTGGTTTAGAGGCGAAATAAGCACCTATAGAAGCGCGCCACACGCGCTCCGTTTTAATGGAGAGTAAGGGGAGTTAAATCTTGATGTCTGGCGGCACAAATCTTCTAAGCTTCTGGAGCATTTCTAGGCGCTCCCTATCCCCAAGCTTAGCCTTACTAACAGCCTCCCTTAAAATCCTTATTGACTCGTCCATAGCCCTCCTATTAACTGGGTATGGGACGCCATCCTTACCGCCGTAGGCGAAGGAGTACTTCACCGGATCCCTCCAGCTTGGCTTATTGCCATATATTATCTCTGAGATGAGCGCCAGCCCCCTAACGGTTGAGGAGCCTATACCCTTAATTCCCAGAAGCTCCTCATAGTTTCTTGGCTGTATCTCGTAAGCCCTCTTCAGAGCCTTCCAGTTTATTGATAACGGCATCTTAAGAAACTCCGCAACATATTCCCCGTCCTCTTTAGACGCTATTTCGGGAACCCATTCTCTCAGGGATCTTTGGCATGATGGCCTTATCATCTCAAGCATTCTCGCAACCCTCTGAGGCTTCTCCTTGACTATATCCACAGATGTTCTCCTACACTCTTCGCTTTCCTTAGCGGTCATATCGAGCGCGAATGGTCGTCTAACATCCCCAACTATGGCGCTGTGGGGCTCAATAACAAAGTTTTCAACGTGGTCTGATAGCCAATGGTATCTGCGCGCCGTCCTATCGTTCACGTTCATTCCCTGCTGGATAACAGCCCATCTGCCATCCTCAGCGACAAAGAAGGCGTGGTGATAGAGCTGGTAGCCAGCCTGTATAGCGGAGTTATCAACTTTAGCGCTCATCCTACTCGCATACCGCAGCTCATTTATCTTTGATGTTGATAGGTTAAAGGTCTCCCCAATAACCGCTATCTCTGAGAGTGTTTCTCTAGAGGCTTTCCCTTTACCGCCACATACAGCTACGCCTAAGTCCGCCTCCTTAAGGGCTGTTTTTAAAACTCCGGTGACAACAGTTGTTACTCCGGAGGAGTGCCAATCATATCCTAATACGCAGCCAAGGGCCTGAAACCAATGTGGGTCTGAGATCCTCCGGAGGAATTCCTCCCGCCCATACTCATCAATAATAATTGTAGTTATTTCTCTCGCCAATCCTATCATGCGTTTAACTAGCCATTGAGGGGCCTTACCATCATGAAGTGGGAGTTCGGCTAAACCAGTTCTCTTCAACTGAACCACGGTATCCGCCTAAGATAACCAAGTAACAGTATTATTCTCCCCCCTTAAATATTTCCCTTCTAATTAATCGGCCCTCATGATCTATTTCGCCGCGCTTAATTCTTGTGGTTGATATTGGGATTTTGTCTTCGGCTAAAACCATGTCTATGACTATTATCTTTAATGGTTTAAGCCCCCTCCTCTCCCTTAGAACATTTATCTCCTTAGCTCTAGTCTCGGTCTCCCGGCTGACAACTATCGCCTCGATCTCCTGGCTCGATATGGATGGCCCATATGGATCATTTAGCGGCACTATTTTAGCCCTATTTGAGGCACCTAAATCCTCAATGAAGCGCATGAGGTTTCTGAGTCTAACCTCGTAGGGCGCAATTGTATGGTTTTTACGTAATTTTCTCGCAAACTCATCCGTGGATAAACCTATCCAAACAATTTTACCGATCTCGAAAGCCGTTCTTAGTAGGGCTTTATGCCCCTTATGCAGCTCATCAAACGTCCCGCCGACGGCAACTATATTTAACAAGTTCTCCTTCCATCCCTAATAGAGCGGAATATTATGGTTAACATTCCTCACAAATTTAATGTTTTCCATTTTCCTAGCTCACGCCCCTTACTCCTTTAATGGATTTAAGTTTGGGAATGCTCGTAAGCAGACCCTTAGAATTGGGGCCCGAGAATTACGAGGAATGGAATTTCAGTTGCAAATGTCCATATTAGCCAGATTAGGGCGGCGTATAGCGGTAATTGGAACCCCTCCAACCGAGGCTGGGAGGACGAATACTTGGCTGTATGCCCAGACGACAAACCCTATAATTGTGCTCCCAACCCCCAGACCAATTATTGATGCCACACCATAGCTCCGCCACTGCGGATAAAAATATCCTATGGTGACCATTAGGATCCAAAGAAAACGGCTCCGAAGTCTCTTAAGCACCTCCTCAGCATAATCGACCCGGCTCATAGAGAGAGCGTGAAGATCATCGCAGCTACCGGTGGGGGTTCAAGGTTTCTTGGGGATGAGGTTCTTGGGATACCTCTCACACGGATTAATGAGATAGAGGCTATAGGGTTTGGAGGATCAACCCTTTCTGGGAAGAAAGATTGTCTAGTTGTGAACGCTGGAACTGGCACCGCCCTTGTCATCCTACGTGAGGGTGGGAGGACCATAAGGCATATCGGCGGCACAGGTGTGTCGGCGGTGGGACAATTTTAGGGCTCTCTTGGAGGATGCTTGGGATGCTCGATTTTAAGACCCTTGAAGAGATGGCTTTAAGGGGCAATCCAAGCAGGGTAGACCTGATGGTAGGCGATTTAATTGGAGGCTCTATTGGCATATTACCGGCAGATGCAACAGCCTCAAACTTTGGAAAGCTTTTAAGCGGGGCGAGCGCTGAGGATATTGCGGCTGGCATACTTAATTTGGTTTCGCAGACAATTGGTGTTGTCTCGGCGATGGCGGCAAAAGCATATAATTTAGAGGATGATGTGGTCGTCACTGGAATGCTAGCTAAAAACAGGCTGTTCTCTAAGATTATATATGAAACGGTGAAAATGCTTTCCGTTAATGTCTCTATCCCCGAGAACTGCGAGCTTGCGAGCGCCCTTGGAGCTGTTGTAGCATACCTCAGAGAGGGAGCCGCCCAAATAAAGGAAAAAATTTAATTATTAGGGTTGATATATCGAGTTTTCTTGAGGGTGCCCTACTTGCCAGTAGACCCGATACTTGAGAGGAAAATGAACGTGTTAATCGAACTCAGGAATTATAAGGTTTTAGAGAGGAAGGAGGATGAGGATAACATATTCGCCTTAGTTGAGGATAAGGAAGGAAAGAAGGTTCTTATATGGACCACATTCATTGCAGAGGTTGGCATTAAACACGTGAATCAGATGGCAAAGTACATGAAAGAAAGGGGTGCTGAGAGCGGGATAATAGTGAGTAATAGGTATACGCAGTCCGCTAAATCCCAAGCCAAAAAGGATAATATTGAGCTAATCCCGCAGGACTTCCCATCATTTAACATATTTAAGCATTACCTAGTTCCAAAGCATGAAATCCTCTCGCCAGAGGAGAGACGGGCTCTCCTAGAAAAATATTATATAGAGCCATATAAGCTGCCGCGCATAAAGGCTTCTGACCCAGCGATTCGTCTAATCGGGGCTAAGCCGGGGGACATCGTAAAGATAATAAGGCGGAGCCCAACCGCCGGGGAAAGCGTATATTATCGTTATGTCGTTGAGGGTTAATCAATCATACACCTTTTACAGCCTTAATAATATCCTCCGTTCTCCTGATTCCAAGTTCCGTTATCCTATACTCCCCCTCATAAACCCTCTCAACTAAACCGTTCTCGATAAGCTTCGGCATCTCATTAGTTACGGTCTTCTTAGCCTTACCGGTCAACTTTGATAGCTCACTTATAGACAAAGTGTCTTTACTAAGCTTTCCAATCCTATTTCCTATATAGGCGCCTAAAAGAGCGAGGCATATCGCGTTCCTCGTAGATAAGTCTAGGTTTAGGTTAATTAATGGACCCTCCGAGGATATCTCAACTAAGCCAGCGATATTATTCATTAGGTTCACTAGATCTGGCGCATACGTAATTTTTTGTAGCAGCTCTATGTTTGGGCAAACCTGTGATAGGAAACGTAAAAGTGACTCAAAAACCTGCTTAGAATCACCCTCAAAATCCACCTTTAAGTCTCCAATCTCTAGGTGGACTTTAACAGTATCTTTCCCGCTCAACTTTTACCCTCAACCTCCATCTTAATCTTCGGTAACATTTCATCAAGAAATATCTTCACCCCGAGTGTTGTCACTCTATATTCTCCACGCCCAACCCTCTCAACAAGTCCCATATCCATCAGTTCGCTTAGGCGGGCGGCAACAGTCCCACCCTTACATCCAGTTGTAGATGCAAGCTCGGCCACCGAGACGGAGTCCTTTTCTAAGCGGCCAATTCTATAGCCAATATACGCCTTAATTAAATTGAGCATTATAGCGTTTTTATCGCCACCCATCTTCTCGCGTGAAATAGTTATAACTGGCCCCTCTGGCGCGAAGGCTATTAAGCCCTTAACACTTCTTAAAAGGCTGTCTAAGTCTACAGAGAGAGTCAGCTGGCTGGCCAGATCAAAAGCTGGTAGAACCCTACTTATGAAATCGAGAAATAATCTTATAACTTCATCCGGTTTACCCACAAATCTCGTTTCAATATCTCTGTATTTTACAGATAATTCTAAATTTTCCCCTCCACTTCGCATTGCTCCTCACAAATCCTCTTTTTCTGGCAATCCCCAAAGATATATACTATGTTTAAATCTAAAAGATTTTTGCTGAAAGATATTTTGATTAGACAAAAAGGATATATTCTTAGTATGAGGGATCTATCAGCTGTGGATGTTGCTTTCCGGCTTAGTTAATTTGAGGGTTAAGGGATGAGCACATTAAAAGTTCTTCCAAGGCGCCTAAGTTTTCCTAAAATATGTGAGGTATTGGTTGCCTACCTAAATGCTGGCGCCGATAAAGAGTATGTTAGTGTAAGCGATGTTGCCGAAAAATCCACGGTTACCCTATATAATATTAGCCGCAATAATATTTTTTTAAAGAGCTGGGGTTTCATAGAGGAAAGCGAGGAGGAGCAGGGGAAGTACAGACTGACCAAGGAGGCTGCGGAATTTGCCCACGCTTATCGAATCGACCCGGATGGCAGCTTAACAAAGCTTCTCCTAAGAAACATCCTCTCAAAGGATGAGACCCTGGTTAAATTTGTTGAGCGGATAAAGAATGAGGGGATTGATAGGGAGACAGCCCTAATAGATCTACCAAGAATTATTGGTGATCTGAGGGCTGATAAGGTTGGGCTGAACGCCTTCCTAGATTTAATTGCATACGCTTTCCAAATAGGTTGGATATCCACCGTCAAGAAGCCGATTAAGCCGCCAAAGAAGCCATCTCCTGCAGAAGTTAGATTGATGAAACCGCCCGCCAAGAAGGCTGAGGAGAAGGTGTTACCGGCATTTGGGATATCTATGGAGCCTAGAGCAAACATAACAATAAATTTAACTATAACTCCGGAGATTACGCCTGCGATGCTTAAGGAGTATATTAAGGCGATGCTGGAAGCCTATTATGAACACGCGCATGAGAGAATGGTGAAGAATAACAGTTCATAAAGTCTTTATTACCCTTGGCAGAACCTCTTCCTCGACCCACCGCTCGCCCTTCGGAGTTAGAGTCCACTCCGACTCTTTAGGAGAGGGCTTAAAAACTAAGCCTTTTCTAAACATCTCATTTAGCCTTGAAGAGACTTGAATGGAGATTCCTGAATATTTGAGAAGGCGCCTTATATGTGAGGGACTACAACGTTTATTCTTAAAGAAATATAAGAGCAAGCCGATAGCCTCATAATGCGTGATGGAACCAGGATCTTTTAGCACCAGCACCGGCCCCTCATCAGTGTACTTCACTATACTATTAATTTTTTCAGGGCTAGCTCCACAGCCCACCACGATTTTCTTTGAGATAAGAGTTTCTAGATTGCTGAAAAAGTCTTCTGGTAAGTGCTCTAGTATTTCAAGCAAATCCTTTGGGGTTGAGCCTTCAATTACTACTTTGCCGAAGGGCATATTTATTTCAGCTTGAATTCTCCCCACAAACATCACATTATACTTTTTGATGCATGTTAAACTTATAACATTCTATATATAATATTTTTATAACATTTATGATTTAATGATCCGTCTTAATTTTCCTCGAAATCTCCTCTTTAAGGATCTTGCTGACTATTTCGGGCTTTACCCTACCTCTTAAATCCCTCATGATCAAGCCCATTAGTGTGCTAAGTGCGCCGAGACCCCTCTCTAGAATTAGATTCTCGTTCCTTTCAATATATCCGACAATTATTTCATGAAGCTCCTCCTCCGGCATTATCGTTAAATTAAGCTCCCTTACGGCATCGACTGGATCAGCCCCCTCATGCTTAGAAAGCCACTTCAATATTTCTGGTATAGCCTCCTTAGTCGTTATACCCTGGCTGACAAGCCTAAACGTTTCAATTATCTGCTCATCAGCTAACGCGCCAACATTAAATCCATCGCGTTTAAGGGCCTTAAGGGTCTCTGTGAGCACCGTGGCCACAACCGTTGGTGTAACCCCGGTCTCCCTAACAATTACCTCGAAGAGATCATCATACTCGGCGTCTAGGAGCTGCCCGGCGAGCTTCTCATTTAACCCATACACCTTCATCATCTCCCTAATCCTTTCGCTAGGAGGCTTCGGTAATTGCGCCTTAACCTTTTCTAAAAGCTCCCTTGTCACTTTTATTGGCGGTATATCTGTTTCAGGATACATTCTGGCAGCTCCTGGTCTAGGTCTCATGTATCTCGTTGTTCCATCGGGATTCGCTGCGCGTGTCTCCTCGGGAACACCCCTAAGGGCCTCTCTCACCCTCTCAACAACGGCTCTCAGGGCGTCTTTAGCATTCTCAACCTTGCCCGCAACTAGGACGATCGCATCCTCCTCAGATGCACCTAATTTTCTCTTAAGCTCAGATATCTCCTCATCCGTCACGCCGTAAGACTTAAGCTCATCTGTGTGGAGTATCCCACCAACCTTCCCCCAGAACTTCGCCCTCTCAGATAATTCTCCCCCAAACCTTAGGCCCGGAGTAAGCTCAAATTTTAGTAGGCCGGCAGACCTGGGCAGCTTCACAGCCAGCACGGTTTCACCCCTCTCTATCGCGCTCTTGAGCACTCGGCACCCAGTCTCCCCGAATACCGATGTCACATCAGCAAAATCTTCCTTTAAATCTTCCTCCCTCAGCCCGCGTCTCCTTAATTCGTCCCTTATTTTCAGGAGGTTTAGCTGGCGCTGCACCTCATACTCAACGACCTTTGATATTAGCTCAAGCTCTTGGACACCCTTTATCTCGATTAGAGCCCCATCTCTAATGGAGATGTTTAAGTCCTGCCTTATTGTGCCAATCCCACGCTTAACCCTCCTAGTGGCTCTCAGTATCTTGCCTATCGCAAGAGCGACTTTTTCGGCCTCCTCGGGGCTATTTATTACCGGACCAGTTGCTATCTCGATGAGGGGTATGCCGAGCCTATCAATTCTATATCGAACTATAAGACCCTCCTCGCCCACCTTTCTAGCAGCGTCCTCCTCGACGCTTATATGCTCTATCGGTATATCTTTCCCATCAACAATTATAGAGCCATTTAGCGCCACCACGCATGTCCTCTGGAAGCCTGTTGTGTTCGAACCATCTATCACGATTTTACGCATGACGTATATTTCGTCAACGGGCTTAGCGTTCATCATAAGGGCCGCTGTCAACGCTATCTCTAATGCCTCCCTATTAAGGTCGTGGGGCGGCTCCTCATCCATCTCCACAAGGCAGGATGTTTCTGTGTCGGCTTCATAGAGGATCCTTATGCCCTTATGGAACTCAAAGTATGCTGCTGGATCTATTTGGCCCAACTCACTCTGTGTCGGCCTTAACCTCCTCAGAAAGTTTATCTTAGTCTCGCACTTAAATAGCTCAGGCCTACAACTACAGAATAGCTTCTCACGCGTCGCTAGCTGCTGGTGGCACTCTAACCCAACTTTTAACCCAATCTCACTATAATTGACCTTCAATTCCAGCACCCCAAACTAAAGGTTTTTTCGGCGGCTCTATATACTCGACAGTCCTCGGGGAGATCTCCCCGGCAATATTAGTTAATAGAAGTCTCTTCACCTCCTCCGGATCATCAGTCTGGGCTAGGCACCACATCATCTTGACGAGCGCCGTCTCGGCAAGCATGTCTCCTAGGGGAACCACGCCCATGGCAAGCAGGTCTCTTCCAGTAGAATATACGTTCATGTTCACGCGCCCCCAAATACATTGGGACGCCATAGCCATAACCACGCCGCTTTCAATAGCCCTCTTAACCGCTGGGAAGCATTCCCTACGGATATGCCCTAAACCAGTCCCCTCCAGAACTATGCCCCTATACTCCTTAGAGACATACCAATCAATAACATCCGGGTTCAGACCTGGATAATACTTTATTAACGCAACCCTCTCATCGAATTTCGGCTTGAGAATGAGCTCCCTGCTAGGGTCTCTTGGGCGGTACTCATCCGTCAGCATGGTGATCTCGTTGCCGATTATTCTGGCCAATGGACTAGAATTTATTGTTTTAAATGCATCCCTCCTGCTAGTATGGCACTTCCTCACCTTCGTCCCCCTATGCAGGACTATCGATTCATCAGAGGGGGTTTCATGCATCGCGACAGAGACTTCGGCAAAGGGTACCCTCGAAGCCGCTAGAACAGCGCCTATGAGGTTTAGGGCGGCGTCGGAGCTGGGTCTATCCCCAGACCTCTGCGCCCCGACGAGAATTACTGGGACTGGCAGGTTCTGGAGCGCGAAGCTTAACGCGGCTGCGGAGTATCCCATCGTATCCGTCCCATGCGCTATAACAACCCCTTGAACCCCGCTCTTAATATCTCTTGCAACCGCCTCAGCCATCGCAGACCAATGCTTAGGCGTCATATCCTCACTAAAGATGCTAAACAGTATTTCAGTCTCAATCACGGCTATGTCAGCTAGCTCTGGAATAATGCTATATAAATCGCTGGCCGACATAACGGGTCTAACGGCCCCAGTCCTATAATCAACACGACTGGCTATCGTCCCACCAGTACTTATTATCAAGACTTTTGGTAAGCCTGGCTTCTGCTCAGGCGGGGGTGGTGGAACGAAGGTTGGCTTCGCCTCAGAGCCAAGCCGAATAATCTTCGTGGATGGCGTAACCTCGATCCCCACATTGTAGCCGGATCTAATTTTTATCACGATATGTCTGTCATCGCTATACTCTGATCTTGGGATCAGAATCCCCTCTAAAACTAGGTCGTCCCTAACTATGCGTATAAGATCTCCTACCTCCGCACTGGCGTCAAGAAGCATTTTCAATGCTAATCCTTTATATCCTGGTAGCTGCTCGCCCATCGATCTCCCCTCAGGATTATTATAAGCGGAGAAGTAGATAATAAGGGAAATGGAGGAACCACTATACTAGCATATGGGTATCGCGTCTCGAACTGAATTGACTACCTTTAACCGAATTAATCTTTAGTTATAGGTTCGCTCAGAGTTATTTTTGAATAACCTTGTATATTTTGTCTCCTTCCCTAACCCTCTGATTAACTTTTAGTCCGACACTCTGCCCTCCATATGCGACATTAACATTTTTGTGCTCTATCTGCATTGACTCAACGTTCTGTTCAAAATTTGTGGTCGTCCCTCTTATTAGAATCCTATCTCCAATAGAGAGCGTATCCGTTAGACTGACCACTGCAACACCTATTTTTGTGAAGTAGTGGGTTACTTTACCAACCTCTTTCAACTCCCGCTCAGACATATCTGCCACCAAACAAAATTATGAAAGCAAATATATTTATAAGTCGCTCAAACCCAAGAGTACCTAAATAAAAAGAGGGGGTTTATTTAATTATTTCTTTAAGTTCCTCTAGACTCATCCCCAGCTCCTTCGCCTTCTTAACAAGCTCCTCAAAATCAGTCTTCAGCTTCCTTTTTTCCTCTTCCTTAGCCAAATAAACTGTAAACGTCTCTACAGTCCTTATCTCCATTAGCTCAAGGGTTACTGAAAGCGGTATAAATTCGCCGTGGGGGCCACTCTCATAATTTATGGTGAGTCTCGTAGGTTTATCCGCAGCATTACGCCTATTTATTTCCTCAACAATCTTTGAGGCTGTGTTAACCCAAACTTTCTTATTATTCTCTCTAACATCGGCTGGAAGATCCTTTGAATAAAATAATGAATAAAACCACCTCTTAGCCCTAAACAGCGCACCCCTACTTGTAGGGGTGATCCTAAATCTCTGGATGGGCATAGTATTCCCAACAAATAAAATATTTATATATACGGCATATAAGCGTATCGAGCATTTATTTAAAGCTCAAAATAACTTCACTAAAAATATATTATAGATGAGGGTCTAGATTAGCGGAATATGCGGTGTTACCCAGAAGTTTAAATTTGCCAGCCAATTATTAATCTGTTAATAGGTATTGGAGCTCCTTAAGTATACTTGCCAATTTTGGCGTATCAAAGAACCTTCTCCCAGTAAACTCGTTCGCGGCGGCCATATACATTTGGCCTACCAGCGTCTTTAGTTTCGGCTTAAGCTTTGGCGGCGGGGTCTTTACCAGTGTTCTCCAATCCTCTATTCCATGCTCCCGCGCCCTCCCCTTCGCCTCCTCAACCTCCCTCGCCCACTCCGTCCGCCTATAATATATCCGCACAACCTCCTTACTTACATGAAGTCCCTCATATGTGAACCTACACTCATCCAATGTGCCCACAACATCAACGACCATGAGCTGCCTCATGGGATCAAACGCCAGCTCTATCTTCCCATCCTCATTCACTAAACCGGCCCCTTCAGATATTTCAGTTATGGTCTCATCAACCTTCAGAAGTATTGCCTTAACTTCCTCAACCTCCTCGTCTGTTAGACCAGCTATATCCTTGGCCTCCCTCCAGGTAATGTATCTATCACCCTCCTCAAGCTTTGTACTGACATCGAAAATTGGCTTTTGAAGCCTCTCGCCTACTTTAGGCATATGGTCTAAACCCAATTCCTCCAGGGTTATAAGCCCCCGCTCAAGTCTCTTAAAGACTGATGAACCCTCTGGCAAACTATTCCTATAGATTATCTCGAGGGGTAAGAGGTAATTCCTCAGGCTCGGCGTAAAAATGCTATAATCGTATTTTAACTTTCCACCCTCTATGTAAGCCCTAGGCCTATAAACGTTCACAAGGTTTATTTCCATTATGCTTGAGGGCCCTTCAATCTCATCGAAGCGGACAACCCGACCATTGGAGTCTACTAGCCCGCGGTAATGGGTCTTTATCCCTCTCTCCTCAAGTCTCTCGAAGCAGTATGCTCCCATAAGGCATAGAGCTGCGCCCTTACCCTCTATGTGATCTGGCATCTCGCCCCAATCGAAAACCGAGTAGCGGTCTGAAAAGTGGAAGCGAGCCACGCCCATATTATCAGAAGCCGGCTTCCTAATAACTTCCAAATCCTTAACACTACCCATTAGTTCCGCCACACGATTAATCAACACTATACTTAACTTAGCTTATACCAATATTTCTTAAAAATTCTATGGATGCCCAATAGCGGCTAATTTTAGTTAAAGAGAGATGTGATTTTATATGATTGTTTGCTGACTTAATTGAAATAAACATATATATGGATCCTACGTGCTCCAATATTTATTTTAGGTAAATAGGCATTTGGGCAGGAGGTTTAAATCAATAGGGATGTAGGGATGTGAAAAATAATGTTGGGAGGATTTTACAAGGAATCCATGGGGAATCCATTAGATATATTAAAGGATAGAATGGATAGCGAGAATTATAGGAAATTATGCGCTATACAGGATTGTAGGGTTCATCAATTTATTGCCGAGGCCGCCGAGCTCTGCAATCCAAAAGACATATTTGTATGTAGTGACACGCCGGACGAGATAGCATATATCAAGCATATGGCGATTGCAAGTGGTGAGGAGAGCGCTGCCTTAGCGACCCCCGGCCACACATTCCATTTTGATGGAATATATGATCAGGCGAGGGATAGGGAGGTTACAAAATTTCTTGTGCCGAAGGGCGATGAGCTGAGCCCAGCGCTTAGGCAGATTAATAGGGATGAGGGTTTAAGAGAGATTTTTAGCCTACTTAAGGACTCTATGGTTGAGCGGACGATGATTATACGCTTCCTAACTCTCGGGCCGCCGGACTCGATTTTCACAATTCCATGCATGGAGTGCACCGACTCATGGTATGTAGCGCACGCGGTAAGCCTACTATACCGAAGAGGCTACGAGACCTTCCTCAAGATGACGCCTAATACAGAATTTTTTAAGACCCTTCACTCCATGGGGAAGGTCGATGAGCGGAAGATAAGTGTGGAGTACGAGAAGAAACGTATCTATATTGATTATGAAACGAATACTGTCTACAGCGTTAATACACAATACGCCGGCAACTCCATCGGCTTCAAAAAGCACGCCCTACGATTAGCGATTAGGAAGGCTCATAGGGAGGGCTGGCTCGCCGAGCACCTCATGATAATGGGCGTTTACGGTCCAGAGGGGCGAAAAACATATGTGGCCGGGGCCTTTCCAAGCGGCTGCGGCAAAACTTCCACAGCTATGCTTCCAGGAGAAACTATACTTGCCGATGACATAGCATATCTACGCAATATTGATGGTATATGCAGGGCTGTGAATCCTGAAGCCGGGATTCTTGGAATCCTAAAGGACATTAACCCAAGGGATCAGCCGCTGCTTTACCAGGTTCTCACAAGCCCGAATGAAATAGTTTTCACAAACGTCCTAGTTAAGGATGCTAAGCCATGGTGGATTGGTATAGGATTTGATCTCCCAGATGAGGGCATAAACTTTTCTGGGAAGTGGTGGAGGGGTAAGAGGGGGCCTAATGGAAGAGAGATTCCGCCCGCCAGCGAGAACGCTCGCTACATTATATCCCTTAAAGCTCTACCTAACTGCGATTTAGAGCTGGATGATCCTCTGGGAGTCGAGTTGGGAGCCATTATTTATGGCGGCCGCGATTACAGAGCTTACGTACCTATACAGCAGGGATATGGCTGGGAGCATGGAATAATAGCCTATGGAGCATCCTTGGAGACGGAGACGACGTTCGCCATCACAGAGCAGGGTAAATATGAAATTAATGTGATGGCTAACCAAGACTTCATCTCAATACCTCTTGGGCAATATATTAAGAATTACTTGGAGTTCGGTAGGAGACTCAAGAGGCAACCGCTGATCTTTGGGGCCAACTACTTTTTACGCGACCTGAAAACTGGAGAGTACTTGAATAGACCCATGGACAAGCACGTCTGGATAAAGTGGGCGGAGCTCCGAGTGCATAGAGATGCTGGCGCAATAAAAACGCCAACGGGCTTAATTCCAAAATACGAGGATCTAGCAAGGCTCTTCAAGCAAATTCTAAGAAAGGAGTATAGTTTAGAAGACTATAGAAGGCAATTTACTATACGGGTGCCAGAGAACTTAAATAAGATTAAGCGCGTGATGAATTTCTGGTTAACTCAGGTGACGGACGCACCAGACGAGGTCTTTAAGATATTAGATGAGCAGGCCGAGCGCTTAATTAGGGCTAGGGATAACTACGGCAATTATATACCGCCAGACAAATTTGGGGAGGAATAAATGCCCGGCATGATGCCTAAACTCAAAAATGCTTAAATACTCATAAAAAGGTTTTTTAGATGATATAGTTTGGGGGATTTAGGGGTTGAGCAGGGTTATCTTCATGCTTCTTCTTAACGAAGTTCTAAGTAGAAATGGACTTAGAGTTAAATTAAGTGAATCCGAAAAGAACTTACTCTATGGAGAGCTTTTAAACCATTTTGGATTAGTTGGCGGATTAAATATCTGCGAGGCTCTGGAGAGGGCTTGGCAAGATCCCTACACGAAGGATAAGATTGAGGATTTTATTCTATCATGGCTCATGAGAAGAGTGAAGAAAGTGAGGGGCGAATACAGGCTAGGATGAATTTTTAATGATTCTTATAGCTTCCACCAGCAATATTCTTCAGAATAATTAAGAGCAGTAAGCCCTTTTTACAGACCTAGTATATGAAGTGATTTAAGATACTTATGAGAATTCTGTAGTATCTCTGGGGAGATTATTTTTCCAAAGAGACAAAACTAAGCTTATAATGGCAAAAATGGTTATATCGTTTTGATGCCTAAAAATCACGCTCTTAACATTACATTAAAATCTGAGCGGATTGTGGAAGGAGAAATCACTAAGGGGGGAGAATCGGTGAGGCGTAAGAAGATGAAAATAAGTTTTAGTGAAATGGAAAAATTGAAGGAAGTTCTGGAGAATTTTAAGGTTTTTGGTTAATGATCTGGTTTCTATAACTTCTGATCAGGCTGAGTGGATTTGTAATGAGATTGAGAAATTAAGCAAAGAGTACCCAGGTCTGAGGGCGAAGCTCAAAGAATTATGTAGGATGTCGGACGATAATATGGAGTGGATTGATAAACCGATTTTAAATTCTTAGAGAGATGGAAGCTCAGAGAAGGAAGGGAGACAAAAAGGGAAGAAGCATGGGGCAGCGCAGGGGCGAAGCGAAGTGTTAATGGGTATGCATCGGAATTGTACAAGAGATTTTGCTTTCCACAAAGACTTTTTAATTTCTGAGGAATAAATTTTTGCAGGTGAATCCCATGAGCTACCTGGATGTTAAAGGGCAGAGGGAATTCCTGTGCAGGCTTCCCTATGATTCAGATCTCCTGCTGGCATTAGAGGATCTGGCGAAGAAACTTGGGGTAAAAACTGGCGTATTTACGCTACTAGGAGCTTTAAAGACCGCAACCTTACTATACTACATGCAGAGCGAGAAAAAATATATAAAATTGACATTCGACTTCCCCCTCGAAATAGTATCCGGTGTTGGAAATATTGCGATGATGAATGGCGACCTAATTATACATGCCCACCTTGTACTTGCGGATAAGGAGGGAAGATGTTACGGCGGCCACTTAACGAAGGGCTCGAAGGTATTCTCATGCGAAGTCCATCTTAAAGAGCTAACGCCAACAATGCAAAGGAGCTACGATAATATCACTGGCCTTAACCTCTTCAATATATAATTATTTTGGCCGACCATTAACATGAAGCCAAGGATATTATATTGGTGAGGTAGGCTATACTGGAATTGCCCGGCAACCATAAGATAAGGGTGATCCCAAGCGAAGCCGAATATAAGAGATGCAAAGCAATAAAAAAGCATATATATTTTTTGCACAATTTTCCTTTGAGGTCTCAATGGTAAAGATTGTAGCTGTTGTTGGCGGCAAACATTCCGGAAAAACGACAATTATTCAAAGTCTAGTTCATGAGCTCAAGAGAAGAGGTTATAGGGTTGGATCTGTGAAGGAAATGCCGAACGTCCAGTGGATCGACATTCCTGAGAAAGAGACGTGGAAGCATGGTGAGGCTGGGGCTGAGATTGTTGCAGGCGCCGCAATAAATGAAACAGCTCTTTTCATAAAGAAGAAGCTTAGCTTAAGGGAGCTGGCAGATTTATTCTACGGGTTCGACTATCTTCTTCTGGAGGGTTTTGAGAACGAAAAAACTATAGCAAGAATAGTCGCGGCAAAGAATGCGGCTGAGGCGCGGGCATTTTATAATGACCTAACTATTGCGATTTCAGGGATTATAGCGGAATCCAAAGAAGAGGTGGAAAAAACCTTAACGCTTGGGGTCCCCGTGCTCAATTGTAGAGTAGAGGCTGATAGGCTCACCGACCTAATTGAGCAGAGGGCCTTTCCGCTTCTCCCTAGCTTAAAGCATTGCAGGGAATGCGGATACGGCTCCTGTCATGAGCTCGCAAAAGCTATAGTTTCTGGGAATATAAGCTTAAAGGAGTGCCCGTTATTTAGAAGGGGGGACGTACACTTAGAAGTGAATGGAAAAGTTATACCATTGAAGTCTTTCCCAAGTCTTTTTATAAAGAAGACCTTAATAGGCATGGTCTCCTCTTTAGAGGGTGTTGGGCAGATAAAAGAGATTAAGATCGCTGTTAAGGTGGCTTAAAACTACAGGAGCTAATGCCCACAAACACTTGCTTATCATTTACCCTCTGCATGAATATCCGCACACCATAAACTCTCTCCAACAATTCTTCAGTTATAGCTGTGTCTGGTGGGCCTCTGCTTATTACTTCACCGCCGTTTATTATGGCTACGTTGTCAGCAACGAGGAAGGCTTCATTTGGATCATGAGTTGAAAATATAACTGTTCTTCCAGATTCAGCTAACCTCCTAATTACATTGAGCACCTTCACTTTATTACCTATGTCAAGGTGAGCTGTGGGTTCATCTAAAATAAGAGTATCAGATTCCTGTGCGAGCGCCCTGGCTATCGAAACAAGTTTCTTTTCTCCGCCGCTTAGCGCCGTAACTTTTCTGTGGGCCGTATTAGATAGGCCGAGCTGCATTAGGACATCATGCACAACCTCCGTATCCTTCTTGCTAGGCATATTAAAGAAGCCAAGGTGGGGGGTTCTCCCCAAAAGTACATATTCTAAAACCGTGTATGGGAACAACGAATCCTCCTCCTGTGGAACCCATGCTATTATTTTACTTAAAGCGTCCACATCAATGCATCTTAAATCCTCATCATTCATATATATCTCGCCTTCGTAGGGGCTTAAAACTTTAAGTAGAACTTTGAAGAGCGTGGATTTTCCAGACCCGTTCGGTCCCAATAGGGCGGTTACCTTACCATCTGGAACCTCGAGGAAGATTCCCCTTAACACGTCAACCTTTGAGGTCGGATAACGGTATCTCAAATTTTTAATAAGTATTCTACTCATGTGGTACCCCCCTTGAAAGGAATAATACAAAGAGAATTGCGCCTAGAAGTGATGTAATTATGCCCAATGGGATCTCGCCCGCCGATGCAGTCCGCGCTATATTGTCAAAGATGATCATTAAAATGGCGCCTAGCAGTATGGATGCCGGTATAACCTTACTATTATCGGCTCCAAAGAACTTTCTGCAGACGTGAGGGACTGTTAACCCAACCCATCCTATTATTCCAGCTACGGAGGTTACGGCCGCCGTGGCTATTACCGCCAGAGTTATAACCAACGTCCTTAGCTTCTTCGGGTCCACCCCCAATGATATAATCACATCGTCATCCAACGCTAACAGGTTTATTCGCCACCTAACGACGAATAGAAGGGCGATCGAGGCGACCGCCAAAGGGGCCATGTAAATGAAGCTCCCCCATACAACACCTGATAATCCCCCTAAAAGCCAGAAGGTTAGTTCGGGTAGCTGTTTTAGGGGATCTGCCATGAACTTCATGATGCCAACCCCCGCTGAAAATGTGGCTGAAACTGCCAATCCGGCTAGAACAAGTCTGAGGATTCTCCCACCATACTTTATTGCTGAAGAAAGAATATAAGATGCCGTAAGCGCTGATAGACCGAATAGAATAGAGAGAAACTGCACCTTTAATGGGTCTCCGGGCAGGAAGAGTATGGCCAGCGCCGCTCCGAATGCGGCCCCTTGACTTACGCCCAATATTTCCGGGCCAACTAATGGATTTTTAAAGGTGGACTGCATGGCTGCTCCGGCAACGGATAAAGCCATGCCGAGGATCATCGCCGTTAATACTCTAGGGAATCTTATCTTCAAGACTATATTCAGAGTCAACTCGTCATTCATGATGTGAAAGGGGTTCGCCGTGTACCTGCCGACAAATAAAATAGAGAAAATAGTTATGATTATTAGTGTGCACGCCAGTATCAGAAATCGATTGGTGTAAGCCCCCACAGTATCACCCTCATCATCTACGGGAAGTCTCCGGTTATTTGATTGATAACCTCCTCCGCATCCAGTTGGCTTAAACCATACATCTCCATGTAGAACCTTTTTGTCTCCTCTACAATGTTCAGATCATTAAAGATTTCTGGATGTATCTTCTTCGCCATCCACATCAGCCCAAGTATCCAGCGTGAGCCAGGAGTATCCCAGCTCCCCAGGGCACCGACTTTACAGTCATCTGGAACGGCATAAACCCTCCCGCCCTGGATAGCTGGTATATCGCCCCACATGGCCTCCCCTAAGAGCCGCCCCTTTACATCGCCTGGTGATGGCTTGGTTGAGTAAGTGACGATGAATATTATGTCAGGGCCCCACCTAGCGATCTGCTCGAAGGTCACGGTGTTCCATCCGGTCCCTGGAACCTCCCTTGATAATGGGTAGCCTCCTGCAGCCTCCACCATAAATGTTTGTAGCCAGCCACTACCTGGCACGTTAAACGCCACTTCACCACCCTTAACACTGTAGTATAAGAATAGGACTTTTGGCCGCCCAGCTTCTGGCGGCACCGTTGAGGCGATGGAATTAACCCACCCACTATAATATCTTACTAGCTCCTCACCCCTTTTCTCATCCATAAATATCTTTCCCAGCACCCTTAAATCCCGCACATAGCTCTCCAAGTTCTCGAGGTCAACATAGACAACGTTGATGCCCAGCCCTTCGAGCTGGTCACCTAGAGATCTCATCGTAGTTTTAAGTATAACGACGTCAGGCTTTGCCTTAGATATTTCTTCTACATTAAGCTCGATTGAGACGATCTTGTCCGCCAAATTTGGATCAGCCATCTTGAACAGGGTGGTATTTAAGTTTGCGCTTAACCCGTAGAGAACCTTTTTGGCGTTTGGAAACATATATGCCACTGTCATTATAGGCCATGAACCCTTTCCAGCAATTATCACCCTATTTATAGGCATTTTAATCTCAACAATTCTATTTAGAGCATCTATGACTTCAACGGTCTCTTGAACCCCGCTGGCTCCAGTAGTCTCTCGGAGCTTGCTGGTTTCCTCACTAGGAATCGGGGACAACCACACATAATAGATTATTATGCTTATGGATGCCAATAAAACGAGAACTATTAGGGTAATAATGCTCTTTCGCATCTTCAATCACCGCAGGCCTTATTGTGATATATCAGTTCGTTGCGATATTATAAATTTGTAATATCGGTATAAAAGTTTTACTATAAAGTTATTAATATTCCTCTGGCTGAAGGTTTAGCTACGAGGTGCCCAAAATGCCGGGGAAGATAATCAGAGAATTATTGCACTCTGTTAAGGCTGAAATTGAGAATATAAATGCGATAAAAGCTAAGAGGGTTATTATTGGGTTAGGCTATACAGCGGTTCAGCTGGATACGGGACACATAGGATTGTGCTACACCTTCAGTAGCGAAATAGTGCCAAATTGTTGCCAAATTTGGAGGAAAGCCGGAACCTTGGCTGGCAGCCCAGCCATAAAAATTGCTGAATTATCTTTATCATGGGATTTAAGCGAGGCTGTAGTTGGGGTAGCGGCCTTAAACGCCCTTTCCCAGATGGTTATGGAGAAAAACCTGGATAGATATATGGTCATCGAGGGGGACCTCATTAATCAACTTGAAATTATAAGAGACGATATAGTCGTCCTCGTAGGGAACATTCATCCTTTTGTTCCAAGAATTATGGAGAAAACCAGAAAGATCTTCATATTAGAGAGAAACCCGAGACTACGTGAGACAAACGTTCTTCCCGACACGGCCGCCGAGGAAATACTACCGCAAGCCAACGTTGCCATCATCACTGGAACATCTTTAGCCAACGGAACCATAGACCGCCTCCTAGAGCTCTCTAAAAACGCAAGGGAAATAGCCCTCGTAGGTCCAACGGCGGGCGTGCTTCCAGACCCACTATTTAGGCATAACGTGACGGCTATAGGGAGCATAAAAATCACGGATGGCGAGAGAATTTTGCAAGTGGTCTCGGAGGGAGGTGGAACCCCGAATTTTAAGGGGGCTTGTAAGCAAATAGTGGTCAGACCTAAATAACACATGGTCCTTCACCACCCTCCCTTTTTCATCCGTTTCAGAAATTTGGGCAGTGTCTTACAGAGCGGGCCTTAAGGAGCCTTAAAATATGGAGCCCCAGGCGCGACAGCACAAATTACTCTTCTTTTTTTTACAATTCCTAGTCCTTTAGAGCAGCAAAAGTTAAAACTTTTAATAATTTTAGCTTTGTGGCTTAATTCTTTGTTGTCTAGGTCTCTTCTTTGATTTTATGTTTTCTTTTTGATTTTGCTTTATAGGTTTATTAGCATGTTGTATATGTATGCT
>JAWAZE010000003.1:0-84810 GCA_038817885.1 Bathyarchaeia archaeon | reverse complement strand
AAAGATGAGGATAGGAAAAGCTTAGGAATGAATTGCTACGAGAGTGGAAATACTCCAAACACTACGTTGATTCAGCAATAAACTCTGTTATAGGGCTGGATAACACTATATAATAGGGGGAAAGCTGAAAGTAAACCTGAGATAACTAAAAGAACAGTCTACATTAAGAACACGCTTTTCAGCTTTAGAAACGGGGTTCTGAAGATAAGCATTGAGCCTAATAAACGTTATCTTGAGGTTGATTTAACAAAGCATCCTTGGGTTCGCAGAGATCTCGATGGATTGGAGGGCTGATTCTAACTGGGAGGAGCTTATAGTAACGGTTAAGAAGAGCGTTGAGCAGAAGGCTGCAATGGATAGAGACATAGTAGCAGTATTAAACATTCAGATGCGGGGAGAAGGGTTCCCCCAAAGAGCCCCCAATGAAATAACCAAGAGGGAAGAATTAAGTAGGAATAAAAGCAACAATTCACATATATTCCTAATTCCTATAACCCAGAATCCATATTCTATATACTGGACTTCATAGGGCTTGTTGAGGAGACTCAGGGGATAGAGATAGACGTTGATAAAATTTTCTTGGAGAAATGGAGGAAAAATATGAGCCGCCCAGACCAGTATGGGCAGAAGCGGGATTTGAGGTAAGCCGAAATCAGCATTACTAGTTTTTTATATTGGCGAGACTCTTAACCTTAACCATGTTCTCTAGGTCGCTTCTCCGCCCATCCATTGGGGTCTCCAGGATGAGCGGCAATCTGGCGAGCTCGCTCTTTAATATGTTTCTGAAGCCCTCTTCCCCAATCTTCCCCAGGCCTATGTGTTCATGTCTGTCTATGCGTGAATTCAGGTCTCCACGCGAATCATTTAAATGGACGAGCTTCAGCTTATTGAAGCCCACCGTCCCATCAATAATCTCTATTATCCTCTCTATGCCCTCCTCGGTTCTAAGGTCGTAGCCGGCCGCAAACGCGTGGCATGTATCGAAGCATATTCCAATTTTATCTGAATATGAAACCCTCTCCATTATATGCTGGAGGTCCCTAAAAGATCCGCCAACACTATTCCTAGCTCCCGCAGTATTCTCAAGGAGGAGGATTATTTTCTCTCCTGTGGCTGAGAATGCTCTCTCTATCGCTTTAATCACGTTCTCTAAGCCGACTTTAGGGCCGAGACCCAGATGGCTTCCTAAATGCGTCACGAGGTAGGGGATCCTTAAAGTCTCGCATCTTCTCATCTCAGTTATGAGCGCTTCGACAGATTTCTCGTGTACGTCCCTTCTTGGGGAGGCAAGGTTCGATAGGTACGGCATGTGGGCGAACACCGGTTTAATATCGCCCCTATCAACCTTAAATATGAAGGATTCCACCTCACCGCGCCTAAGCGGCCTAGCGGCCCACCCCCTCGGGTTCCTCGTGAATATTTGGAGGGTGTTGCACCCGATTTCGAGGGCTCTATCAACCGCCCTGTCAATTGACCCCTGTATGGATGTGTGGAATCCTATCTTCATCCGCATTCACACTACACCTTAAGGGATAAATGGGCTGAGAAGCCACTCTCATGATTCTGTCTTTTGGGCTGGTTAGAGGGTATGTAGATGATGCTAGGGCGCATTGTTCCTGCTTATTTGGCTTTGGTATGTCTCAATTATCTTCCTTCTAATGCTTGATGAGCTATTTGGCTCGACGGAATCAAACTTACTTATCCTTACAACTTCTATATTTAAGCCCCTTTCCTCAACAAATCTCTTTAGCTCTTTCTCTAGCTCGACTTTATCATATCCGAGCGCTATTATGTCAGGCTTAATTTTCTCTATGACCTTCTGCATGTTTATGTTTTCATATCCGAGGATCGCCTCATCCACAACCTTTAGCGACTCGACGATGGCCCTGCGCTGCTCCTCTGGCAGTATGGGTTTCCTACCCTTAAGTCTCTCAACAGTCTTATCTCTGGCAACTATAACTATTAGTTTAGCGTTTTCCCCACCAATCCTCTTTGCGTTGGTTAAGTAATGGATGTGCCCGTAATGAATCAGGTCAAATGTTCCCTCCGCTAATACGATCTTTCCCCTCTTCTGCTCTTCGCTATCCATAGCCCTTAGCCTACCATTCGAACTCAGCTAATTTGAGCATGCGTAATGCGTCTAAAAGCCCCTCACAATAAGCTATAGAAGCTAAACTAACCTCATATTCTTTTCTATTAAAGTAGTATTTTGCATCTTCAATGTATCTTCTAGCCTCCTCAACAATCTCCCTCACATGCTCCCTGCTGATAAGTGTGGGGTTCTCTAGAACCCTCATTTCTTTAAGAACTCTCTCAGCCTTAAGTATATATTTCTGCACCATCTCCTCTATACTCACCCTGCTCATCCAACCATCCCCATAACCCATTTAGGCGCTCCCGCTAAAGTTATTAGGGACTCCGCCTCCATGAAGTGAAGCTTATCTGCTGGTATGATCAACGTGTGTGGTGGGCCGCCAAAATCAATTGTCATCAAATCTTTTATGGGGGCAGCCTTAACAACTGGGTTCTCTGATCCAGCTCTCGCCACACCGACCGCTAGACTATCCCCTCTGATGAAGCCACGCCCATTAATATCCTCTAACCTCATGAGTATTTCTAGAGCCTCTCTTATAGTCATGTATCTATTTTCCTCAGACCTAATATCTAGGAAGCACATTGTGTGAAGGTTCCGAAGCTTATTCTCAGATATGACGGTGTAGGGTGTCTGTGATATAACGCCGCCATCCGGGAACGGTATTGTGACGCTCTTGCCAAACCTGTAATTTTGGAGTCCCGAGAGACCTATTGCAGCCGATAGTATTGATGCCCCGTGAATAACTCTAGTCTTTATCCCCATCTTCTCAGCCCTAATCCTAAGAGCTATATGCGTTGTTGCGATCATCGGGTCTCCGGGGACGAGGAACGCCACTCTGCCGTGCAATGCTTTCTTAAGAATAATCTCTCCACCCTCATCCTCAATATCCCTCCTCGAAACCACTGTTATATCCTTGCCAGCCATCCTCCTAAAGTCTTCAATCCTGAAGCCCGGCATAAGGCTCGTATAAAATTCGGCGAAAACATAATCCGCCCCCTTAATACCCTCAAGACCCCGAATCGAGATATCGAGGCAATCATAAAGCCCCAACCCAATAAATATAAGCTCCCCCATACCGACACCGCGGGAAAAGCAATCCTCAAAGAACACATAATCCACAAAGGAAGAAAAGTTATTAACCATCAAATTAACTTATCTTTTATCTTGAGAATGCCGCGGGCCCGTAGCTCAGCAAGGTAGAGCGGCGGTCCCACCCTTAAGGAAAGTGGGGCTGAGGCTCTTAAGCCGCTTTAAGGGGACACCCGCGAAGGCGCCTCAAATGTCGGGGCGCTTCGGGAGGGTCGAGGGTTCAATTCCCTCCGGGCCCGCCAATCAAACAGCGCATTTTTCACGTCTCATCCCGCTCGCAAACCCTTCACCGTTAAATAGAAAGCCCTTTCACAGGCGACTTGATCTATCTTGCATCATGTGGTCATATTGTATGTTCCTCCCCTCTTTGGCAGCCTATCACCTATCAAAGCTGGAAGAAGCCGGACTATTGAAGCAGGAGAGAGGCGAATATTCGATGGATAAGATTTTTCTTGAGAGTGTGGTGAAAATTAGGCATTTCTTAATTCCAAGATACTTGTTCTACTCCACCTTCGCTGTTTCAGCTCTTATAATTGAACTTACACTGCTGAAGCCGCCTACTCTAACAAGCAGCTCCTTCTCCACAATAGTAACCTTCATACTCGCTTTAGCCTTATGCCACGAAACCGTAAAAATGGATTATGGGTAACATATAAAATATTCAATGCAGTTAGCCTAAAGTTTAGTTACCGCAAATTTTACACATCACACATCTCTGAAGAGTCTAGGGAATCTCGTTTAAGCTCTATTCTTCTACCAGTATTTGATGACTTTTGAGGTTGCTTCATTGAATCTATTGACTGCGAGTGTCCAGTCGATGGCTTTGAAGAATGCCTCTATGTAGTCTGCCCGTTTTAGTCCATAATCAATCATGTATGCGTGTTCAAAGACGTCCATGACTAAAATGGGGATTGCCCCGGAAAGGTGGCCTACATCATGCTCATTAATCCAGCAATTGAAGAGCCGGTTGGCCACCGGGTCATAATATAGAATTACCCATCCAATACCGCGCATTGTTCCGACTGCCTTGAAGTCCTTTTCCCAATTCTCGTATGTTCCGAAATCTTCTAAAATCTTCTTATAGAGTTTTGAATTTTTGTCAAGTTCCGATCCGCCCTTTGTCATATTTCCAAAGTAGTATTCATGGAGTCTCATGCCATTAAATTCCCATCCCCATCTACGCTTCAACTCTGCATACTCGGGCGTCCCGGTCTTCCCCTCCTTTAGAAATGTGTTCAGTAGGTCCGCCAGCTTATTTGTGTTTGTGACATAGCCCTGATATAACGCGAAATGATTTTTCAGAAGCTGATCACTAAACCCCTTCGTCCCGAGTAAATGCTCAAAATTTAACGGTTTATACGCCATATTACCCTCTCTAAACACCTCCACAATCTATTTCATCTTTTTTCATATTTATTATTTTCGCAGATTCCCTAAAATTTCCTAAACTTCTCCTTCGGCGCTCCACATATTGGGCATCTGCTCGGCGTCTCGCCCTCCACCGTGTATCCGCATACCTCACAGATATAAACTGAACCGAGTGGGATATCCCTGCCTTCCTCAACTGCTTGTTTAGCTCTTTGATATATGCCAGCATGAACTTTTTCTGCTTGAAGCGCCCAATCGGTTGTCCTCTGGGCCCCTCTCTCCTCTTGAAGTTTAGCTACAGCATTGTACGCTGGATACATTTCATTCACTTCATATATTTCGCCGTCTATTGCAACCTGCAGATTATCGGATGTGCTGCGAATCATGCCTAACGCTTCATAATGGTTTTTTGCATGTACCAGCTCGGCATAAGCTATTGCTCTAAAAAGTCTTGCAACATTCGGATAGCCTTCTTCCTCCGCCTTCCTGGCAAAGATCATATAGCGCATATGGGCCTGGCTCTCGCCTGCAAAGGCGCTTTTCAAGTTATCTTCAGTCATTTTTCTCATTTCCATCACCACACAATAATTTGTTTTAAATGCATTGTCTAATTAAAAATTGTGAACGAAAGTCGGTTGAAATATTGTGAGAGCGTGCGAAAGTCGGATTGGAAATGGATGCTTAGCGCCAAAAACTCCTTAATTAGTGGATTTCTCTTCTTTCCATAGCTTCCCTAACCCTTGCTTTAGCAATCTTTAACGCAGTCTCTCTCGGCGGAATTTTTATCCCAGCGGCCTCTCTTAAAACTAAACGAGTGTTCTTAACTATTTTCTCTTCAACGAGCTCAAACATCCTTGTTGGATTTTCACCCAAGTACTCGGCATAAGAGGATATTACTCCCCCAGCGTTCGCCACAAAATCGGGGACTACCAAAATTCCTCTTTCATGAAGTATTTTTTCAATTTCTGGCTTCGCAGGGATGTTGGCAGCTTCAATAACTATTCTTGCCTGAATTTTATCAACATTCCTCTCATTTATGACATCAGGTATGGAGGCGGGAACAAGAATGTCTACAGGCAGCTCGAAAAGCTCCTCATTTTTTAAAACTTCTCCAGGCTCATAGTTAATAACAGACTTTGTCTCAGCTTTAATTCGTCTCATTTTTTCATAATCTAATCCATCAGGGTTGTATATGCAGCCTTTACTGTCGCTTACCGCAACGATTTTGGCTCCATAGTCTGAAAGGTATTTCATCAGGAAGGAACCTACATTCCCGAAACCGTCAATAGCCACTCTTGCTTTTTTTTAAATCTAAGCCAACGTGCTCTGAAGCCACCATTGTGGCATGGAAAACTCCATAAGCCGTTGAACCATATTCATGGGGGATCCCACATTTTTCGCCTGGTCTAACACACATATTTGCGGGTTTGCCTGTGCAGGAACTTAGGTTCCCGTTTGCCATGGCGTAAACTGCCATTTCTTCTTCGCCAGTATTAATGTCTGGACCTGCAATGTATTGGCTTGGAGATAAGGGTTTTATGGCCATGGCAAAAGCTCTAATTAAACTAATTTTTTCTTCTTTTGAAATCTTCTTGGGATCCGCAATTATCCCTGATTTTGCTCCTCCGAAAGGTAATTCTGCCAGGGCGCATTTCCAAGTCATTGTCCTTGCAAGTCTGAAGGCTTCCTCCACATCTACGGTGGGCGTCATTCTTATTCCGCCTTTTCCAGGGCCAAGGGCTGTGTTGTCGATGACCAGTATCCCCCTCATTTGGGTTCTCGGATCATAGACTTGTAGAACTTTTTCAGGCCCCCATTCATCTAAAAACCTTTCCATAAAATCCATTCCCATTCCTCCTCGGTTTGCTATTTCATTATTAGTTTTTTCTTATCAAGGTTTATCTATTTAAATAAGGCAATTATGAAAAGGGGTCTAATGGATGAATTCTGATGAGTATACACCTCTATGTGAGAAATGTGGTCAACCAATCGACAATTATAGGTGTGTTTGCCCATATTGCTGTGAAGCTTCTGGATGTGGATGCTGTATAGGCGCGGATAAGGCCACCGGCGGGTAAAGGGTTTGGCGGAGCTAGATTTTAATTGGATGATAGGTGGGCCTCAAGGAAGCGGCGTAGATACTGCTGCGAACATTTTTGGAAGGGCGTGTGGAGAAAGCCATAAAAAATTTCAAAGAAAAACCTAAAATTGTTGAAATGAACGTCCTTGCAGTGAGGGTCGCTTATGAATACGCTAAAAAAGTTTTCCAGAGGGCTTTAACCGTCAACTTCAAAAGCTACCAGTAAAAGAGAAACGAATTTTTCTATCCGGAAATCAAACGGTTGCTATTGGCAAGGTTCTAGGAGGATGTAGAATCCAAACCTATTATCCTATAACGCCGCTGCGGATGAAAGCGAGTACTTAGAAGCCCATGAAATTCTAAAGATGAAGGTTTCCGGCGTAAATGTGGGTGTTGTGGTGCTGCAAACTGAGGATGAAATTGCAGCGATAAATATGGCGTCTGGGGCAGCTTTAACTGGCACGAGGGCAGCCGCATCAACTTCTGGGCCAGGTTTTTCCCTTATGGTTGAAGGATTATCTTGGGCGGGAGGCAATGAAGTTCCAGTTGTAATCACATATTATCAGCGAGGGGCCCCTCTACTGGTTTGCCTACAAGACACGGACAGGATGATTTAAGATTTGCCATTCAGCCGGCCATGGCGAGTTCCCACGGATTGTGCTGGCTTCAGGCGACATTAAAGAATGTTTCTACGACGCAGTTATCGCATTTAACTACGTAGAAAGATTTCAGTTGCCAGTAATTCATTTAATAGATAAAGCGCTCGCTAACAGTTCTCAAACTTTCCCAATTTTCGAAACTAAAGGCGTTAAGATTGAGCGGGGTAACATCTTGGACGAAGACAAGCTTAAGGGTTTTGAATATAAAAAGATTCGCTTTCACGGAAAACGGAGTTTCTCCCAGACTTTTTCTAGGAACAAGAGGAGGCACTCACTAGTATACTGGCGATGAACATAACGAATCTGGACACATAAGCAAGGAATCGGATAATAGGACTAAAATGATGGAAAAAGGATAAAAAACTTGAGACCGTTGACCGAGAAGTTCCGATAAGCGAGAAAATTAACTTCTTCGGGAATGAAAACGCTAAAAACATTATTGTTAGTTGGGGCTCACCAAAGGGCGCGATCCTTGAAGCGTTAAAAAGTTGACTAATGAGGGTTTTAGTCTTGCATTTTTGCAGGTTCGTATGGTACATCCGCTCCTTAGCCAGTATATAGCAGAAGTTCTCCGAAAAGCTAAAAAATAATTGACGTTGAAATGAACTATTCAGGGCAGCTGGGCGGAATTATAAGGGAAAAAACGGAGATCCCCATGGATTTTCAAATTTTAAAGTATAATGGTAGACCTATGACAACAACCGAAGTTTATAAAGCTTTAAAGCTTGTGCTTTTAGATAAAGCACCTAAGAGACAGGTGTTAACTTATGGCTCTTAAGTGGACGGATTTTAAAACAGAGGTTTTTGTAGACTGGTGTCTAGAATGCGGAAATTTCGGCATACTCTCGGCTCTACAGATGGCCCTTGCAGAACTTGGGCTTGAGCCCCACCGCGTAGTGTTGGTTTCCGGAATAGGCTGTTCTGGAAAACTGCCCCACTTTGTTAAAGCCTATGGTGTTCATACTCTTCATGGTTAATGGCGACTGAAACTCGCCATTAACCTGACAGTAAGCGACATTTGGGAGTAGCCCTAGGAATCACCATATTTTTCTTTCTTATAGAATTAGTTGGAAGAATCGTGACCAATAGCCTTTCCCTTTTAACAGACGCTTGGCACATGCTTAATGACGCATCAGCATTAATTTTTGCAATTTTAGTTGCTCGGATTGCTGAAAGACCCGCTGACGCCAAGAAAACCTTTGGTTACTACAGAACTGAAATTCTCGCGGCTTTTTTAAACGGTATTTTTTATGGGCAGTTGTTATATTCATCTTTTATGAAGCAATCCAGTGGCTTCAAAACCCATCTAATGTAAAAACCCTTGATATGCTCACCATAGCCTTCATCTCCTCCTCTCAGATTTTGAGAGAATAAATGCTGATAATCCATTAGCTAATAAGCCGAAAAAGGCTATGGTGAGCATATCAAGTTATTTTTAAACTTTTGCCATAAGTTTCAAGTAGGGATTGGAAAAATTAATATTTTATAAAAACACAATTTTGTAAAGGTGAGAAGATGCCTATAGATCCAGATTTTCAAAAGAAAAGACAAGTTGTAGGAGAGCATAACGGCCACAAAGTTTGGGGTCCAGTTGAACCCCCTACAAAACTTGGCATACATGGAACGAATGTAGCAGTTGACTGGGATATATGTGCCGGAGATGGCACATGCATAGATGTATGCCCTGTAAGTGTCTATGAATGGGCTGACACCCCTGGACATCCTACTTCAGAAAGAAAATCTGATCCGGTAAGAGAAAAAGACTGCATTCAATGCTTAGCATGCGAAACCAGCTGCCCAGTACAAGCCATAAAAATAACGCCGCCATAACCCACTTACTCACCCTAATGCACTATTTAACAGAATTTCCATACATACACCATTTGAGATCCCACTGAAATAATCGTTACAAAAGAATAGTATTGACGTTTATACAACTTGAATTAAAGAAATTTTGGAAACAGATAAGTCTAAAATCTGTTAGTGTTTATTGGCTTTATTTTTTAAAGGGTTATATCATTCTTTTGTTTTAAAATGGCGCTATACTCCTGCATAATGCATTTGTTCATAACAACTAATAGCCCATTTTTTAACGCGGCTTGCGCAGCTTCTTAATTCATTATTCTAAGCTGCATCCATATAACATGGGGTTTTCCATAAAGTTTTCGCAATTTAATAGCTTGATCCACTATAGTTGGCACCTTGTGGGAAGGCCTGAAAATGTCAATGATCTCCAAACTCCTCTGCACATCTAAAGGTAAATCAAGAAGACTTTTGTAGCTTTTCTCTCCCAAAATTTCCTCGGCATAGGGGTTGATGGGTATAATTTGAAAACCGTGTTTTTTCAGGTATTCAGCAACTTTATAGCTGTCTTTTGAAGAGTCTTTTGAAAGCCCCACGATGGCGACAACTTTATATTTGTCCAGAATCTCAATTGTATCATTATCCAAGTTATTTCCCTCTTATGGTCTTAAGATTGAAAGCAGAAAGGGGGAATTGATTATTTCACCTTTCACGTTACTTAGATGCAGCAGCTTTGGCCAGTTTTTCTCCAAGTTTTTCTGCCTGTTCAAGGTCCTTTGCCTTGGGTGCGCCCTCAACGGCTACTCCTGGCTTTATCCATTTTGGGTTGAAGGTGCCTAGAATCCTTTCTATATTCTCTAGGGCTGTGACTTGGCCTCCTGCGCCTGTGGTGAACACGCATGCTGGTTTACCCGCTAACGCATGCCTATGGGGGTATATGTTCGTGAACATTGTTAGGATTTCTCCAGACATTATGCTAAAGTGGGAAGGCGAGCCGAAAGCATAAGCATCAGCGCTAGTTATATCGTCGGGCATAACATCCCTTGCTTTCTTTAGCACCACCTCAACTCCAGGAACCTTACGCGCCCCTCTAGACACCGCCTCAGCAAGCTTTTCAGTGTTCCCGGTTCGACTATCATAAACTATTAGAACCCGAACCAATATCTCTGCCCCCTATCTTAATTTCAGCATAATATAAGATTTATTTTTTCCATTTTACTGAATGTCTTTCTGGGTTGCTATGCCCGCAATTCGTCCCTTCTCTACAATTAATAATCTTCTAACGCCTTTCTCATCATCAAGAGCGCGGCTACTTAAGCTTTACATCAGCATCTACTGTTATTAGAGGAGCGGCTCCTTATCTCTAAAGTAAACCATGACCAGTTTTACCAAAAATTTTATTTTTTAAGGTTATAATACTTATTCTTTGGCCTATTTAATTATATTGTTGGAAAGGGAGCCTTTATGAGTGAGAATGATATTATTGAGATGCTTGAGAGGGTAAGTAAAAGTGTTGTAAACATTAATACCTTAAGAGTGTTCCAGGACTTCTTCTATCAGGTTGTTCCAGTTGAGGGCATCGGCTCGGGCTTCATATTTGATGAGAAAGGCTATATTTTAACGAATTATCATGTTGTTGAGGGCGCTGAGAGAATAGTTGTTACCTTGGTGGATGGACGCGTATTTGACGCCAAGTTCCTTGGGGGGTATAAGGGATTGGATATAGCCGTTCTAAAGATAGACGCAGATAACCTGGTTGCCGCTAAACTCGGAGACTCGGAGAAGATTAAGGTTGGGCAAAGGGTATTCGCTATCGGAAACCCCTTCGGATTAGCTGGCGGGCCGACAGTAACCTCTGGCATAATAAGCGCTACTAAAAGGACTATTTACTCAGATAGGGGGATGTTTAGAGACCTCGTTCAAACGGATGCGGCGATAAACCCAGGAAACTCCGGCGGCCCTCTGGTAAACATTGAGGGTGAGGTTATTGGGATAAATACTGCTATAATTCCATTCGCTCAGGGAATAGGTTTCGCCATACCAATAAACGCCGCCAAGGAGGTTGCCAAGGAAATATTGTTATATGGCTCTTATGCTAAGCCTTGGCTTGGAATAGCTGGCATAAGCCTAAACAGGCAGATAGCACTATATTACGACCTGCCGGTTGAGCATGGTGTACTTGTAGTTAGGGTTGTGCCTGGAAGCCCGGCTGAAAGGGTTGGTATAGAAAGGGGCGATATAATACTTGAGTTCGATGGGAAGCGCATTGATAAAATAGAGGACCTGCAGAAAATTCTGTCCGAAAAGACCCATGGCTGCGAGTGCGAAGCTACGGTTCTTAGGGGCTTAAGAAAATTTAAAGTGAAAGTCCTATTAGAAAGAGAGCTCTAAGGAATTAATAGATTATCTAAAGTGATCTAGATGCCGAAAGTTTTAGTTTTATATTATAGTAGCACTGGCAATACCGAGAAGATGGCTCATGCCGTTATTGAAGGCCTTAAAATATTGAAGGGGATCAATATAGACATTAAGTATTACGTAGATGCTGGGGATCTAGCCGCTTATGACGCCATAGTCATAGGCATACCAACACACAACCATGACATGCCAATCGAGATAAAAAGGATCCTTGAGGAGGCAGCTACAAAAAACGTTGATTTGAGGGGGAAGGTTGGAGCCGCTTTCGGCTCATATGGGTGGAGTGGGGAGGCGCCTGGCATGGTCATTGAAATAATGGAGAGCAGGCTTGGAATGCATGTTGTAAAACCACCTCTCGCAATAAAAGGTTCCCCAGACAGATCAGGTCTGGAGAAATGCAAGGAGCTGGGCATAAAAGTAGCTGAAGAAGTTAGGGCTAAAGCCACAGCAAAATGAAATAAAAGAGCCATCTTGCAACATTCTCCATTCGCCCACGAAAGTTACGATTAGATTAAGCAAAGTTATAAATGCTTCCACGCCAAGAAACAATTTGTTAGGTGAAAGGGGGAATGCTTAAAAGAAGTGTTGTCGAGATATTTAAGAATATTTATTGGGTTGGCGTAAGAGATTGGAACCGCAGGCTTTTTGACGCTCTTATTCCGCTTCCTAAAGGTACCTCTTACAACGCTTACTTAATAGTTGGTAGTGAGGGTAAGGCCCTCATAGACACCGTGAACCCGGGCTTCGAAAAGGAATTGGAAGGTAAGGTCCGCCTTCTCGTAGACCCGGAGGAAATAAACTATATTGTTATGAATCATGCGGAGCCGGACCACGCTGGAGCTATACCGCACATGATGAGGGCCGCGCCGAGGTCGAAGCTGGTGGCAACCGCTAGGGGCTCTAGGATGGCGCAAATATACTATCGTGTGCCGCAGGACAGAATTAAAATTGTAGCCGATGATGAGATTATAAGCTTAGGCGATAAGACCCTACACTTCATCGATGTCCCTATGCTCCATTGGCCGGAGACAATGTTCACCTACCTTGAAGAAGATGGAATACTCTTCCCATGCGACTTCTTTGGGGCCCACCTAGCCGGGGGGCTCTACAGCGATGAGGTGGAGGACCTGATCGTTCATGCGCAGAGGTATTGGGGGGAGATAATGATGCCCTACAGAACAATGGCACAGAAAGCCCTTGACAAAATCTCCAACTTGAACATTAAAATGATCGCGCCGAGCCACGGCCCAATACATAGAAGACCAGAGATGATTCTGAACGCGTATAGGTGGTGGGCTGCTGGTGAGACTAAACGTAAGGTAACTATAGCCTACGTGAGTATGTGGGGTAGCACAGAGGCGATGGTGAGTCAGATGGCTGAGAGATTATCTTTGGATGGGATTGAATTAGCCCTCCATAATCTGGCTGTGGCGGATATCGGTGAGCTGGCGAGAGACCTGGTGGATTCGAGGGCCGTGATAATTGGCGCACCGACGGTCCTTGGAGGTGCACATCCATTAGCCATCTACGCAGCGCATATTCTTAGAATGCTGCGCCCGCCGACAAAGTTCGCTGCAATTTTAAGTTCTTATGGTTGGGGTGGGGGCGCTGTGAAGCAGATTCAGGAGATAATTAAGGATCTTAGGATCGAGGTTGTTGGCGTATTAGAGGTCAATGGTCCGCCAACCGAGGAGAATATGAAGCAGATAATTGAGCTGGGCGAATCTTTAGTAAAAAAGATTAAAGGGGGAGCCTAGGCGAACTAGTGGAGAAAATAGGAGTGCTTGAAGATATCTAGGGTCATTAGGATTGGAAAAGCTGGGTATACATTGACATTATGCTTCTCTATTTGCATTATCATTAGTCGTCCAGTTTGCCTACATGTTGTTAGTGCAGCCCGGGTGGATTCTTTCCTAAACCTCTCATAGCTCCTAGGCTCGCCAATAATTAAGTCCGAAATCTTCCCTCCAATCAATTTATCTTTTTAAACATGTTTTTTGGGGCCCCGCATACTGGGCAGACCCAGCTCTCTGGCAGATCCTCGAATGGCGTTCCAGGCTTTATATTTTGGGTTGGGTCTCCGGTCTCCGGGTCATAGACGTAGCCGCATGCTTGACACTCCCACTTATCCAAACTTCTACCCTCTTCATATAGCCCTTGAACCTCTTTCTTCTCCATCATTTTCATGTACATGACTCCTCAGGTTTCAGATCGATAATTTTATTATTTTGATGCGTTTTTAAAAGATTTTGTGTACGCTTTTCGGAGTAAAATTGGATGATATTGATGAAAAGTGGAGGAAAATGTTATGGATGATACCGATTTAGTCATCTTAAAGTTCTTGCAGGAGGACTCCAGCATACCTTTTACTGAGATTGCCCGCAGACTTAGGATGAGCGAGTCCACTGTTAGGAAGAGGGTGGAGAAACTGAAGCGCGAGGGCGTTATAAAAAAGTTTACTGTGGTTGTTGACCCCTTAAAGATGGGATTTAACACTGTTGCAATGATTGGCATTGATGTCGATCCATCAAAGATTCTTGAGGTAGCCCAAAAGCTATGTGAATTGCCAGAAACAAAAAGTGTTGCTACCTCTATGGGAGACCACATGATTATGGCTGAGGTCTGGGCTAAAAATGCCATGGATCTACTAAAAATTATTAATGAGAAGATCGGTGTGATAGATGGTGTAAAGAGGGTTTGCCCAGCAATAATACTGGAAAAGCTAAAGGAATAATGTTGGAAAATAACTCTAAAGAGCAGTTAAAAAATAAAAGTGGCGAGGGGGAGTTTCACTCTACCTTTTTATAGCACAGCCACCAGTCTAGGCACTTTATCTCTCCGGCCTTCTCCTGCTCCCTCCTCTTTTTAATCATGTCTTCCGTGTTTGCTGGTGGGACGATAACGTTATCGCCGATTATCTCGTTGTTCGGCCAGTTGGCTGGTATAGCATAGCCCTTATCAGCGATCTGGAGCGCCCTCACCATCCTGAGAATCTCATCCATGTTTCTTCCGAGTTCCATTGGATAATATAGTATTGCCCTGACGATTCCCTTCGGGTCAACTATGAAGACAGCCCTCACGGTCTGCGTTCCAGCAGCCTGCTTATGCCGCATACCTAACCTTGCAGATATGTCGCCAGTGTTATCCGCGATTATTGGGAACTTTATTTCAACGCCGATCTTCTCCTTAATCCATTCCTCCCACTTTAGGTGTGCGAAGACTTGGTCGATGCTCAGCCCTATTAGCTCGCAATTTAGTTTCTGGAACTCCTCATATCTCTTCTGGAACGCAACAAACTCCGTTGTACATACTGGCGTAAAGTCTGCTGGGTGGCTGAACAGTATGAACCACTTCCCACTATAATCGTCTGGGAGCTTAATAACGCCCTTAGTGGTTCTGACCTCCATCGATGGAAACTTATCGCCTATTAATGGCATCCTATATTCTTCCACAAAAATCACCAATAATACTGAAAGACATAAGAAAATATAAAATTTATCTATAAAATTCGGATTTTAATTCTCTGTTTAAATCCGAATTCAAAGATTTCTATTACTATTTTTTACTAAATTGGTAATTTTCTGGCAGAATAGAGAATCTATGAAGCGATTGGTGCATCCCTTCAAACTTTAAATCTTCTTTAACACCTCAATTATATTTTGGTGAATGTATGAGCGGAGAAGGTGGGTTAGTGGAGTTTATTAAGAGGCAGATTGAGATTGAGGATGAGATTGTGCGTTCCCTTGAGGGGGCTTTAAGGGATCTGAAGAACCCGGTTGTTAAAGGAGTTTTAAGGGGGATTTCCTTTGACTCAGTTAAGCATGCCGAGATGTACGCCTCAGCCCTAACACTCCTAACAACTGTTCCACAAGCCCTATCGCAAGAGGATCTTGAGAGACATAAGTCTCTTATAGAGAGGCATATCCAAATAGAGGCCGAATTAATAAATAAAATTAGCAGTATTCTCCCAAAAATCGGTGATGAGAAAATTAGGCTTCTCTTAACAGCAATCCTTTCCGACGAGAGGAGGCATCATGAGCTCTTAAAGAGGGTTCTAGAGATTCTCATTCGCGGAGAGACAATAACAGAGGATGAGTGGTGGGAGGTTCTATGGAAGGGCGTCCCATTCCATGGGGCTCCCGGGGGATAAGACAATAAATTTTCGGGAAACTAGACAAGTATTAAATATATGTTCCTATGGAGAATGTTTTGTGAGGTGGGATTTTGGTCTCAAAGGAATTGCTGGATCTTTTAAATGAGGCTATTGCACGTGAGATCCAGGTCTCTATTCAATATATGTGGCAGCATGTTCAATGGAGGGGTGTTAAGGGCTTCGCAGTTCAGGACGAATTAAAGAAGATATCGATAACCGAGATGAAGCATGCGGAAGCGATAGCTGAGAGGCTCTTTTATCTGGGTGGTATCCCAACAACTAAACCTAAAGAGATAATTGTGGGGAAGACTTTGAAGGAAATGATTGAGCAGGATAGGAAGGATGAAGAGAACGCAATAAAGCTATATAAGGAGATTATAGAGAAAGCCCGTAGAGAAAACGATGTAACAACAGCGTTTCTCTTCGAAGGTATACTGAAGGATGAGGAAGAGCACCATGACTTCTTCACATCACTCTTAGAGGAAATCTAAAAAGCCTATAGTGCACCTTTCACCTTTTGAATCGCCCTTTTTCTGGCATGAGTTGATGGTAGGAGCTATGTCATACTTTTTAGATGTTGATGTGGAGAGCTGGGTCAGGGAAGTTTTACAGTCCAATATATTGACCGTTGTTGATTTCTGGCATGAGAGGTGCCCTTGGTGTATTATGCTGAATCCAATTTTCGAGGAGGTTGCTAGGGAGTATAAGGATAGGGTTAAGTTCGTGAGATTTAATGTCCTTAAAAGCCCAAGAAATAGAGATATTGCGATAAAGAATGGTGTTATGGGCACACCCACAATAGCATTTTACTGCGGCGGCAGACACCTGGGCTCCCTAGTCGGCTTCGTCCCAAAAGATCACTTAAAACATGCCATCGAGGACTTTATGTTCCGTTATAGGGAGTGTGTTGGGCGAAGCACAAAGCTTGAGTGATATAACGGCGTAAACCAAAGCGTCAGCCCTCATATTTAATAAAGACCGGAGATACTCTTCTAGATATAGACCTTGATATTTTAACTTACTGGCATCTTGAATCCTGGAATCTTCTTTACCGCCATGAGTAGCGGTGTACCAGCTATGAGGGAGACTATGATAACCAATGCGTCCTCTATATAGGAGTCGATGGCCCCAGCTATAAAGATGTAACATACAGCCTCGATTGTTAGACCGAAGAGGGAAAATAAGCCTACTGGGATGAAGAGAAAGACTCTCGTCAACGAATCTGTTACAGTGGATACAAACGATATGGAGATTAGGGGTAATGTTGAATGTTTAGGGTTCTCCTCAAGGACTCTCCTTCCCATCCTTGCCGTTGGATATATTAGGGCTAAGGCGAGGAGTATGTCTAGAATAGTCCATAATGGGAGCATCCTTCCCAAAGGGTGTGCGAAGTAGGCTGAGAGCATTATGGCATAAATAGCTAGGGCTGGTTTCCAGCCCCCCTTAGATAGAAATCCCGCCGCTAAAACCCCGATTGGCTCAGCGATGATCCCGAACATCCAGAAATCTGTGGGCTTAATAGCTCTGGCGATCACGCTACCTATTAGCGCTGCGAGAAAGCCGGCCCATGGGCCGAGGATGATGCCTTCGATAGGCTCAAGGTAGATTGCCCAGTTGCGCCATAAGCCAAACGACACTAGATATAGTATTACATGGAGAGAGGCAAAAACCCCAATAAATGCGGCTTTCCTCGCAAGCATATGTATCAAGACCCGGCTCAATGTTATTTTCTAATTTTTGATAGGGATGGAGATATATTCGTTTAGGATTAGAATGCGGCGTTTTTCATTGCTAATTTTTGATATTCCACCTACATGCTGGGGATACCCTCCTCTGAGATCCCTATCTAACTCTCCTCTGATCATGCGCCTTTCCTATACCCCTAAGGTCTTCTTCTGCAGGGATAAGCATAGTTTACAGAATTTTAGTGCAACTTCTTCTGGCTTCAGTCTCCCAGAAGATATTTTCTCAGCTATCTCGCTTGCGGCTGACTGAATTATGGGTAAAACATCTTTAAACTGCTCTAGATCCGAAACCCCCCGCTTCGACCGCAAATACTGGCTTATAGCGGCCTGCGTGGTTCCAAGGTTCTTGGCAACTTCAATCTGGGTGAAGCAATGCTTTTCAATAAGCTCCTTAGCAATATAAGCCCTAAAGATCGGGAGGATGCGCTTACCAATAGATTCGCATGGCAAGTACATATATGTCACCCAAAAATATAATATAACATACTTATAGAAATGCTTTTAAGCCAATTAATTGTTAACAGAATCTAAGGGACGGGTTGTTACTTGGCGTTTGGGAGTGATTTGAAAAATTTTCTTTATTGCTCAAGTTTGCTTGAGGAGAAGGTTGCTAAGGCTTATGAGCATATTGCTAAGTTAATTAATGATAAAATTGTTAGCTGCCTTTTAAGGTATATCGCCCACGATTCGTTTAAGCATGCCGAGTGCTTTAGGTTGATGGCTGAACTGCTGTCCCATGGCGGAGACGTACACTTTGAGGATTGCATAAGGGTTTGGGGTGAGTCATGGCTGACCACCATTAAAGACGCTGAAAAGATTATGGAAAAATCTGAGATAAGTCCGGTAGAAATCAGGTCCATAATAAACGGGTTGGAGAAGATTGAAAGATTTGCCGCCGAGGAATATTTGACGGCCCTATATGCAAAGATAATTGAGCTCGTTGCTGATAAAGAGGGTGTGAACCTTGGCCCCCTTAAAACAATACTAAACTGGATCATCGAGGAAGAAAATAAGCATAGGCAGATTCTCGAAATAATTAGGGGGCTGCTACCTAACCCCTGAGCTCAGCGCCACCGCCATCCCTTACCAACAAGTACACTCATATAAACCTAGTCAATTAAAGTTTTGTCATACGTCTATTAAGGAAAAGGAAAATGAAGATCGTGATGCATAATATTGTTAATATTGCGGCGATGATTAGGAGATAAGTTAAATTTTCCCCCGCCCCGAAGATTATTGGTATCGGTCCGAGAAGTAAGATTAGGCCAAAGGAGCCTGTAAGCCCGGAGAAAAGGGTCGCTAGCATTAAAACGATTACTCCAATAAATATTAGCATGAAACCGATAAGAAATAGTTTTATGGCTGGTGGGATGGGGGCCGCTTCCTCCTCAAGCTCCTCTAGTGGGGTTGGCTCCTGAACTCTGCTTTTCCCGTAGCAGTCGGGGCACAGCCATGTGCTCGCCTCTATACATAACTCACATATAGCTCGGCCACATCCTTGGCAGATATACTTTGAAGTCCTCTTGCCGCATACCTCGCATGTCTTTATCATATCTTATAAACCTCCCAGCCTAGCTGCTGGCAAGAAGCTTACGGCCATAATAAGCACTAGCATAATAACTATTAGAACGATTGACAATATTATGAGGACTTTCACAGCCTCCTTATCCGTTCCGAAGATTATTGGTATCGGCCCAAGCATTATTAAGCCCCCTCCCCTAAACCTACCCCTCAGCCCCCTCCTCCCAGCAGCCCCAAAAATAACCATTATCATAGCTACGAAAAATATTATTATCCCGGCTATTATCATGGCCCAGCCGGCGACAATGCTTACTGCTGATAAATTCATGTCCAGTCACCCAAAATATTAGTTCTTAAAGCAGAGTTATATTCTTATAGCCCCACAGCTAATCCTACTTTAGTTGGTTGAGAATGCCCCCAACACTTGAATACATCATCGCTAAAATCCTCTCCATGAGGCCTGAATTGACTAGAGAGGATCTTATGAAGATGATTGAGGAGAAGGTGAAGTTGGCTGGAGGCTTTTTAACGCGGGAGAGCGCCGCCTTATCATTGGCCGCCGAGATGGGCGTCACCATCGAGTCCAATCTTAGATATGAAATGCTGATTAAGGATCTCGTTTCAGGCCTGCGTAGCGTCACTGTTACTGGCCGGGTAATATATGTATCTCAGTTAAAAAGGTTCAGTCGGCTGGATGGTGTAGAGAGGGGGAAGAGGGACATGTGCATAGCTGATAATACTGGTGTCGCTAAAATTATCCTATGGGATGATAAGGCCGCCTCCGCCAGCCCTGAAAGCCTAATAGATAACATAGTAAGGTTATCACGCCTCTCTGTGAGGCGTAGAGCGGGGGGAAATCTGGAATTAAACGCTGGACCAAGAAGCATAATGGAAATTAATCCTGTGGGAGTTAAAAGCAGCGATTACCCACCCCTAACCCTATTCACAAAGAAGATCGATGAGCTGCCCCAATGCAGTGGAAAAACCATTAACGTTCTTGGCTTAATTGAGCGGATTTACCCAATAACAATATTTAGACGGCAAAATGGAGCGGAGGGTAGAGTGAGGCGCGCAGAGATTGCCGATAGGGCTGGCAAAGCAACCCTTGTACTCTGGGACAATTGCGCCGATCTCCTCTCAGAGTCCCATGTTGGAAAATACGCCATAGCGTTTTGGGTGAGGGTCAGAGAGCGCTTCGATGGGAGATTTGAGCTACACTCGGGAAATAAAACACAGATTATTGTAATAGAGAGGGAACCCTCAGGTTTTTAGATTAAAAATAAAATAAAAAAGAGATTTTTGTCACTTCACTATTTCTTTACTAGCGATATCTCTATTGTCGAGACGTTCACTTTTGGTCTATCGGGGCTGCTCATCTCTTGGGTGCCTATCTCGATTTTCTCGATAGCGAGGTCTTTCAAGAAGGCACGGCGGAGTAACTCAACAACGTCGACAGCCCTGCTTATCGCCCTTCCCCTAGCCTTCACAGTTACTTTCTTCGCACCAGAGTTGAACGCTGTGAGGCATGCAACAACGTAGTTCATTACTGGCTTCTTTCCAACCATCACCTGGCTTTCTTCGACCATAGCGCATCTCTACTCCTTTAGCCGTATCCTCTTTTAAATCACCTTTAATCTTTTACACAACTACGATATAATGTTTTCCTTATTTCATTCTTCATATTTTTAAATTTTTGTGAAAATTAATGTGAGGGCTGCTCCAAGAATGGCAAATATAATGGAGTTTTTCTTTGCCTTTCTGAATACGCTGTCCGTTAGTAGGCTTAGCTCGCTTATTCTCCTCTCGCCGATCACTTTAACCCCCTGAACATCTATTCTACGCCATGCAACCTCAGACGGCTCCTCACTCTCTATGGCCTTATATACGGCTTTCTTAACTTCATTAATTATCCTCTCATGATCAACAGCCTCGCCTACTGGATGGTACCCCCTCTTATTTAATACAACGGCGCTGACGGCATGCGTGTCAGTTGTAAAAATCTCGCCGCCCTCCACACTGACCTCCCTAAGACTCGATAAAATCTTCTCCCTTAAGCCAGATATCATGTTATTTCCATCAATAGTAACATAGGCTGTTCTCTGCCCACCAACATTTATGACGATCGCTGTTATCCCTCCCGGCCCCATCCCCTCCTTAAGCCCTAAATCACTTAAAACCACTTCTCCAGCGCCGATCCTTATGTCGCTAGATAGTTCGTGTTTAAGCAGCTTTGCTCTCTCTAAGGCTAAGTAGGCTGTTTCTTCGAGAACCCTTACAGACCTCTCCATGTTAAAGGGCCCGTTAGTGCTGTTATGCGCGTCAACGACGATAGCGCAGGAAAAACCGCGCTCTACCGCCCTCTTAACAATTGCGTCATTAATCTCTAGCGGTAGATCCTCCATAGTTTCAGGTGAAGTTGTTAAAGTCATAAATACGCAGTCGTTAAATATTTGGCAGCCAACTTTAGCCCCTTCACCCTCAATCATAAAGAATTTAGTTATCTTGCTGGAGAAATCATGCGTTTTCTTCAAGGAGCTGAGCAGGCTCTTAACGACTCTTTCACTCTCTGCTTGGGAGGGTAAATCAAGTTCATGGCCGGAAACCCCGTGGGGGACAGAAACCACGCATTGAAACTCTTTTTCTAAATGTTCCTTTATCATGCTTGGGAGGAGACTACTTCCAACGTTTTTGAATGGTCCTGGATGTATGTTTGGGACGATCATCATTGCCTTCAATCTATTGGCGTTTTTTGCCCTAAATATTAATGCTGATATGGAGATATCCCTCTCAATACTTAGTCTCTCTAATACTTCTTCGAACGGCTCTTTAACGCCCTCGGTCCAGTTAGCTATAAACGCTTTAGCTATTTCAAGCGACGGTATGCCGAGCACCCTCCTCCCCTCTTTATTTAGGGATTTTGTAAAAAGCCATACGCCTAAAATAGAAAATATTAGTGCTAAAAAGGGGGGGCAGAGAAGGCTGAGGAAATACGGTTCCTCTTGGCTGAAAATCGTTATAAGGGCGGTCGCCGAGATTGGGAGGAGGGTTGGTTGAATTATGCTTGATATAATTTTAGATTTTTTGCTGTTAAAGGAGATTGTGTCTATCACGAGGAGGCGCAAGGACGCCGTTAAGAAAAGTCCGAGTGAAAGTGCCTTGATGTAAATGTCTATGCTTAAACGTTGAATTAGTAGGCTGACCATTGCGAAGACAATAAATATAAGGTTAGACATAGCCGAGAGAAAGATTATTCTCTTAAGATCGCTTAAAACCACGTCTCGCTTAAGCATTAACCTACAAATTAAGCAATCTGAGAGTAAGGTTAAAGAAAAGAAGGCAGTTCCAGATAACAGACCGATTACTTGAATATTCTTGCTGAATAAGCCGGTGAGGAAGCCGAGGGATAGGCTTGTTAAATATGAGGTGAGGAGAAGAAGTTTGAGGGAGGGGAGATGAAAAAGGGAGGAGTAGTACTTAACTGCGAGATTAATGGTTTCTCTATGAGACATCTCTCAATCCATTCTCTCCTCTCGTAAATATATCAGTGATATAGGAGACCAAATTTAAAGATACTTCAATGTTGGGAAATTGGGGAGACTACGCATAGAATTGAATTAATATACATATTATGATGAACGCAACGGTTAAGATTATCAGCATCCTCGGCTTAATTTTTATCCCTAAGCTTTCCTCCTCAAAAAACCTTAACAGCCCAGCACCAGTAGCTGGCGGGGGCGCAGCCCTCCGTCTACGCGTCTCCCTCCTCCCACTCATCTCCCAGCCACCAATCCAATTAAATTAAATGGGCAGGAATTAAATTAAGTTTTTGCTTAAAACTCTGGTTTATCTTTACCGAGCTTTCTGTCGAGACAGGCTTTAACGAAGCCATAGTATTCTGGGCTCGGCTTCCCAGGTCTACTCTTAAACTCTCCGTGAAATTGTGATGCGAAGAAGAATTTATCTGGCAGCTCAAGGATCTCCATCCGCCTCCCATCTGGGCTTCTTCCCGAGAAGACGAGCCCATGCTTCTCCAACATCTCTACGTATTCCGGATTCACCTCATATCTATGTCTATGCCTCTCATAAATTTCTCTTGCGCCATATAACCTATGGGCCAGCGTCCCCTCCCTAATGATTATCTTTTGGGATCCCAGACGCATGGTGGCTCCCTTATAAGATATATGGTGCTGCTCCAGCATCAGATCGACTACTGGGTGGGGGGTCTTCTCATCGATCTCCGTGCTATTTGCGTCTTTTAGTCCACAGACATTTCTTGCAAACTCGACAACGGCGAGCTGGAATCCATAGCAGACTCCTAAAAAGGGAATATTGTTTTCCCTTGCGAATTGGATTGCCATTATCTTGCCGAGGGCGCCGCGCGGGCCGAATCCGTAGGGAACAAATACTCCATCATAATTTTTAAGCATCGTAATCTTTTCCGGCTCCTCCTCGAAGGTCTCCGCCTCAATATAATCTATTATAACCTTTGTATTGCAGGCTGCGCCGGCGTGCTTAAATGCCTCATTCATGCTGACATAGCTATCTACTAGACCAGCATATTTGCCGACGAGGGCCACTTTTATAGTGTATTTACAGCTCTCTAAAGCGTTAACAAAGTTCCTCCATCTCTCTATTTCATGCTTATTGACTTGTTTTGATGTGAGGCCGAGGCGCTTACATATATAGTCTCCCATCCCCTGCCCATCGAGGATTAGGGGGACCTCATAGACTGTTGGGACGTTATATGAGCAGAAGACTGCCTCTTTAGGTATTGTCCCAAATAGGGCGATCTTCTCAAGAGCTTCCTTCGTAATCATTTTTGTACATCTAGATACTATTATGTCTGGCTGGACACCTATTCTGCGGAGCTCATTTACGCTGTGCTGAAGCGGCTTAGTCTTCATCTCCGACGTTACATCTAATATCGGCACTAAAGCTACATGGATATAGAGCGTGTTTTCATAACCCTCTTCTAGGCGCATCTGCCTTATGGCTTCTAGGAATGGCAGCCCCTCTATATCCCCAACAGTTCCACCGCATTCGGTGAGGACGACATCAACGCCAGATTTCTTGGCAACCATGCGTATCCTACGCTTAATTTCGTCGGTTATGTGAGGTATTATTTGGACGCATTTACCAAGATAATCTCCCCTCCTCTCCTTATCAATTACGGTCTGATAGATCTGCCCGGTCGTAATATTATTCTCCTTAGATAAATTAATGTCTAGAAATCTTTCATACCACCCTAAATCAAGGTCCGTTTCACCACCATCTTCCGTAACAAATATTTCGCCGTGAACATACGGATTCATCGTCCCCGCATCCACATTTACATACGGGTCTATCTTTATTGCAGTAACAGTAAATCCTCTGAACTGAAGCATTTTACCCACCGAGGACGTGACAACCCCCTTACCCACCGAGCTCAGTACCCCGCCGGTAACAAAAATATATTTAGTCGTGCCCGATCAACCCCCACGCACAAATAAAACATAGCTAAGTATTAGATCACCGATAATTTAAGCGTTATTTAAATGAATTAATATTAAAATACTTTATTTTTTAGAGTTACTTTTGTGTTCTAGCCTCTCTATTCCACCCATATACTGCCTTAAAACCTCGGGTATTATGACTGAACCATCCTCCTGCTGGTAGTGCTCTAAAATAGCCATCATCGTTCTGCTGGTCGCTAGGGCCGTGCTGTTAAGTGTGTGTACGTAGCCTTTTGGAGGCTTGCCAGACCCCTCACGATATTTTATGTTTAGTCTTCTGGCTTGATAATCGGTGCAGTTCGAGTTCGAGCCTATCTCCCTGAATTTTCCGTCAACCATCCAAACCTCAGTGTCATATTTCTTAGCCGCAACGGTCCCGATATCCCCTGTGCAGACGTTAACTACGCGATAATGTAGCCCGAGCATCTGATACATCTTCTCGCAGTTTCGCTGTAGTTCCTCGTGGATCTCCCATGACTGCTCGGGAAGACAGAAGGCAAATTGTTCAATCTTGTTGAATTGGTGCATTCTAAAGAAGCCCTTTGTATATTTTCCGTGAGCCCCAACCTCCTTTCTAAAGTTAGTGCTTATTCCGACAAACTTGAGTGGGAGCTGGTCTTTGTCTAACACCTCGTCCATGAACATCGCGGCTATTGGATGCTCACTTGTAGCGATCAAATAGAGGTCCTCATCCTCAATTTTATACATTATATTCTCAAAGTCTTCGAGGTCAACGCACCCCTCATAGGGCTTCGTGCGCATCATGTAAGGTGGCATGACAAGGATGAATCCCCTCTTCCTAAGGAAATCTATTGCAAATCTCTGTATTGCAAGGTCTAGGAGGACGAGCTCCTCCTTGAAGTAAAAGAAGCCTGCCCCTGAGACCTTATTAGCCCTCTCCTCATCAACCAAACCTAAATCCTTAGCTATCTCTATATGGCTTTTCGGGGGGAAGTTGAATTTTGGCGGAGAACCCCACCGCCTTATTTCCACATTATCGTTTTCATCCTTTCCATAGGGAACGCTCTCATGGAGCAGATTTGGTATCCTCATGAGTAGGTATCTTGCCTTCTGCTGATACTCGTCTACTTGGCTCTCCAGAAGCTTAATCTCGCCCTGTATCCTCTCAGCCTCAATGAGCAGCTCTCCAGGATCCTCCCCGAGCTTCTTCTTCTGCGCCACTTTAATGCTGAGCTCATTTCTAATCCTCCTAAGATTATTCAGCTTCGTCTGTAATTCCCGCCATTTCTTGTCAACCTCTATGAATTCTTCGAGTATTCTGAGCTTTTCTGGATCATTTCTGCGCTTAATGTTCTCCCGAACGAAGTCCGGGTTCCCTCTTATCAACTTGACATCAATCATCTTCTTTCTCCCTGCCCCGAAAAATTAAAGAGCTTAATGGTGGCTGATAAATATGTTTTTGTATTCTCTTAGTAAACCTTTAATATAACTCTATCTCCATTATCTTGGGTGCGGTGGTGCGTATTTGTCTAAGAGCGTGCGTGTTAAGGACAAGTGGCGTAGTAAAAAGTGGTATACTATAATTGCTCCACATTACTTTGGTAGTGTTGAGATAGGCGCTATACCCGCCGATGATCCGGAGAAGCTGCTGGGAAGGGTTGTTGAGGCAACGCTCTATGATATAACTCAAGACTTCTCCCACCAATACCTAAAAACATATTTTCAAATAATTAGCGTGGATGGTAAGAGAGCTGTAACAATATTTAAGGGGCATGAATACTCCAGAGATTATCTTAGAAGTCTTATTAGGAGAAAGACTACTAAAGTTGATGGAATATTTAATGTTGCGACAAAAGATGGCTATAAATTGAGGGTTGCAGCCTCCGCCTTCACGCTAACTAGGATAAAAACCTCTCAGGAAAGGGCAATCCGCGCAATAATGAGGAGGATAATCGAGGAGAAAGCAAAAGCATTAACGTTTGAGCAGTTCGTCCAGGAGGCAGTTCTTGGGAAAATCGCCTCAGACATATATAATGAGGCTAAGAAGATAACGCCATTACGCCACGTGGGTATAAGAAAGTCGAAGTTGCTCTCTAGACCGGAGCTTCATGTAACACCGATTATGGAAGCGCCGGAAGTAAAAGTAGCTGCGAGCGATGAATTTTTAGAGGAATCCTCAAGTGAAACCAAAGCTTCTGAGGAAAGCGGAGAAGAACAAGAGGTTACATAGCTAGCATTATTGAGTCGGCATATGACTAAAGACGGGGAAATTGTTCATCTTAGAAGAAGGGTTGCCCGTGAAGCCGCCCTTCTACTCTACACGTTACAGGAGAAAGAGTTTAAGCAGGCGAAAGAGAAGGCTGCAAAAATACTTGGCTTGAGGGTTCTGCCATCAAATTTTGAGGTTGCTGAGGAGCTGGATCAGATTGCGGAGGAGTATGAGGGGGAGGAGAGGTCTTCTCGCTTAATACGTATGCGGAGAGAAGCGCTTGAAATAATGGAGATATTATCCGCATTTCACCCAAGACTTATAGGTAGCGTTTGGAGGGGTATAGCGAATAAGAATAGCGATATAGATATAGTCGTTTTCTCACAGGAGAAGGAGTCGGTTATCAAGACTATCAGCGAAGGTGGCTTAAGAATAATAAGCATGAAGACGGCGCCCGCAGATAAGGATGGGGTTAGCGAAACCCTCCACATCTTTGTCAAACTTCCCTCCGGAGACAACGTTGAGATAATTGTTAGAAAGCCGGAAGACATGAGTAAAGAAGAGATATGTGACATATATGGGGACATTAAAAGGGGGTTATCGATAGATCAGCTAAGAAAAGTTCTTAAAAAGGATCCCCTACAAAGATTTATCCCCAAACGAAGAAGGCGATAAATAAAAATTTGGTTATCCTTTTAAATCCTCCCTAAGCAATAATATTACTTGAGGCAGACACAATGGAGATCGATAAAAAAGCATTTAGAAGGGTGTTCCCCAACCTTGCTAGGGAGATGGAGGAGGGTGCATGTAAAATAACGATATCCTCCGTAAGGTTGGATCCGGAGGAAGGGGAAAAGGCGGCGTCAAGGAGGTTTGATGGATATAATCCAGATGTAATCGACTTTATAAGGAGATGCGATACTGAGGAGCAGGCTGAGGAGATAATAGCATATTTAGAGAAGAGGGGTGAAATAAGCCAAAGTTATGCATTAAGTCTTCGAGAACAGCTTATGAAGAAGGGAGTTAGAAGTTTCGGTCCTAAGAAGGAGGAAGCATATTACCTTAGACAGTCCGGGTACGGTTAAAGCTCGCTTGAATCATACTCGCTGCTTGCCAACCTAACATTATGGGGGGAGCCGTTCGATGGGGCGATTAAGGGTGCTGATGATAGGTTTCCTACTCTTAATTACCTTTATTGCTTGCCTTTCCACAGAGAAAGCCTTTAGCAGCATGAATGATTCTCCCAGTTTCTCCGTGAAGGTTGAGAGAAAGATCGTTATTCAGAATGGCGGGTATATTATGATCAATGATACTTTCCTCATAACGCCCATTAATGAGTACGCCCAATCACCCTCATTCTATCTAATCGGCATACCGAGGGACTTCTATGGAAACTTAGTCTACTCATCGGCATACGATCTTTACGGGGCCCTCCAAACCGAGATCTCTGAGGAAGATTATGCTTTTAAATGGCTTAATATTTCTCTTAGAGCAGGTGAGGTGGGTAGAGGTCAACCATATAATTTCACATTAATTACGGTTTTCTCTAACCTAATCGAGAGAGGGGCCGAAAATAGATTTCGCGCAGTCTTCCCATTACATCCGGTGTTAAGGGATAAATCCGAGCTTTGCAACGTAACGCTAATACTTCCACCCGATGCCGAAGTTTCACCAGAAGGTTTTCCGCACGATATCTTCTTAAATATGACGGGAGACTTTAGGCTACTTAATAATTTAACGAGACCGCTTCCAGCCTACACGAGTATTTCATCATGGGTGGAGTTCACGGACGAAACCTTCAGCATCCTTAAGATTTTAGAGGTGAGGAGGGAGATCTCTATTGATGGTTGGGGGAGAATATATGTGAGAGACATCTATGATGTGGAGATGGTTAACGTCGCCAACCTTAATGTAATCCTGCCGCCCAGCTCGGCAGATATATCTGTATACGATATATATGGAAGGTACCCGGAGAATAGCGTATTAATTGAGGAGGGTGGGAGAAGCGGAGTATTTGTGGTGGTTACCTTATCTGATAAGCTAAGAAATAGTGAAAGGGCCAAGATAGCTATATCGTATTCGCTCCCATTCTGGAAATATATTAAGAGGGATGGTTGGCAGAAATATTCCTTGAGCATTAAAATTACAAAGCCGGATGAATGGTTTATCCCCAGAATCATCGTATCAATTTTGTTACCTGAAGGGGCGAACATTATAAGTGAGAATCACCACCCCGAAATCAGCTATGAGAAGATAAGCTTTTTCCAGGAGAAGATAACCATCGTGTACTATAATGTGACGAGATACGACGAGTTTAAACTACTAGGCATTAAATATAACTATACTTTTCTCTGGGCGGCTCTCAGACCAACAGTATTAATCATGGTCTTAATCAGCCTGGCGAGCATATTCGTCGCGTTCGTTAAACCATTTAGCGGCGTTAGGGTTGCCACATTCTCTCCGGAGCGCTTAAAGTCTTTTATCGAAGTATATGGTGAGGTGGAACATATCTCATCTGAACTAGAATCTATAAGGCAGGAGTATGTGAGGGGGAGGGTACCTAAGCGTCGGTATCAATTGACGAAAAGAATGCTTGAGGAGAAGCTCCATGCGGCGGAGAAGAAGCTTATGAATCTTAAGGCTGAATTAGAGTCAGCTGAGGGGCATTATGCTGAGATGATAAAACGGCTGGAGAGGGCGAGCGCTAGCATTGAAGCTTCGAAGAGGAGTATTGAGGAGGCAGATCTTAAGCTTCACAGGAGAGAAATATCCGCGGAGGAGCATCGTAAGATCGTTGAAGAATACACCCGTAAAATGGATGAGGCGAAGGCTATTATCGAGGAAATTCTCCTAAGACTTAAGGAAGAAACTCTGTAAGGGATAATCTTTACAAGAATCTTCTTAACACTCTTAATAGGATCCTTTATTTTAAGGGGGGACGTGCTCACCGCACTAACAGTTAATTTTTCTCACAAAAATCCAAAAATTTTTTATTTCAGAAAGTGCTTTCTTTCAAAAATTTAAGTTGAGGTGCCTATGTATGGTGAAGATAGATGTTGACCCGAATAAATGTACTGGATGCGGGACATGCGCTGATGTTTGCCCTGTAGGAACATATGAGCTTAGAGAAGGAAAGTCCGTGCCTGTCAATGTTGACGCCTGTCTCGTTTGTAGGGCGTGCGAAACACAGTGTCCGAGCGGCGCCATAACCATTACTGAATAAACTGGAAGAACTCTCCTATTAGTCATCTACAGAGACCAATATCTTGATTGAACCCTTTTAGCATCATTAATTATTTTTTCCGCCATCCTCTCCGCCCACAAATTTAATGGTGGCCGTCGATCCCTCACCCTAACGTCTATGCTGGCCATTATAGATAGGGATGCCGCCACAATCTTCCTAAGGAACCTAAGGTTATACCCTCCCTCAAGGATGGCGGCTACCCTGCCGCTACATAACCTTTCAGCAGCGCCAGTAACCTCTTGAAATATTTTTGAATATATGTGGGCTGAAAGGGATAGCTCTGAAATTGTATCCATGTAGTAGCCGTCATAGCCGACTGAGATCAAAATGAACTCTGGCTTATATTGCTCAAGTATTGGCAAAATTATTTCTTTAAATGCTCTCCAGTATGATGAGTCGCCAGCCCCATAGGGTAAAGGTATATTGACGGTGTAACCTACGCCATCTTTTTCACCAACCTCCCAGATGAAGCCAGTTTTAGGAAAATCTGAAGGATCCTCATGGATACTTATGTAAAGAACATCGCTTGCATCATAGAAAATCTTTTGTGTACCATTGCCATGGTGCGCATCTATATCCAATATTAACACCCTCCTCATCCCCCTCCTCTCAATAAGATGCTTAGCCGCTAGAGCGACGTTGTTAAAAATACAGAAGCCCATCGAGCGCCTTGGCTCAGCATGATGCCCCGGCGGTCTAGCCAATACAAATGAATTCTTAAAATCGCCCGAGAGGACTTTATCCATGGCCTTTATTGCCCCGCCTGCGGCGAGCCTTGCAACATCGAAGCTTTCTCGTGATACAGGTGTCTCCTCGCCGATTAAGCCTCCCCCAGCCTCACAGGTCTGCTTGACCATTTCAATGTATTCTCGCTTGTGAGCCATCTGCAGCTCCTCTATGCGCGCATATCTTGGCTCCACTAAGGCTACCTTATCCCCGCTGAGTATTCCGCTCCTTTTAATGCCGCTCATAGCGGCGGTTAAGCGCTGAGCCCTCTCCGGGCAGTCTCCAGTTCTATGCTCTAGGTACTTAGAAGAATAGATTAGAGCTGTTTTCATACGCCCCCTTAACCTCCCTAAAAACCTTACCGACAAGCCCCTGCATACTTAATCCATTTCTTTTGGCGATCTTCTTAAGCGCTTTGCTTACTCCAGCCCCATACTGAATAGCCCTTTTAGGCTTTAGGTACACGTCAGCCGGAAGACCAATCTGCTCAGCATATCTCCTTAAAATTCTTTTTCTGAGGGGGTCGTCGGCGGACGATATCTTTATCGTTATGGGGATTTTCAGGGCGAAGGCGGCTAACTCATAGTCCATGTACGGGAACCTTGCCTCTATACTATGGAATGCGCATATCTTTTCACTCATCTCTAAAGAATCCCTGTAGAGGTTAATTGTATCTAAGTATAGCGCCATCTCGGCACTCTCTAAAGACTTCCTATATTCCCCCAGATATTTATGGTAGCCCCCGAACAGCTCATCCCCTCCCTGCCCAAAAAATACCGCCCTACAGCTTAACTTGGAGGATACTTCAGCAGCCCAATACTCTGGGATTTTAATTGAGGCCTTTAGGGCATTTGCCTCCTCAATCAACCATAAAACCCTTGGCAAAGTTTCCTCGATATCCCTCAAAGTATATATTTCAGTCCTAACTCGCAAACCGATTTCGCCAGCAACCTTCTCGGCATCATCCAGATCCTTTGAGCCCTCCAACCCAACGGTTACCAGGATGGCGTCCGCATGAACCCCCTTAATCAGGGCGGCGATTATGCTGCTGTCTAGACCGCCGGAGAACGCTACAGAGATTTTTCCCTCTAAAGCATTGAGCCTCCTCTTAACGGCCTCCAATAACAGGTTATGTAGTTCCCCCAAGAGAGCCTCCTCGTCTTTAACTAATTTGGCCTCCGTTCTCTCTAAGGCTTTAATCTGCTTTAAAATAATACCTTTGTCTGTTGCCTCCGCAATGCTCCCAGGTGGGAAGGACATTATGTCTTCGTCCCTTGCGTTGAGGATCCATAAGGCTTTCCGCTCAGAGGCGAATGCCAGAAGACGGTTATTATTAAGAAAGTAGAGTGGGGCTGCGCCAATAACATCCCTCCCAATAAGTAGCCGTTGCCCAGAGAGGATGGCGATTATGAAATCCCCCTCCGCATTTATAATGGCATTCCTTAAAGATTCTTCCCCATGCCGCTTGATGACCTCATAGACTCCGCCCTTCCCAGATGACGACGAGTAAATTCTACCCTCTAAGATTACCTTTAAATCACCCACCTCAACTGGCTGTGGGATATCTTCTGGGAGGAGCCGCCTAAAATTGTAACCTAAAACTACTCTTGAAGTTGAATCTCTTGAGAGGCTGTTTAGGTCACGTATGTCTTTCGCGTAGGTCGTTGTCTTATCGGTTGCAATGCCGTAAAGATCTGACCCCCTATGCTTAAGCATACCAAGCATTCTTATCGCTTTAGGGACAGCATTCTCCCCATCCTTCGAGACTACCGCCACTAAAGCTCCCATCACTAAAAGCCTTCCCGCTCACCCAATAAAAAATCTTTAAGAAGAATAGTGAAATTAATTTGTATCCGCATAATATTCAGTTTATGGGGAAACGTGGAATGCCGATTTTACCAATAGATACCGGGCGCTACGGGACCCCTGAAATGCTTAGGGTCTTTGAGGAGGAAAATTATATCCAAAAGATGCTTAACGTTGAGGCTGCGCTGGCCTTAGCTCAGAGTGAGGTTGGTGAGATCCCAAGGGAGGATGCTGAGAAAATATCTGAGATGGCCTCGATAAAATATGTTAAGGTTAGCCGCGTTAAGGAGATTGAGAAGGAGATTAAACATGATGTAATGGCCCTTGTCAGAGCTCTAGCGGAAGTTTGCGGTCCAAGCGGGGCATACGTGCATCTTGGCATAACAAGCTACGATGTTGTTGATACCGCTAGGGCTCTGCAGCTTAAGGAGGCCCTCGAAATAATTGAGCAACGCTTAAATGACCTGGAACTTGTCTTACTGAAACTTGCAGACCGCTATAAAAACACGGTAATGATGGGGCGCACTCATGGGCAGCATGCGCTTCCAATAACGTTTGGATTTAAGATGGCTGGGTGGATGCGCGAGGTTTCGAGGCACATTCAGAGGCTTAGAGAGTGTAGGAAGCGCGTTTTAGTTGGTAAGATAACTGGCGCTGTGGGAACGCAAGCTGGTTTAGGTCCTAATGCCATGAAGATACAGGAGCTCGTTATGCAGAAGCTCGGCCTTAAGCCGGCTGGAATCACGACTCAGATAATATCACGTGATGTTCACTCAGAGTTAATATGCCTATTAGCGATGGTAGCCTCCACATTAGATAAGTTTGCCACGGAGATAAGGGAGCTTCAGAGGACGGAGATAGCGGAGGCCTTCGAGCCCTTTGAGGTTGAGAAGCAGGTTGGTAGCTCAACAATGCCCCATAAGCGTAACCCAGAAATCTGCGAAAGAATATGCGGCCTAGCAAAGGTTGTTCGGGGGCTCGCCATCCCAGCCCTAGAAAACGTTCCAACATGGCATGAGAGGGATCTAACGCAGTCGTCCGCTGAAAGGTTTATTATGCCGGAGGCCTGCATTTTAGTTGACTACATGCTCTACCTTATGATAAAAGTTCTATCAAACCTTGAGGTTGATGAGGAGAAGATGCTGGAGAATATGGGATTAACGCAGGGTAGAGCTCTCTCTGAGGCTGTTATGATAGCCCTCACGAAGAAGGGCATGAGTAGGCAGGAGGCGCATGAACTACTGAGGCGTCTATCAGTCATAAGCGCCAGAGAAAAAAGGCTATTTAAAGAGGTTCTCATGAATGATGAGACCGTTACGAGTTTTTTGACGCCTGAGGAGATAGATAAAATTCTAGATCCGAGAAATTATCTTGGGACGGCGGTTGAGCAGGTTGAGCTCGCTATAAAGGAAACTCTTAAGGAGAGGAAGGAAAGAGGGCTACATGAATGATCAGCCGGCAGCCAAATCAGCGGTCAAGCTATTAATTACTCCCTTAATGGCCGCGGAATGACCGCCAGGGTCTGCGTCCTCACGACGCCCTTTATATCCTGAACTTTGACCGCAAAACTCACGTACCTTAGGAAGGAAGTTTACCTCATACAGAACATCACGGCCATAATAGGTTATATTATAGTTGGCTTCATAATCTTAGTACTGTTTAAGGTTACTGGTATAGGTGCTATTGCAGGCGCAACCTTTCTCAGGCCTCGTGATCGGTTTAGCCCTACAGCCAATATTATCTAACATCTTTGCTGGCCTATTTACTCTTGGGATAAGATGTTCGGCAGAGATAAGTTTATACCAATTTTAAGAGGAACAGTTATTGAGTAGATTTAATATATAAAAAAATTTATTGTAAAGGCAAACTTAACATATAGGTATTTTCCCATAAGCTAGACTCATTATAAACTCTTCCATGTTCTCTAATTCATATTCAACTATTTCTTTAACCTTCATCTTCACATTATTGAGATCCTCACTTGCTGTTAATTGTACTGCCGTTATAACTGGTTGGTTTATGGGCTGCCCGATTTTGCTCAGCATCCATACATAAACTTCTTTTACGGAGCTCAGCTCATTATAGATTTTGCTGGCAATCCTATGTGTCAGCAAATTGTATATTTTGCCAACGTGGCTCACAGGGTTCTTGCCAGCAGCGGCCTCAGAGCACTGCGGCCTATTGAGTGATATGAGCCCATTAACCCTATTCCCCCTACCCACCTGCCCGGAATCGGCTCCATCGGCGCTGGTGCCGAGCACGGTTAAATAGACTCCATCCACGCCCCTGCCCGGCACATCCAAGGCATTGAGCTCGATGGAAATTTTATCAAAGCCCTCACAGTTTTTCTCAACATATCTCTTTATGTCTTCTAGAACAGCCCCCTTCCTCTCAAAATAATGTTTTTCATCGGTTATGAGGCGGTCTACGAAAGCCATCGATATAGTTAGGTTTAGGCTCCTATTTTTTCTAAAGCCCATGACCTTAATATCTTCGCCGGTCTCAGGGAACCTTCTCTTAAAGTCCCTAGAATTAAGATATTTTTCAAGGTCTAAAGTGGTCTTCTCAGTTCTGGTTAGCGGTGCCCAGCCCACGGCGGCCGAAGTATCATTTGCCCCAAGTATCCTTTTACTGCGCTTAAAAATATCTGTCAGAGCCTGGGATCCGGGCAGTATCTCAACCTGGTATATAACGTGTTCATCTGGGTTAACAAACCTAAGGTTCCTCCTAAACCAATTCTTCGCTGTCTGGATGGCTATCTCCTCAACCGGGATCTTAATTTTATCGACTTCGAAGGTTGCTCTATCGCCAAAAATTAGCTTCATTGGCTTCTTAACGATCCCCCCATGGAACCTTACTTCAACCTCCCCCGCAACTAGAAGGGATTTATCGATGTTATGATGCAGTATCATGCCAGTCTTCTCGAGGTATTCTCTGCATAGGCTTACTGAGACCTCATCCATTATTGAATCGCATATCGTGTCTGGGTGACCCAGCCCCTTCCTCTCAACTATCTCAATTTCTTGCTCTTCAAGTGGTATACTCTTCAGAGGAGCGATAACAATATTCTCCATTTTAGCCCCTTCTCCCCAAATCCCCTTCCAAAAGACTATATGCATTGTGTATATATAGCTTTTGGTATAAAAAGCCGAAAAAAATATGCATTATAATACATATCTAAAAGATCTTTTCTCCGCCCACAATATATCCGCTGGGGAAAATAATATTAACTGCAAAATTACTAAATTTATTTGGTTATAACTGGGGGTTATTCTTCGTTGATAATAACTGGGTCACTGCTTAAAAAGTTGAGGCTTGAGGCTGGGTTAACCCAGAGTGAGCTTGCGAGGCTTATCGGCGTCTCTCAGGCGCATATAGCGAAGATAGAGGGTGGGAAGGTTGACCCAAGACTATCTACGGTGAATAAGATTCTACAGATATTAACTAGTAAGCATGGGAAGAAGTGCGGGGAGATAATGACCAGAGAGGTTATAGTGGCATCTCCTAAGGAGAAGGTGAGAAAGGTTAGTGAGATGATGGTAAAATATGGTATTTCGCAGATACCGGTTGTCAATGGTGGCAAGGTTGTTGGTATGGTCACTGAGGAGGGCATTGTACGTAACCTAAGCTCAAATATAGCCGAAGAGCCTGTTGAGAAGATTATGGAGCCGCCGCTCCCAACTGTTTCAGAAGATACGGATATAAGTGTGATAAAGTCGCTATTAGAGGTTCATCCCGGCGTTTTGATTATGAAGAAAGGTGAGCTCGTCGGAATAATAACGCGCTCAGACCTACTAAAGGTTATCTGAAATATTTACCCTGAAGTCCTCCTTTACAACGTTTAAGACGACGTTTGTGACCGTGCGCTTTACATAAGGCATCGACAATAGTCTTTTAACAAAAGAGTTCAACTCGAATCTATCTCTAAACCTGGCTATCACCGCAATATCGAAATCACCAGTTATATCATAAACGGCAATAACATTGCCAATCTTTGCTATCTCGTTTTCTACTTCAACTAAATGCGCCCCCTCTGCCTGAATGAGCACTATGGCAATTGTTCCATACCCCACCTTCACGGGATCAACAACCGCAGTATAACCCTTCAGGACACCTTTTCCCTCAAGATTTTTTATGCGATTATATATTGTTCCGACGGATACCCCAAGTCTACTAGCCAACTTATTATAGCTGATCCGCGAATCCTCCTGTAATAATTTAATTATTTGGAAATCCAGTTCATCAATCTCGCTGTGTGGCGACGCGCATACCCCCTATTGAACATTTATTCATAAAATAAAACATTTATTTAAAAGTTTTTCAATATTGAGCAAAAAATTTATATATGATGCGTGATAAAAATTACATCCATTAAATGAATGGTGGGGGCATTTGACATACAGCGATAACATTGATGATGCTATTAAGATGGCTGTTGAAAAGATTAGGGTGAATAGGGTTCGGTGGGTACACTCAACCTTCACTGACATAAGAGGATTAATGCAAGATATGGTTGTATCGGCGAGGGAGTTTGTTGAAGGAAATGCCTTCCTCTCGGGCTTAGGCTTTGATGGGTCGTCTGTTCGAGGATTTAAGTCGATTGAGGAGTCAGACATGGTTCTTATGCCAGACCCGAGGACGCTGGCGATAATCCCATGGACTGCTGGAGAAGACCAGAGGAGCGCTATAGTTATAGGTGATGTCCGCGAGGCTTATGGACGCGGAGAGCCCTCTGAGGTTGATCCAAGAGGATATGTTGCTAAAAGGGCCGTTAAAGTATCTGCCGAAATGGGCTACACATGTCTTTTCGCCCCAGAAATGGAGCACTTCGTCTTCTCATCAATAAATCCGACAAAACTCGTCTGGGATTTATGGGTCAGCCCGGACGGCGGTAAAAGCGACTCCTGGGGCGCTCCAAGGGTCGTTCCAGGGTCCCCTGAGATCTCAGGTGATGGGTATATTTTAAGTCCTAAAGACGCCTATTTTAGGGCGCCGCCGGAGGATACGACAATAGAGTATAGAAATGAGGTCTCAGCGCTCCTTGAAGACTATTTTGGTTTTAAGGTGGAGAAGCATCATCATGAGGTTGCGACGGCAGGCCAGGTTGAAATTAATTTTCAGTATGGGCAGCTCGTTGAGACCGCTGATAGAGTAATATATTATAAGTTTGTGGCGAAGAATGTTGCTAAAAAGAGGGGGTTGATAGCGACCTTTATGCCTAAACCAGTCTTCATGGATAATGCCAGCGGGATGCATGTCCACATGTCGCTTTGGAGGGGTGAGGTGAACGTGATGTATGATAGTAGTGATGAATATGCCGAGCTTAGCCAGACTGGAAGATATTTTATTGGTGGACTGCTCGAGCATGCGAGAGCCCTCACAGCCGTCTGCTGCCCAACTGTAAACTCATACAAGAGACTTGTCCCAGGGTTTGAGGCGCCAATATACATTGTTTGGTCGCGTAGAAATAGATCCGCGCTAATCAGGATACCAGTTTATCATAGGGGGGCGCAGTACGCGGCTTTCAAGCGCATAGAATATCGTGGCGCAGACCCATCATGCAACCCCTACTTGGCCTTATCATGCTTATTAATGGCTGGGCTTGATGGGGTAAAAAAGAAGATTGAGCCCGGCGACCCCGTAGATGAAGATATTTATAAGTTAACTCCTGAGAGGAAGAAGGCTCTCGGCATAGGTCAGCTACCCTCAACTCTTAAGGAGGCCCTCGATGAAATGAAGAGTGATGAGGTTATCCACCGAGCCCTGGGAAGCCATATCTTCGACACCTTCATCGAGTATAAGACGAAAGACTGGCTGCAATACTGTCTCTATGTATCCCCATGGGAGATCATGAAGTACCTCAATTATTAATGTATGGTTTGGTGGGAGGATGGTAAAGGCATACATATTTATTGAAACAAAACCCGGCACATCTTTAGAGGTGGTTAAGAGGATAAAGAGTAAAGTTAAGGAGGTTCTCTCCGCAGACGCGATATATGGCAGGTTTGATGCAATTGTGGTAATTGAGACCCCGGATTTCGAGACACTGCATAATCTATTATATAATGTTATTGAGAGGGATCCTGACATCGTTCATACGGAGACCTCGCTCGCCCTGACTGAGGCATGATAGTATCCTAGGAGGTTATGGCATGAGTGCGGGTAGGAACTTAAGGAGGAAACCCTTGAGAGCTTTTGTCCTTGTGAGGATGAAGCCTGGAACATCTGAGGAGATCGTTAGATCTAGGCGTATAAAGGGCGTTAAGATGGCTAATTCTGTTCTCGGGAGATATGATGCTGTCGTTGTTGTCGAGGCAAACAGCCTCGAAGAGCTACATAAAATAATCTATGAGATGATTGAGCAGCACCCAAATGTTGTGCGAACCGAGACACTCATATCAATATTCCACCCACCAGATTAATTCCCAATAAATAGGAGTAGGGGGTGTTATTGATTTTCGATCCAGATTTGATTAATAAGATGGGCTTTGAGGACCTCTATTTTAGGCTGTCTCTAAAGGTTGATCCAATAATCGATGACACAACCCTCAGGGATGGGATTCAGATGCCTGGTTTAGCCATCTCCCCGGAGGAGGCTGCGGAAGTAGCTTGCATGCTAGCTGAAATTGGCGTTGAGCGGATAGAGCTTCATCATTATCAGAGGCAGGATAAGGAGGCTGTTAAACTTATTCAGAAGATGGGTTTGGGGGTTAGGTTGGCTGGGTGGTGTAGGGCTGTTAAGGAGGATGTTGATGATGCAATAGACTGCGGCTTCGAGGAGGTCGGCATATCACACCCAGTCTCATATATACATTTTAGGGCTAAGTGGCCGGATAAAACCCCGGAAGAACTCTTAAATAGGGTTATTGAAGTCGTTGAGTACGCGGCTAAAGATCATGGATTAAGGGTTTTCGTCCACGGCGAGGATAGCACGAGGGCTGATTGGGAATTTGAAAAAAGATTCATTAATGCCGTTGCTGAGGCGGGGGCGGAGTGTTATAGAATATGCGACACGGTTGGTGTAGGGCTTTCAGACATAAATGCGCCACTACCCAATGGGATACCAAGAAAAATTAGGGCTATAAAATATGAGACCAAGATAAGAGATATTGAGATTCACGCCCATGACGATTTTGGAAACGCTGTAGAGAATACGATAGCTGCCGTTAGAGCGGCGGATGGCATCTGGGATAGAGTATACTTGAGTACAACTTTCCTTGGGATAGGCGAGAGGGCTGGAAACGCTGAGACTGAGAAGGTTATAATGAACCTTTATATGCATTATGGGGTTAAGAAATTTGAGGGGAAGACCCAGAAGCTAACCGCACTAGCACAGCTGATAAGCCGGGCAACAAGCTATGTTGTTCCACCAAATAAAGCGATTGTAGGAGCCTACGCATTCGCCCACGAATCAGGAATCCATACGCACGGTGTACTAAATGATCCAAGAACATATGAGCCATACCCGCCCGAGCTCGTCGGCAACGCGCGTAGATTGACGATAGGTAAGCATTCTGGAAAAGCCATAATTAGACATAAGATCATCGAGATAACTGGAAGGGAGCCGGATGAGGGAACGCTTATGAAAGTTGTTAATGAGGTTAAAAGGCTCTATGAGTGTGGCAGAAAGGCTTCGCTGAGGGAGGAGGAGTTCAAAAAGATGCTTCAAGATATGGGGCTAATATAGGATAGTCTATATTTCCTCCCTCAATTTGGCCGCCGCTAAAACCATATTCCTAAGCTTTTCTATCGCTATATTATACCCCCTCTCCCTAGAACCATCAACAATTAGATTTCTGAAGCCGCAGTCTGGCGTAAATATTAGGCGGTCACCAAACCCCTTAAATTTCCTCATTACACTGAGGATTTCATTAACACTCTCTACAAATGGTTTTCTGCTTGAAAGGCAGCCCACAGATAATGTCTTTCCGCTCCCTCTAATGTTCTCTGGGGTATAAACCCTCATATTTGCCGGTGTGTCATAGAATTCGTGGCTTAGGAAGTCTAATTCTGTATTTAATAGAGTATCCGCCAACTTAGGTGATATTCTGCCGCAAACATGGATCCCTGTTAAAACATTTCCACAGCTCTCTCTTATAGTGTTAAGGACTTCCATAATCTTCTTCTCCCCATAATCGAACATCACCCTCAAACCAACTATGATGCTTAAAATGGGTTCATCTATGGAGATCATATCAGCCCTCTTTGAGACAACACTACATACCTTTGAGACTATCTGTGTAATCTGCTCCACAAGGGTAATATCCGCTATAGCCCTATTAAGCAGGCCTCTGCCCTCTCCGACAATTATATAGTATGCTAGGGTGAATGGGCCGGTCACGGGGGACTTGATCTTAACCCTCAGCCCCATCCTCTCAATATAATTAATAGTCCAAAGGAATATCTCAAGCCCCGGCGGCCTGACGTCGACATTTATCTCCCTTCTAGTAACCTTATATTCGCCTTGATACGATATTATTCCGCAATCTTGGCTGGCTAAATCGTCTAGAAACTGCTTACCCATATCTGTTAGCTGGGGGTAGGCTGGATAATCTATCCCAAGCTTAATTAAATCCTCTAGGCACCTCCTCCTATTATCCTCAGTATCTATTAGGGGGAAGCTGCCGATCGTGGATGTGTAGCATTCCTTTAATACCAACCCCATCCCCAACTAATAGAAGAGTAACCTAAAACCCTCGGATATATTGCTCAATCTCCTCGGCGGAATCCGGCTGGAGCGCTAGATCTAGCGTTAGATACGCTGCATTAGTGTTATAGTATGGTGGCCCCTTCCTCGAGAAGAGCGTCAAGACCCTCCCACCGTGATTAAATTTATACCCCTCATTGGCCGGCTCATGACCCCTAACCAGAAATTTTACCCCTAAGATTTTAAGGAACCTAACCGTTATGTCCTCGTCGAAGAGATATCCGGCTCCACGCGGCGATGGGTACTTGCCGCTTATCCAGTCCGCCGGGTCGCTCCATAAAATCTCCTCAAGGTGGCTCTCGGCCGGATGCTTCATGTATGCGAAGGCTAGATCCTCAATAATCTTCGCCCCGCTCGGCACACCCCCATGCAGCATCACATATTTATCCTTCACTAGAACCGCTGTGTAGAAGCGCCTGAAGAGCTGGCTGAGCTCCCTGTAGACTGTAAATCCACCTGAACCAAACTTCCTCCTCATATGGTAGGGTAGATCGTGGGGGTGTGCGAGCAGGTCTTCAGGCCCCTCATGGTTACCCTGGAGGAGGATGACTTTTCCGGGGAAGAGCTTCTTTAATGTCAAGATAATATAATAGACTTCTGGAGAATATTCTCCCCTGTCTCCGTAATCCCCGAGGAAGATTAAATAGATATCACGTTCATTTAATGCTTTATCCAGAAAACCAGTCTCATGGAGTATATGCTTTAGACTCTCGAGGTCTCCATGGATATCACCAATTACTATCGCCTCCCCCCTCGGAGGAATGTGGATGAGCCTGCCAAAGATCTTTAATCCCCCCATAAAGCTCGTTTCAGCTTCACGCGTCAATATCTGGTTAACTTGTCCTATTAAACCAAGAAACTCTCTTGAGCTAACCGTTAATGCCTCGTCAAGTATGCTATTTAAGTCCATCAAAATATAATGCTGGACCAAAAAATATTTGTGTTCTGTTCCTCAATATCTTTTTAATGTTCTGGTGGTTGGAGGATGTCTATTGAGAAGATTAGTTTTGAGGAGAGTCTGAAGAAGTCTGTTATTGATGGTGGATTGTGTGTTGGATGTGGTGCATGCGTCGTCTCATGCCCATATACCTGCCTAGACTATGATGGGGGCCCAAGGGTTGTCAGCGAATGTAAGGTGTGCGGGATATGCGCTAATGTCTGCCCAAGATATAATATCTCCATCCCCTCCCTAGAGCGCCTAATATTTGGGCGAGAAAGAGGTGCGGAGGAGGAGTTTGGCGTTTATAGGAGGATTTTAGTGGCTCAGACAATGGATGAAGGGATTATGAGGGTTTGCCAGGATGGGGGTGTAGTAACATCCATCCTGGTTTCCATGCTTGAGGAGGGCGTCATACAGGGAGCCGCCGTCTCAGGAGAAGATAACGTGAACCCCCTGAAAGCTGTCCCCATTCTGGCTCTTTCAAGGGAAGACATAATCCGGTGCTCTGGAACAAGATATACATACTCACCAAATCTCCTAGCGCTCAGAAGTGGCGTTCAGAAGAGGATAGGTAAGATGGCTTTTGTCGGAACACCATGCCAGATATGCGCCATCAGAAGGATACAATTTCTCCCACTAAAAAAGTATGCCGACGCCTTAAAGTTCACTATAGGCCTCTTCTGCAGCGAGAGCTTTATGTATGATGGTTTAGTGAAAGAGTTTCTTTTGAAGAGGTTGGGTATTAAGCCGGAGGATGTGAAGAAAGTTAACATAAAAGGCAAGTTCCTCATTAAGATGAGGGACGACCAGGTTAAGGCGATCCCCCTAAAGGACGTTAAGGAGTACGCGTGCCGCTTCTGTAGCGCCTGCCCAGATTTCTCGGCGGAGCTGGCCGATATATCCGTTGGCGGGCTTGGGCTTGACGGCTGGACATTAACGATAGTGCGAACCGAGGTTGGGGACGAAATCTTCAGGAGGGTTGAGTCGAAGGGAGTTTTTAGAGTGAAGCCCCTAAAAGATAATAAAGTAATCGATTTATTGATTAAGATGTCGAGGAGGAAGCGTGAAGCATCCGCAGGCAGGACCTAGCCAATGCAACCCATAGATTTTAACAATATTTCAGTGTTTATTTTTCCACAAGAAAATATTTTTCCAGTCCTCTTGTTCATAATTGTAATCTTGGCTGGGGCGAACACCTTCGGATCAATCTTATAGAAGTCTCCGCCAACACCCCTGAAGATCTCTGCGAAAGGTCTCCCATAATCCTTTGAGGCCATTGAGACGGCCTCCCCGGCGATCTTTTCCAGGTACCTGTCATCATGGTGATCTACGATAACGTGCACCGAGCCACAGTACAATATTACATCATTAGATCTGCCCATAGACTCGATCTCATCGGGGTGTGGTGGGGGGATAGGGGCCTCCCCAAGCGCATAGATTATAGCGTTGGGATCAAAGCCCATCTCAACCAGCCTATAAACCCCAACCTCAACAATCCTCCCAGAAATCTGCGTTAGGCAGGCTATGGATGTTGTAGGGGAGACTATTATGTAGAGTCTTTCCGGGGATATGCGGCAGGAATCGGCAATACTCCTAATAACCTCATCCGGGGGCTTCTTAGAAGTCTCTAAAACTATTACAGCCTCATCAGCCTCATCTCTATACCCTATTCTCTCATAAATGCTCTTTGGTTTTTGGGCTAATGCTCTTGCTGGGCCGGAGCCCATCGCCACATAATCGCCGACCCTAATCCTCCACCCAGCCATCTGTGAGGCTAGCGTTGAGATTGCCGGCTGGTCTGTGTAAACATTTATTGATGGTATCTCTAAATCCCCTAAGCGCATTATGGAGATGTTTGCTCCGCCAAGCCCACCTAGACATATTTCTACTATAAGTTTACCTACAAGGAGTCCTCCCTTAGCCTCTATTCCCGCATCAATTATATGCGCCCCTAAAGAACTCCTCTCCACGATGACATTATATTTTTCCGGAGAGCTGCAGATCTCCATAGCGATCTTTGCAGCTTCCTTATTTATGCTTAGGGGCATCACTACCTCCTACAAATATTTCTCATAGAAGGATAGATGCGGGTTCTTCTCCTTGGATAAGAATAGTCTCCCCTCGCCCCTATCAGCTATATCTCCCACAAAACGATAGAATGGTCCGCTAATCTTCTCGCCATCTATATTCACGCTCGGCCTTATATCCTCGAATGTGAATGTTGGCAGAACAGATGGGATATAGCCGCAAATGATTATTCTCCCGCCCCTCATCCCGCCACCAGTCTTACCCGCACAGTCTCCGTGAACGACTATTGTACCATCAGCCATGTTTATCCCAACGAAGTGCTTAACTGAGCCGTATATCCTGATTAAGCCTCCCCTCATGGAGGCCCCAACCTCCCTACCAGCATCCCCATGTATAATTATTCTCCCGCCCCTCATCCCCTCTTTAATTCCACGGTAGGGAGCCCCAATATAGTCTCCGGCTGAGCCCTTAACCTCTATCTTACCCCCCTTCATGCCCCCTCCGGCCCACGAATCAGCGTAGCCGTTAACAATTATTTCTCCCCCACTCATCCCCTCCCCAACGTGCATCCCAACGTCGCCATCCACAATGATCTTGCCCTTCGTCATGCTGGATCCAATCCTCCTAACCTTTATGAAATTCCCTGAGAGGCGCAGTGTGACTTCCGTCTCATCATCCTTCCCCTCGAGGCTAACGTTAAATAGGTCTCCGAGAGGGCGGTTTTTATTTCCCTCGAAAACCCTCAGCCCCAGTATTTCTTTAAGACTCTTTCCGCTTAAGACGTCTGGTGAAATGCACCCCGCATAAACTGGAACGTTAAATTCGTATTTTGGGGTTATGTGGATCAGGATGGCCTATACCCCCGCTTTAATACTTATTGGTACCGAATGCTTGAGATATCTTTCCGGTATAAAATAGTTTTCAAGTTCAACAGTCCAGTACTCCCTGAACTTCTTTTTCAGGCTGGCGGATACGCTTGAGAGCGGGTCTATCTGGGATGAACTCTCAAAGTTTATCCAGTAGGTTTTCCCATCCGGAGCCCTGACGATCTCACCACCCTTAACAACGATCTCGCCACCCTTAATTGTATAGGCTGCCCTAGAGAACGCTCTTTGAACAGCCTTATAGTCGTTTGATGGGTCAACCTTCCTCGGATCGACTTCATATATGGCTATGTCAGCGTCCGCGCCGACGCCGAGATGACCCTTACTAATCGACTCAAAGCCTAATACCTTAGCCTGCCCGGCCCGCGTGACTATCGCTATCTCATAAAATGTGTACTCCCTATCTATACTCGGGAGGATGGATCTAGCCCTAGCCTTCTTATTTATCCTCTTGAGGGTCTCCTCCCTAGCCTTCCTACTCATAAGCCAAGATATTATCCTCGGGTACTCTGTGAAGGGGCCGCCGTTCGGGTGGTCTGTCGTTAAGTATATCTTCCACGGATCCTCTATTAGAAGTGCCAGTTCTAAGCCTATGGACCACATCGTCGCGTGGACGTAGCTCTTGCGCCTATATCTGAAGGGCACTATACCGGAGCTCGTCTCAGTCTCGACGTCATGATTAACCCACTTGTTCCCGCTTAACTCATATAGCGTGTACTGCCATGGGCCGTCAGCCGTCATCGTAGTAGTATCCGTAAATACTACTTGTCCCATGTCTAAAGTGACGTGGCTATGCGCATTAACATACTTGGCGATCTCCTCAGCCCCAGAACGCATCGTCGCCCAGTTGTCGCCCCTAAAAGCGCTGAACTGACAATGTGTAATGTGGATGGCGGGCTTACCATCCGCAGCCAGATCCTTAACGCAATCCATAGTCTCGATGGTTGTGGCGTAGTTGCCCGGCTGGCCAAGCCTATTCGTGTGAACGTGTATTGTATGCGGAAGATTAAGGATCTTATTAACGATGCATAGCCCGCGAATTATCTCTCTAGGGGTTACGTTAAAGTACGGTACCGGGTCATCTAAACCCTTAACGTTTCTTCCAAAGCCCCATGTCTCTAGACCGCCCGGGTTAACTATTTTTATCGCATAGCCCTTCGTGGCGATGAGCATCCAAGCAACATGCTCGGCGCATTCCTTAATCTTCTTATCTCTTAAATGCTCTAGAACGAACCACCAGTCCCCGAGCAATGGGTAGGTCACTTTATCCACTATTGGCGTATCATCTAGCTCCTCATGGGTATGCCTGGCCTCCAGCGGCGGCATCGATGGGTTACAGAGGAACGTATAACCCATGCGAGCATAGCGGTAACCCGTGGTGAACGTTGATGGAATAGAATAGCCTACGCCAGACCTAGTTATCGGAGTTCTAGGCTCAACATCGCGGGCGTGATCCTCGGGCCTGAGAAGCCTGCCCGAGTTAACCTCGGCGCCAGCTATATGAGTATGTATATCTATTCCGCCGGGCATGACGATCATTCCAGAAGCATCGATCACATAGGCTTTGCGCTCATTAACCTTCTCAATAATCTTTCCATCCCTAACACATATGTCCATGACCTCGCCGTTAACACCATTTAAGGGGTCGTAGACATAACCACCCTTTATGAGTAAGTCCATAGATTCCCTCCAAATCAAATTTAATTTAAAATAATATTAAGGTTAGAAATAAAACTGTTAATAAATGTGATGTGGAGTAGGGATATCTTCTTAGCGCGCGTGTAAGGCTATTCTTTCTAGCTCGTTTTTGCGTTGTATAGCGTAGCTCTTGAGATCATTATTTGCGGCTGAAATTATTTCCTCAGCCAGGCACTCCTCAATTGTCTTTGGGTTACTGAAGGATGCGATGCGGGCGCCCTCACCAATCCATCTTAGGGCTAGGTCAACCCTCCTCTGTGGAGATATATCGACAGACTGATGATAAACTATCCCACCATACATAATTCTCGTTGTGTCTTCGCAGGGCGCCGCATTCTCAATCGCCCTTACGAGGATCTCTATCGGGTTCCTTCCAGTTTGAAGGTGAATTATCTCAAACGCATTCTTAACAATTTTAATAGCTTTAGCCTTTTTGCCCCCATTCCTTCCGGGGCGCATGAGCTGGTTTACAAGCCTTTCAACTATATTAACCTCAGCTTTACCAAACCTCGTTTTTCCATGCCTCCCCATGGAGTGGGGTAAAATAACGGGTCTAAGACACATGTACCTCTTAAGCCCAGGGTCCTTTACCTCTATACCCTCCCAACTCCACTTATTGAAGAGCAAATACTTTTTATACCAGTCCTCTGGAAAGTCCCCCACTTTCCCACCCAGATTATCCAGTCCAAATTGAGTTATTGAAGTAAAATGAATTATTTAAAAATTATGGGCTTTTAAATGCCATAGTTAATACTTGCCGAGCAACTTTAGGAGTATGGCTTTGGCTGCATATAATCTGTTTTCGCTCTGTTCATAAATTATTGACCTTTGATCCTCAATCATTTCGGGGCTTATCTCGTACCCTCTATGTATCGGCATGTCATGCATTATCCAAGCGTTGCATCCAGCCATATTCTCCCTGTTTATTTGGTATGGTATCATAATTTTTATGCGCCTCTCCCTCTCCTCAGCATACTTTGGATCTAGGAAGAACTCCATGTCGACCCATGTATCCGTGTAAACGAAGTCAGCGTCTTTCATAGCACTTTTTAAGTCGAGCGTCGTCTCCCAGAGACCACTCTTCTTAGCTTCCTCTAGAAGTTCATCGTCTCTTGAGGGTTCATTGAAGATTGGCGTAACAGTTAATATTTTTACGCCGACTTTTGTGCAAGCTTCGATTAAAGAATTACATACATTATTATGCACGCCTACATAAACCAGCTTAGCGCCCTTCAGAGCCCCCCTCCTCTCCTTCATCGTTATGAGGTCAGCGATCACCTGGCTTGGATGATACTTTTCATCGCATCCATTTATCACGGGCACCCGCGAAGCCCTAGCCATAACCCTCAGGTCTAGGTGTCTCAGCAATCTAGCTAATATACAGTCAACGTTTCGCGAGAGATATTGTGTCTCATCATAGATATCCGCTATAGTAAAGTTTGTCGCCCTCCAATCCAAGTATATTGCGTGACCCCCCATCTGCGTCATGGCCACCTCAAAGGACACTCTGGTTCTAGTCGAGGTCTTCTGAAATATCATGGCTAATGTATTTCCATCCAGGGCATCACGATATTTCGAGGGGTTCCCCTTTACCTCTATACCCGCATCAACGATCTCCATTATCTGCTCTCCAGACCAATCCTTAAAATTCAATAGATGCATGGATCCCCCACCAACTCCATAAAAATAATAGCTTTGCCATAATAAGAAAATTGTTTCCATTATTTTTTCTCCGCTGAAGAGACTCTGAGGATTTGGCGGAAGGTTGTAGGGTATGCTGTCAAAATATTGTTCATGAAAAAACTTTTACATTAAAAACTCATAAGCTTTAGGGGGAGAATAAGGTTGCTTTCCGATGAGCTTAAGATCCTTAGAGATAAAGTTACTGAGTTAACGCTTGAGATAATTCGGCTGTATGGTGAAAGACTATCTCTTGCGAGGAGGATTGGCGAGATAAAGGTTCGGAATAAGATGCCCATCGAGGATATCTCCATTGAGAACGAATTAAGGAATAAGGTTATAGATTTAAGCAGAAAGTATGGCATAAACGTAGACTCTTCATTAAGGCTCCTAAATCTGCTGATCGAGGAGTCGAAGCGTGTGCAGCAGGAGATTGTTGAATCTAACCTTAAATAGATTGTGGGGGCGGTTCTGGTTGATCGTCGCAATAATTGGTGGGGCTGGAAGGATGGGCGTCTGGTTCGCAAGGTACTTTCTTGAGCACGGCCACGAGGTAATAATATCAGATGTTAGAGTAGATAGAGCTAGAGAGGTCGCTAAATTAATGAATGTGAAGTTGGCTGAAAGCAATGTTGAGGCTGCGAGAAAAGCCAGTCTAATACTTGTATCAACACCGATCGATGTAACTCCAGAAGTTCTAACCGAGATTCTGCCGGAGATAGACAAGGATGCAATTGTTGTGGAGATATCCTCGCTTAAATCAAGGGTTCTACCAACCCTAAAGAGGGCCGCTGAGCGCGGCATAAGAGCTTTGTCTTTACACCCCCTCTTCGGCTTCGGCGCCCAGAAACTATCAAGCGAAAAGATCGCTTTGGTGCCAGTTGTTGATCCCATAGCTGAGAAAGATTTAGCGGAGAAAATTTTCCCAGAGGCCGCTATAATTCCAGTTAACTGGAACCTCCATGAGAGGGCTATGGCTTTAATTCTAGCTTTAACACACTTTGTAAATATTGTCTTTGCATCAATTATCGGTGAAGAAGATATAGACATGCTCAAACGTCTTGGCGGAACAACGTTTACACTGCAGTTTATATTGAGTGAGGCGGTGATGAGCGAGGAACCATCACTCTATGCATCAATACAGATGGACAATAAATATGCGGCTACGTATCTAGATAAGTTGATAAAGAGGGTTATGGATTTAAAAGGTATTATTGAGAAAAAGGATTATGATGCCTTCATCAATTTTTATGTGGGGGTCCGTAACCTACTCTCAAAGGACGCGGATTTTGTGAAAGCCTATGAGAAGATGTATAATGCTCTTAAAGCTCTTCGATGCGGGGATGATTAATTCTTAAGTTTAATCAGCGTCTTCGTATTCAAAACGCCAGGTAGTTTCCTTATTTCGTCCACTTTACTATTCAGTTCATCAACAGTATAGGCCTCTATCATCACAGCAACATCATACTCACCTGACACCTCAAAAACCCTATTACCGATTTTCCTCACCTTTTCTACGACCTCCTTCGTCTTAGCCACCTCCGTCTCGATTAAAACTATCCCCTCGAGCTCTATACTGGTCTCAACAGTAAACTTTCTTATCACCCCTTCCTCTTTAAGCTGCCTTATTCTCCTTCTAATAGCCCCCTCAGTCAGGCCGACAGCTTTAGCAATATCCACATACTTAATCCTAGAATTCTCCTTTAATATACGCAGTATTTGGAAGTCTATCTGATCCACACTAACAATATTATGGATTGTCGTTGAAAAGTTTTATGATAGTTATAGTAATTTTTACGTTTTTCGTATTTTATAAACGAAAAACATAAATAGGCTTAAGTTCCAAAGAATTTTGCCGTTAGGAGCGTGGGCGATGAAGATAGAAAAATTTGAGGGATGCTATACAGCTCTTATAACTCCCATGAAAGATAACTTTGACATCGACTTTGAGGGCTTAAGGAGGCTTGTCGACTTCCAGCATAGGGAAGGTGTGAGTGGAGTATTAGCCGTTGGGACAACTGGTGAAAGCGCGACATTGACCCACGAAGAAAGCATAAGGGTTATTGAGGAGGTGTTCAATGTTGCTGGCGACAAATGCACAGTTATAGCTGGGACCGGAAGCAACTTCACAGATAAAACCATTAAAATGACGAAGGCGGTCTACGATCTCGGCGTTAAATGCGTCCTGCTCGTTGACCCATACTATAATGGGCCGAGCTCCCTAGAGATAAGAAGAGAATATATTGAGCCAGTCGCACGCATGTTCCCCGAGGTTCAAGTGATACCATACGTTATTCCGGGGAGGACTGGAACCCAGCTGCTCCCGCAGGACCTGGCTATTCTTCATTCAAAGTTTGAAAATGTTAGTGCTGTTAAGGAGGCTACCGGGAATATTGAGAGCATGAAGTTGACTAGGAAGCTTTGCGGGGATAACTTCTATATACTGTCTGGAGACGATGATAAAACATATGAGATGATGACCCACCCAGATATAAATGCAAACGGCGTCATCTCAGTTGTATCAAACGTTGTCCCCAACCCGGTCGAGAGGCTCACAAAAGCTATTCTTGAGAAGAGGGTTGAGGAAGCTAAGAATCTTAATGAAGCATTAAAGCCATTGTTTTCAGTTGTAACTGTTAAGACTGAGGAGGAGACACCATACGGTACTGTTCTATGCAGGGCTAGAAACCCACTCCCATATAAAACTATCATGAATATTCTTGGCATGCCCTCTGGCCCATGCAGGCGCCCCCTTGGGAAGATGACCAAGAAAGGCTTAAAGTTAGCCCTAGGGGCGGTTAGAACGGCCTATGAGAAGAACCCGGGGCTTCTTAAACCTATTGAAGACTTCTTTGATGTAGATTTGAGCAAAAGACTATATGATGAGCGTTTCTGGAGGGATCTGACCTATGACCAATATTAGGTTATGCGTCGCCGGCGCTACTGGAAGGATGGGCAGCACGTTAATTAGGGAGGCTATTGCAAGGGGTTTTAAGATAACTGGTGCGGTGGCAGCAAAAGGAGAGCCAAGCGTAAATAAGACTTTAAGGGAGGCCGGCATCTGCGACTTAGATGTTAAGATAGTTGATCCATCGGGAATACCGGAAGCAGTCAAGGACTCTGACGTCTACATATCCTTCACAACGCCTGAGGCGGAGGTCACAAACCTCCCGGTAGTAGCAGATTTAGGCAAGAAGATAGTTATGGGGACAACCGGTTTCACTGAGGAGCAGATGCGGAGAATCCGGGAAGCTGTTTCAAATAAAGTTCCAGCGGTCTTCTCGCCAAACTTCGCCATAGGCATAAACATACTCTTCAAGATCCTACGCATGGTAAAGGTCTTCCCCGCAAGCTACGATGTCAGCATAATTGAGATGCACCATTCAGGTAAAAGGGACGCGCCCAGCGGAACCGCGAAGAGGATGGGGGAGATAATCTCTGAGCTCAGAGGCTATACGAGTGTATCATATGGTCGGGAGGGCATAAGCGTCAGAAAGCCTGGCGAGGTAGAAATATTGGCAGTTAGGGCCGGTGGTATCCCAGGGATCCATGAGGTAATCATAGCCGGCCCACATGAGGTAATACGCATTGAGCATACAGCCTTCTCCAGGAGTGTTTTTGCGCAGGGCGCCTTGTATGCTGCAGAATGGATTTATAGGCAGGATAAGCCGGGAATATATAGTATGGATGATGTGCTGGGGCTATAAATGGGGTGGTAACCTTCATAGTAAGCGGTAGAACCATTATAAAATTTGGCGGCGCAGACCTCTCTAGTGGGGAGAAGATTAGGAAGGCCGCTGAGATGATCTTGAGGGCTGGATTTAAGGAGGTCGTCGTGGTGGTCTCTGCGATGGGTAATACGACGGACAGTCTCATCAACATAATCTCGCATTTAGGAAAGATTAGCGACAGGGATTACGCCGATATACTCTCAATGGGCGAGAGGACGAGCGCGAGGATCTTTTGCTCTGCACTGAGGGCGCTTGGTGCAGATGCCGTTTACATCGAGCCGAACCATGAAGAATGGCCTATAATAACAGATTCAAATTTTATGGACGCTAAGCCGGATATGCATGAAACGTGTATGCGCGTCCAAAAGTATATTGAGCCCCTCCTTTCCAGCGGAAAGATAGTGGTTATATGCGGTTTCCTTGGAAAAGATAGAAATGGAAATGTGACCACGCTTGGTAGGGGTGGGAGCGATACAACCGCCCTCCTTCTGGCAAATTGTTTAAGAGCTGAAGAAGTCCTACTCGTTAAAGAGACCGAGGGCGTTCTATCAGCAGACCCTAAGATCGTTGACAACCCGCGTATACTGGATAAGATTGACATCTATGAAATGTTTGCGCTTGCGCATGGGGGCGCCAAGGTCATTAAGGCTGAGGCCCTAAAGTATAAGATTCCTGGACAAATGCTGAGGGTGGTCAGCTTTATGTCAGGCGACCTTAGGTCCCCTGGGACTGAGATAATGGGCGTTTTAAACTCAAAGTCCTTCGAGATCAGAGAAGAGAGAAATATTGCCGCCATAAGCTTAATTTGCGATATAAACCCGATAAATTTAAGCCAAATATTCTCTTCTCTAGATGGAAATGTCATTCTCGGAGTAAGCACCGGAAGGCATTCCATCACCGTTTTCATCTTAACCAAAGATCTAAGAGGGTTAATGAACAAGCTTCACGGTCTGAGCTTCGTTAAGGCTTTAAGCTGTTTAACCAAAGCCGGCCTTATAGAGATATCTCATCCAGACTTCGTTGATTCCCCAGGGTGGGTTGCAAAAATAACTAATGCGCTCGCATCTAAGGGCATAAATATAATTGAGGTTACAACGAGTAAGTCAACGATAAGCATATTTATTGAGGAGAGTAAAATTGATGAAGCCATAGTGGCCGTGAGGGGTGCCCTTGAAGCGTAGAAGCGTAGCGATATTGGCTGCGACCGGCGCTGTAGGCCAAAGGTTCATTCAATTACTGGAAAATCATCCTTGGCTCGATATTTCAGTATTGGCCGCCTCTGAGCGTTCAGCCAACAAAAAGTATAAGGACATATGTGCATGGCGTATGGAGACTGAGATGCCTAAGGAGGTAGGCGAGATGACCGTTGTTAACACAGACATCAAATCCGTTAAGGGGGCGGGGGACGTCGACATAGTCTTCTCAGCGCTCCCGGGCGATATAGCTGGCCAAGTTGAGGAGACATTTGCAACTGAATTCCCCGTCCTCAGTAAGGCTGCCGCCCACAGGATGGATGAAGATGTCCCGCTCCTCATACCCGAGGTTAACCCGGAGCAGCTTGGGCTCATACCGATACAGAAGCGTAGGAGGGGTTGGAGCGGCTTCATATCAACCGATCCAAATTGCTCAACAATACAGCTTGCATTGACGTTAAAGCCGTTAATGAAGTTTGGATTGAAAAGGGTGATTGTTACAACAATGCAGGCTTTAAGTGGGGCTGGCTACCCAGGCATCCCATCACTAGACATAATAGACAATGTCATTCCATATATTGCTAAGGAGGAGGAGAAGATCGAGACCGAGACAAAAAAGATTCTCGGAATCTTTGACGGCGAGAGGGTTAGGCTGGCGGACATTGCCATAAGCGCCAGCTGCAATAGGGTTAATGTTAAAGATGGGCACCTAGAGGCGGTATATGTGGATCTAGAAGATAAGCCAACTATTGAGGAGGTTAAAGAAGCCTTCAGGAACTTTATTGGTGAGCCACAGAGGCTTAAGCTGCCATCCGCTCCGGAGAGGCCGATAATAGTCAGAGATGAGGTTGATAGACCTCAGCCTAGACTTGATAGGGATGCTGGAAGGGGTATGAGCGTCGTTATTGGGCGAATACGCAGCGATCCGGCCATGACAATTAAGTATTTATGCTTGGGCCATAATACAATTCGGGGCGCTGCTGGCGCGGGAATACTTAGCGCTGAGCTCATGATCGCTAAAGGATACATTTAGGATTGGTTTCAGGGGTTGTGGGGTATGGTTTTCATAAGCCCCCATAAATTTCTAGAGGATAGAGATGGGACTCTATACATTGACGGGGTCTCAGTAATCGAGCTTGCAGAGAAATTCGACACGCCGCTCTACGTATTGAGCGAAAACCGCATACGTGAAAACTTCCGCAGACTGAGAGGAGCTCTCCTAAAACACTACGAGAAAATTAGAATTTACTATTCCGCTAAGGCTAACACGAGCCTAGCTGTTCTGAGGATTTTAAGGGATGAGGGCGCATACCTAGACGCCGTGAGCCCCGGGGAAGTCTTCTTAGCATTAAAATCTGGCTTTCAACCAGATAAAATACTCTTTACTGGGACAAGCGTTAGGGATGACGAGCTCAGATTCCTCGTTGAGGCTAACGTTACAATTAACATAGATTCCCTCTCCCAGCTGAGGAGGCTTATTAAGATTCGTACCCCAGAAATATTATCTGTTAGGGTCAACCCGGAGATAGGAGCCGGACACCACGAGCATGTGATCACGGCTGGAAGAAACTCAAAGTTCGGCATATTGGAGACAGATGTTCTCAAGGCATATGAGATCGCGAAAGAGGCTGGCGTTAAGAGATTTGGATTACATATGCATATTGGATCGGGAATACTAAACGTTGAACCTTTTAGTCTGGCCGCAGAAAAACTTTTAGAGATAGCCCATCGAGTTAGAAGGGAGCTCGGTATAACCTTCGAGTTCATAGATTTCGGCGGTGGGCTGGGCGTCCCATATAAGCCGGAGGAGAAACCGCTAAACCTGGAGGAGTATGCTGAGAGGATGCTCGGGCTATTCAGGAGTAAGATTAGGGAGTATGATTTGGGTGAACCGATATTCTGCATTGAGCCTGGGCGATACATAGTCTGTGATGCGGGCATACTCCTAACAAAAGTTAATACTATTAAAGTCACGCCCTTCAAGAAATTTATCGGGGTTGATGTCGGCTTCAACCTGCTGATCAGGCCAGTAATGTATGGTGCTTATCACCATGTAGTCGTCGCAAACAGGCTTAGAGAGCCGGAAAGGTTAGTCTATGACGTCGCCGGCCAACTCTGCGAGTCCGGCGATATATTGGCTAGGGATAGACTCTTACCAGAGGTTCATGAGGGTGATCTACTAGCGATATTGAATGCTGGCGCCTATGGCTTTGTAATGAGCTCGCAATATAATTCTAGGCCGAGGTGCGCTGAGACTTTAGTTAAGGATGGAAGGTATGCCCTCATAAGAGAAAGAGAGAAGCTTGAGGATCTGTTAAAGGGGCAGCGGCTGCCTAAATGGCTGGAACGCTAATGCCCCCCTTACGCCCATGAGGGCCTAATCTCCATCCTAAGGAATATCAGCGTACTCAATGCTAATATTATGACGAACCCCGCTATTAGGGCTGAGAAGGAAGGCCATGCGAGAGCTATACTCAGGTCGAGACCTAATGGTTGGGGGGCCGGAAGGTTCTCCGAATAAATGTAGAATAGACCCGTTGTCCTAATCTCAGGATTTAAGAAAATATTCGCTACCTCCGCATAGAGTGTCAGTGGACTAATTCTTGATATCGCATTACTAACCTCATAATATGTTATAATTGCGCTTTCTGGTGGGCTGGGAAAATAATATCTTATCTTAGATATTTCGGCCGCTATCACGTCCGCTATCAGGTAGAAGAAGATGGAGAGTAATATCCAGAGAGCTATTGAGGCTAGAGCTGAGGTCGTTGTCCTTCTAAAGATTACTGAGAAGAGAAGGCCTATGCTGAACCAGAGACCTATATAAAGAAAAGATGCTGTAGCAAAGTATATTATTCTGAATGTTCCTTCAAGGGTTGGCCCAAAGCCCGCCAGAAGCATATTGAAGCCGACAACTATGCCGGAACTACTGAAGACTATGAGCAGGATAATTAAAAGGCCGGCGATAATTTTACTGAGGATGACGCTATCCCTATATATCGGGTTTGAAAGCACCTTCAGCATGGAGCCGCTCGCCATCTCCCTGTTAATTGAGTCGAAGCTCAGAGATATTCCGACAATTGGTCCAAATAAACCTATAAAGTAGACAAAAGATAGTATTTGGGCCCTCTCTCCCCCGGTTAGCAGTCTCAGGAAAACCATTGTCTGCTCGGTTTCCCTTATGGGCCCCTGTGCAATTGATTGAACGCCAAGATATGATGTAGCGAGCCCAGAAAGGAGTATAAGAGCAACTAGAAGTGGAAATCTCTTGCTGCCTAAGTGGTCGGCAATCTCCTTCCTAACAATTGGTGTAACCTTCATAGAGTCTCCTCCTTAAAATATTTTGCATAAACTTTTCCTAAACTCGGAGCAAATCTAATCCCGACAACCTTGCCCCCAACCTTGGATATCGCCTCAAAAATCTCCCTCCGGATGTCTCCCTTAGCGATTACAGTAACCTTATTCCCTTCCCTCTCCACTCCCTTAACGCCTTTAATATTACTAATTTCCGATACGATGATCTTGTTAACCTCCTCTAGCTCTATCTCAATTACATTCTCTTCCTTAACCAATGAACTTACATCGCCCATAGCTATGATTTCTCCCCTATCCATTATCGCTATCCTATCACCGTACTTCTCAACGTGGTGTAGAAGGTGGGATGACATGAGTATCGTCATGCCCTCATTCCTTGAGAGATTTTCAAGTAGGGATAGGATCTCTTCGGACCCCTTAGGATCTATGCCGGATGTAGGCTCATCAAGTATAAGGACCTTCGGCTCCTTAATTAGGGCGTCGGCGATCGCCAACCGCTGCTTCATCCCCCTAGAAAACTTACCCACCTTCACATCGGCCCACTTTTTAAGGTCCACTTTCTCAAGAAGCTCCCAAATCCTCTTCTCCCTTAAAGCTCTAGGAACACCATTGAGCTCCGCCGTAAAGACTAGGTTCTCTCTCGCCGTTAAATCATCATATAGGCCGGGGGTTTCGGCCACGAATCCGACTCTCTTCTTAGCCTCAAGCGGATTCTTAATCACATCATAGCCATCTATCCAAGCCGAGCCATAGGTTGGGCGCGTCAATCCGAGAAGCATAAGGAAGGTTGTGGTCTTACCAGCGCCATTTGGGCCAAGCAGGCAGAAGAACTCGCCCCTATAAACCTCTAAGTTTAAATCTTTAACTGCTGTGAAATCGCCATATTTTTTAGTGAGATTGACGGTCTTTATCACGACATACTTCACAGCCTGCCATACCTCCAGAAGACCAACATTAACCCAAATATTGCCGCCACTATCACCACTATGCCTATTATACCCCAATATGTGGTCTTTGTTACAGTAATTCTAAGCGTAATCTCATGTGAAGCATCAAGGCTCCATGCGCGCACAGTAACCGAGTAGTCCCCGGCGATGGCTCCCGACGGAGGCCTTATATATAAAGCCGCATTAACCTTCTCTCCCCTCGGTAAGCCTGAAATTTTATTGGGTTCAATTGCCGTCTCCCAGCCCGTTGGAGAGTAACTGTAAATACTTATTTCACGTAGGTGCGTTGTGCCAGTATTCTCGATGGTCAGCGGTACTAATATTTCTCCTCCAGCCTCAACATTATAACTTAATAGGTCGCCCTCCGTTTTAAGAGTGACTTTAGGCGTTCCGGTTACAGAGGCCCTTAAAGTAATCTTCTCATAGATCCCCTCCGTCGGCTCTGATACAATGACATCTATTGGATATACTCCGGGCTCAACCCCCTCAGGACAGTAGACATCAAGGGCTAAGCTCCAATATGTAGACCGCGCCCTCACAGTTACATCGGAAATAACTTTTGTCTCATAGGGCGATGGCTTAAAACCGAGGTTATACCAGCCTTCCGGAATCTTTGCACTCAGCTTAAATGTCAAATCTTTATAACTATTGTTTTTAATGTTAACTCTGAAGGAGAAGACGGAGCCGGGGGATCCTGAAACTTCAGTTGAGGTGGCTTCAACACTTATGGTTGCGGCAGCTTTCACTATTTTTACGTTTATAGTTAGAATGTTTGAGATGAGCTGGTCGTTGAAGTATGCGCTGATACTAAAATTATATTCTCCCTCAGTAACGTTAAGGGGTTCGAGGACAAGTGTTAAATCCATTGATTCGCTTTCTTTTAGGAATATTCTCAGGGCATTGTATTCCCTGTATAATATACTGTAGCGCCATCCCGCCGGAGAAACAACCCTAAATGATATTTCTCGCCTCTCATTCACTAGATTGCTAACCGTTATGGGTATGTAGATACTTCTCGGCTCGGTCTCTACACTTAAAATTGGGCTATAGAGATCTATCTCCCTCAAACCATGTGCCGAAGGCAGCGTAGCATCAACTAAACCAACGAGCAACAAAGCACTCGCTAGCAAAATAGATAAAATAATTTCGCGCCTCATGCTATAAAAATAACAGAATTCAAGCTTAATAAATTTTCTTCAAAATCTATTATAACTCCGCCAATTAAACAAATTAAAATGCTTCGCAAACCGTTAAGACTTTATATAAGGTGATGTGGAGGCCGCCGCCGGGATTTGAACCCGGCCTCCGGGCTCCACAGGCCTATACCACCAGCACTTTTGTACTGGTGTCCGTACGCTACCAGGGTCCGCGGTCCTTATAATTTAGCCACTACGTTACGGCGGCCGCATCATATTCTACTAAACATCCTTCAACTTTTAAGGATTTCTTTTGTGATAAAGGGTGATGCTCACGTCTCCTTGGTTAGCGTCGGCTATATGGGTTTGCTCTTCGCAAATTCTAGGTGTTGGTTTTCACATACGTCTAATCTATTTTAAACTCGAAAAAGTATTTACTGAGATTTCCTATTTCTATTTTTCATGAGATATGTTGCTAGAGTTGAAGTTGCGTTGAAGCCCGGCCACGTTGACCCTGAGGGGGAGTCTACTAAAAACGCCCTCATTGAATTAAGGTACCCTGTTGGGTCCGTTAGGGTCAGTAAGGTATATGAGATTGTTCTTGAGGCTAACTCGGCTGATGAGGCTGTGGTTCTCGTCGAGGAGATGTGTAGGAGGCTGCTGGCTAATCCGGTTAAGGATGATTATAGATATAGCGTAGAGGAGATTAAATCTTGAGGAGGCAGCTCTATACCAGAAGGGACTTACCATTTGAGCTGTACGAGGTCGATATTCTAGGGGCTAGCGACGATGATCTGGCCAAGATAAGCGAGGAGATGGGCCTGGCGCTAAATCTTGAAGAAATGATGGCGGTAAAGACTTATTTTTCCCAGAGGGGCAGGAATCCAACGGATGTTGAGCTGCAGGCCATTGGGCAGACTTGGAGCGAACACTGCTACCACAAAACATTTAAGGGGATTATTGTTCTCCCGGATGGCCGCGAGATCAACTCTCTCTTCAAGACTTTCATCGCAAAAGTCACATATGAGCTTGATAGGCCGTGGTGCGTTTCCGTCTTTGAGGATAATGCTGGGATAATTCACTTTGAGAGAGACTATGGTATAGCTGTTAAGGTTGAAACACATAATCATCCATCCGCCATAGAACCCTTCGGTGGGGCTGCAACAGGTATCGGCGGGGTTATACGCGATATACTTGGTGTATGGGCTGATCCAGTAGCATGCATGGATGTTCTCGGCTTCGGGCCACTAGATTACGACTACTCTAAGCTCCCACCTGGAATCAAACATCCAAAATATATCTTTAGGGGGGTTATTGCGGGGATAGGTCATTACGGCAACAATATAGGTATACCAACGGTTAATGGAGCTATATGCTTTGACGAGAGCTATGTTGGGAACGTGGTTGTCTACTGCGGATGTGTTGGAATACTGCCAATCAGCAAGTACATTAAAAGGGCGAGGGCCGGAGACCATCTGGTTCTCGTGGGCGGCAGGACTGGCAGAGATGGGCTGCATGGCGTCACATTTGCATCTCTGGAGCTGACTGAGAAATCTGAGGAGGTCTCGAGGCCAGCTGTTCAGATAGCGAATCCGATCGAGGAGGAAAAGCTGAGAAGGGCTATCATCGCCGTAAGGGATCGGGAGTTGGCAACATCAATAACCGATTTAGGCGGAGGCGGTCTCTCAAGCGCTGTTGGGGAGACAGCATATAAGTTTAACTGCGGGGCGAGGGTCGAGTTAGATAAGGTTCCATTAAAATATCCAAATATCGCTCCATGGGAAATTTATATATCAGAGTCTCAGGAGCGTATGCTATTAACCGTTCCGGAGAGCAATCTAGGTGAGGTTTTAGAGATTTTTGGGGATGAGGATGTTGAGGCAACTCCTATAGGTAAGCTAACGGAGGACAGGATGCTAAGAATATATTATAAGGATTATGTTGTTGCCGAGATCGACATTCAGTTTCTCTTCAGCCCCCCAACGGCCAGAAGGACCGCTAATTTCATCAGACCTAAACTCAGTGAGCCGCACTTTAAGGAGCCCAGCGACCTAACTAAGGATCTACTTGAAATTCTTTCATCCCCGAACGTCGCCAGCAAAGAATCCATAGTCAGAACATATGACCATGAGGTTAAAGGTAACACCGTTTTAAAGCCTTTCTGCGGAAGGAATAATGGGCCCAGCGATGCCGCGATCCTAAAACCACTAGATAGTTCTTGGAGGGGGGTGGTGATCTCCTGCGGCATAAACCAGAGGTATGGTAAGATTGATGCTTACTGGATGGCCGCCTCAGCCATTGACGAAGCCATAAGGAATAACGTTGCGGTTGGGGGGAGAAGAATAGCTCTGTTAGATAACTTCGTTTGGGGGAACCCGGAAAAACCCGATAGGCTCGGCTCGCTCATTAGGGCCTGTAGGGCCTGCTATAGGTTTGCCAGGGGCTTCGGCACACCCTTCATCTCGGGGAAGGACAGCCTATATAATGAGTCCCCCCTCGGCCCGGTTACCCCAACCCTGCTGATAACGGCTATAGGAATAGTTCCAGACGTTAGGAGGATAGTTTCAGTGGATCTTAAGGAGCCCGGTAACCTATTATATATTGTTGGACGCACATATGACGAGCTCGGCGGCTCAGAATATTATCGGCTTAAGGGTTATCTTGGGAGGAATGTTCCGAGAGTTAGGCTTAGGGAGGCTAAATGGAACATAAGGGCGATTTTAAGGGCGATTGACAAGGGGCATGTGAGAGCATGCCATGACCTCTCCGATGGGGGCTTAGCGGTTGCGGCTGCGGAGATGGCTTTGGCTGGGGATGCTGGCTTAGAAATATGGCTGAAAAATGTTCCATACGCCGGCCAGACCTCAAGGAACGATCACATACTATTTTCAGAGTCTAATAGCCGATTTCTAGTCGAGGTTTCTGAGGGATGGAGGGATGAGTTCGAATCAATTGTTAGAAGGGCGTATTATGCATTAATAGGTAGGGTTAGAAAAGATGGCCTCTTTGTCGTTTACGGGCTTAATGATGAACCCGTAATCAGCACCGATGTAGATAAATTATCTGATGCGTGGAAGAAAACTTTTCTTGGGGAATGATTATTGAGGCATGAGGAGATCAGAGTCTGCATTATTAGGGTTGGCGGAACAAACTGCGATGCGGAGACAAAGAGGTCCTTTGAGGATCTCGGTGTTAAGGCATCAATCCACCATATAAATGAGATATCAAGGAAGAAAGAAATTCTTTTTGAATACCATATACTTGTCTTTCCGGGAGGCTTCTCATATGGGGATCACGTCAGAGCCGGAGCCATACTCGCAAAGATTATTATGGCTAGAATTGGCTCCGAGGTAAAGGCTTTTATAGATGAGGGTAGACCCATCCTCGGCATATGCAATGGCTTTCAAGTGCTTATCGAAGCTGGTCTACTCCCCAAGATAAATGGCGTGAGTGTACGTCCAGAGGCCGCTTTGGCAACGAACGTCCCCATCGGGTACAGGTGCACGTGGGTTTACCTGAGACACGAGAATCGCGGTAAATGCGCTTTTACATGGCTTATACCGAAGGGCGCTATCCTAAGAATGCCAGTAGCGCATGCGGAGGGAAGATTCATCCTGCCGAAGGAGAGAGAGAAAGATCTCCTCAACAAGCTTATTGATAATGATCAAATCGTATTTAGGTACTGCTGTGAGAATGGTGATCCAGCTGAAGGTAGGTTCCCAGAGAACCCGAACGGTTCATTATATGATATAGCCGGAATATGCGACCCAAGTGGGACAATATTTGGCTTGATGCCCCACCCCGAAAGAGCATATTATGGTTGGCAGCTACCCAACTGGACTAGAATGGGGAGGCCGCCAAAGTATGGAGATGGCAGACTAATATTTGAGTCTATTGTAAACTACGTAATGAAGAAATTCTGAAGTTGAAAATTTTATGCGCTTTAAATTAATTATGGGGCGCGCCATAAAGCTATAAATTGGGGGGCTCTAATATTTTGAATTATAGCGGCTCATTTGGCTCCGAGGTTAATGTTGTTCTCGTGGGCGTAGGCCAAATAGGCTCCGAGATCGCTAGGCTTCTCCTAAAAAAGAGTGGCGTAAGAATTGTTGGGGCTGTTGACCCCTCCCCAGAGAAGGCTGGTAGGGACCTTGGAGATGTGATTAGAATTAGAGAGAAAATGGGGATAATTGTTCAAAAGAGTGTTGCCGACCTCAATGTTAATGCCGATATTGCTGTGCATGCGACGACATCATTTCTAGACAAGGCTTATCCACAGATAGTTGAGCTCATTAAGCGGGGCTTCAATGTGATATCGACATGCGAAGAACTATCCTATCCCCACATTGTAAATGAGGAGGTTGCAAAAGCGATTGATAATCTTGCGAAGGAGCACGGTGTCACGGTTCTTGGATCTGGCATAAATCCAGGTTTCCTCATGGACACACTTGTCATAACTTTAACAGCCATATGCCAAGATATTAGGCGCATAGTTGTCGAAAGAAACATAGATGCTTCTAAACGTAGACCATCATTCCAGAAAAAGATTGGTGCTGGGTTAAGCGTCAAGGAATTTAATGAGAAGGTCGGTAAGGGTGAGATAACCGGGCATATAGGGCTTAAGCAGTCAATCGCTATGATAGCCGACTCAATCGGCGTGAAGCTTAGCAGTATAGTGGAAGAGCCAATAAAACCAGTAATAGCCGAAGAGAGGGTTGAGAGCGACTTCATCACCGTTAAACCTGGATTTGTAGCCGGTGTAAGTCAAAAAGCATATGGGTCACTTGGTGACCGACCGTTTATAACATTAATCTTTAAGGCTTATATTGGCGCGGCGTGGGAATGCGACTCAATATTTATTGATGGTACCCCGACGATAAATCAGCGGATAACGCCATGCGTCCACGGAGACGTTAGCACAGCAGCCATCATCGTGAACCTAATACCCAGAATAATTAACGCCCCACCCGGTCTTAAGACAATGAAAGATATGCAGGCGCTATCGGCAGTGCTAGGGGATATGAGACTATTTATTAATGGAGGCTCTCGTTAAATTGAGAGTTAAATTTTTAAGAAAAGGGGAGACATGTGGTTAAAGGGCGGTCGGGACATTTTAAAGTTGTTGTCCCTCATTTGCGGCTTTGAACATTCAATGCTTCACGAGTATTCTTACCTTTATATTCCTGTGCAACGATCATCGTGGACGTTAATATGACGCTTGGTATACCTCTTATCTTATCTAAGAGGTCATTTAGCTGGGTTATTTCTTGTGTGCCAACCTTAGCAATGATATCATATTCCCCATAGATTATGCTAGCATCTATCACATTATCTAAGTCAGCTACTTTCCTACAAACGTCCTTCTCGGCTCCGGAACTAACCTTCAATAATACATAGGCTTTTATCACCATTGTCTCAGGCCCCTCAAATATCGTCTCATCGGAACAATAATAATATATAGCCAAGAAATATTTAATCGCTTCTTTACGAGCAGCCCTATCCCCATCTAAAAACGCACGATAGTAACTCTTAAGTTACTCTATGGGGAAAATAATCCTTGGTGAGGGAGCTTGCCTAAGGTTTTGATAGTTGCTGGGGATGGGGTGGAGGCTCAGGAAATCTTTTATCCTTTCTGGAGGCTTAAAGAGGCGGGAGTAGACGTTGTTGTAGCGGCCCCCTCGAAGAAGACACTATTTACCGTCGTCCATGATTTTGAGCCCGGGTGGGAAACATACACTGAGAAGCCCGGCTATAGATTTGGGTGGGTTGAACTCTCCTTTAAAGATGTTAAGCCGGAGGAATTTGATGGTCTAATAATACCTGGCGGAAGGGCGCCAGAATACATAAGAACATACGCCGACCTTGAGCGCATCGTAAAGCACTTCTTTGAACATAATAAGCCCATAGCCGCTATATGTCATGGCCCATTGGTGGTCACCGCCCTCGGACTGGCTAAAGGCAGGAGGATGACATGCTATATGGCGGTTGCACCGGACCTTAAGCAGGCTGGTGCAGAATATATGGATCGGGAAGTCGTAGTCGACGGTAATCTAGTTACAAGCAGGGCTTGGCCAGACCTACCCGCACTCATGAGGGAGTTCTTAAAGCTTCTGCTGAAAAAAGGAAGTTAAGCGACACCCCCCATTTTTTAAATTCCTTTTATGATTAGGGAGGAATATTTTGGGCTTGAGCTTAACTGAATTAATTGTGCGTGGGGGAGTCATATTTTTACTCGACTTAACCAGGATCTCCATCTGTCTACTCTTTCTCCTAATCGCATCTTTCCATGACATTAGAAGTAGGGAGGTTCCGGACGCCGTGTGGATACTATTCGCCCCACTAGGCTTAGCATTAACGCTTTCATCTTTTATCTTAGGCGGCTTAGACATACAGTTCATTTTTATGTGGATCTTGATCATAGCAATGACATCCTGCCTCTCTATAGCGCTATTTTACTTGGGCTTATTTGGCGGGGCTGATGCAAAAGCCCTTATATGCCTAGCAGCGGCAATGCCGTTACAGCCAAACCTTTCTCTGGCTAAGCTATTCGCTGGTCATTCCATTCAGCCCTTCATACCGCCGCCAATCTCAACCTTCAACAACGCGGTTCTTCTCGCAGCGCTATCAACAATACCGATCCTCGTGAGGAACCTAGTAGATTATATGCGGAATAAGAGGATCTTTGAGGGTCTCGAGCATGAGGGGTTACTTAAAAAGGCTATTTCCCTCTTAACAGGCTATAGGGTCGATGTGGATAAGCTGCGCTCAGGCAGGCACCATTATCTGCTCATGGAGGAATTTATTGAGAGAGAGGATGGATCGGTGGTTAAAAGATTAAAGGTGTTCAGCCGCCTACCCACGGACGAGAACTGGCCTAAAGAGATGTTGCCGGCAGCCCTTCGCGGGAAAGTCTGGGTTACGCCTGGGCTACCCTTCATAGTATTCATTACGCTGGGCTTCTCTGCGGCTATGTTGGTGGGCGACATAATTTTCCTATTAGTGAACATTGCGCTCATTCATTAAGAAGGCTTTTTAGAGGCACCGCACCTCTCCGTTTTCCCTAGAAACCATCTGTCAATTATTAATCGTAACGTTTCAAAGACTTCATCTTCATTCAGATCATTTACATCGAGTATTACGTGGAATGGCTCAAAGTCTTCGCCCAGCTTAAAGCCATATAATCTCCTATAAATCTCCTTCGTTCTAGTCTCCCGATCCCTCATGCGCTTAAGGGCCTCCTCAAAGCTTATTCCATCCCTCTTAGCGATTCTGGCGGCCCTAACCTCCTCGGATGCATTGAGCCATATCTTAAAGCCCTCTTTTAGAAGCCATGGCATGGTCCAGCTATCTAATACGACGTTGCCTTCCCTAGCCCACTCCATCATCTTCTCGTCCACGCGCCTATCAATATCTAAGGTTTTAAGACGCTCCTCAATAAAGCGCATGCCGCCCTCACTCTCCCACCAACCCCGCTCAGATACGCTATAACCCATCTCCGATGCAACCGCCTTAAGGGCGTCCCCACCCGAATAAAGTTTTAGACCATAGTGCCTGGCGATTCTTTTGGCAGCCGTGCTCTTCCCCGAGCCGGCTAGACCAGAAATACATATGATGATTTTCTTCTCTTCGGCCGCCGAACCCACGGATTATCACCACCCTTTTCTACTTAAATATTTTTGAGAGTATGGTGTGGAAGAAGAAGCTGCATATAATATACCATACGATGAAGGGTAGTTCGATTTTAGACCCGAAGAGCGGTATGAATGCTGCTGGTTTATAGAGGTATGGCATTAGGATCCACCACACCACTATAAATGGGACAAAAGTAACGAGCATAACTTTTAATTGCTGGGCTGAAACCTTCGCCCTCATCTGCATTATTCGAAGTTCCTGTTTCTTAAGTTTAGCTATAAGCTTCTTATCACCGGTCTTCTTGGCGATCTCCATCTGAGCCCGCCACTCAGAAATCTCCCTTTGAACATCGGCCAGCAGCTGTCTATCAACGAGCTTGCGGCTAGCTAAAGTTGATATCGAAGATAATGCGAGGGCTATAAGAACCGTGAAGAATGCCAGGTATAGTTGGCTCTCAAGGAAGCCTAAAGACATCTCCCCTCTACCTTCCGAGAAATCTCCTTATCCCCGGATAAATCTCCTCCACCTGCTCCCTCATGATCTGCTGGTAATATTGATATATTATGCCCACTGAGAGAAGTATCCCCGTTCCTGTACCGAATGCTCCAAATATATCTGCCATCGCGGCCAGTAAACCAACAATAAGCCCCCCTAGCAATGTCACTGTTGGAATGTAGCGCCTCAGAACGAACTCGATGGGCTTCTCAGCCCTTCTGAACCCTGGAACTTGTAGGCCAGCGTCCACCAACTGCCTAGCAACGGTTCTCGGATCTAGACCGCCAACCTGCAGCCAGATCCATGAGAAAATGACGCAGAAGAGGATTAAAAGAACTATGTAAACGGCATATCTAATGGGGTTTCCTATAAAGTCCATGAAACCTCTTGGAGAAGTAACGTAGTAGGCCAGCCCTCCAACCGGTACAACACCACCCTCCCTCATCTCATACGTGCCTATCAGCCTCACTAATTGGCCTAAGATCGGATTATCCCGGTAATTATTCCATAATATTTGCCCGAAAATCTGTATGTTCCCAAAGAGGGCTGATGTAAATATAACTGGTAGGTTTGAGACGTATAATAGGTTTATTGGGTATGACCCCCTAAACCCCCTATATCCCGAATGCGATATTGGGATCTCAACCCTAACTCCCTGCATATAAATACAGAACATGAATATAGCTATCGTTAAAAATAGGCCTAGGATGCTTGGGTCGTCCGCCGGCCTTACAATCAGCGCTGGGAGGGACGTACCTGTGATTAGTGAGCTAATTATCGCTGGAATTATGCCCCTAAACCCTCCTACACCGCCCAGAGGCGGCATTAGTGAAAAGCAGTCTATCATTATTCTTTGAGCGACCCCCGCTAGAATAAAGAGGCTTATGCCGCTCCCAATCCCCCAACCCTTCTGTATCATCTCATCTAAAAGTAATACTATTAGGCCGGCGATAATCAGCTGTATGAATATTACCATCGCTTGTATAGCTCCTATGGCGCGGAGGACCCCGCTTAGAAGATAAGCTGAGGCTTGGAAGATGGTCATGAGTACCGCTAGAACCTTGTTTGCGCCAGAGAAGAGCGCCCTATCCTCTGGATTGGAGAGATCGACGCTTATGAGTCCGGAGGCTGCGAGCAACTGTAATATTAGGCCGGCTGTAACTATTGGGCCTATACCAAGCTCCATTAATGTGCCCTGAGTCGAGGCGAATATGACCCTATAAACTAAAACGCTCTCACTTTTATACAGGCCATATAAGGGTATTTCACTCATAACAAGGTAGATTATCAATGCGAGGCCAGTCCAAAGAAGCTTCTCACCAAAACTAACCCTACGCTCAGGAGCCCTAATCTCAGGAATAAATTTTATCAGCGGCTGAAAAGCCCTTAAAAACCTGCCGGCCAAGTTTTTCCCTCAAGTATAATTAGATTTATAAAATAAAATTTTTATTTTCTAGTTAGTTTTATTGTCTATTCCCTTGTAGATATTATTTCTCCACCAGCTTCTTTTATCTTTTGTAATGCTTCCTCGGTGTATGAGGGGACTTTAACTATAACTGGCAAGGTTATTCTCCCCTCACCTAAGAGCTTCGAGTACCCCATTGCCTCCAAATCTATGAATATTTTCTCCCCCTTCCCGGCTTCGGCAGACATCTTGAGAGCCATTTCTTCCAACTCATTTATGTTTATGCACCTAACATCTTTCACTTTCTTTTGTTTAGGTGAGACGAATCCTTTATAGCCAAAGTAGTCCGGCTCATATCTTAAGACCCAAGACCATAAATGCTTATGTCTACCAGCCCTCCTCTCGCCCTTAGATCCGCTTTTCCTATGCTGCCCAACCCTACCATAACCGCATGTCCTTGACCCGCGCTTCTTACGAATCTTCCTAAGACTATGTGGCATGGACTTCCCTCTCTAAATCATCCTTTTAAGTAAATTGTTTATATCTTCGCCCCTATAACCTACTGAGCCTCCACTCCTATAACTCTTTTTTACGCTTTTGCCAAAGCCACCTCTTGGTGGATGTAGGCGGAAAACGGGCTTAATTTCAGGGAGCTTATGGAACTCAACCTTTAAGCTATATATGGCCTCGGCTAGGTCATCGATCGATTCAAAGCCGATTCTTTTAGCGTATTCATCGGTGATCTTCTTATTCCCTATAAGCCTTCCCCTCTCCCTTAGGAGGGAGGCTATAACCTCCTTAGAGACTTCACCCCACGTTACATAGTTATGAATTTTTTGGAGCATGCCTAAATATGAGGGGCGATTATTTATTAAGGTTGCATGGCAATTGCGAACTAAATGGAGCATCCTAAGTGTATCGTTGATATCTTTCCTCACATTAACAGTGCCGCGGACCCTAATAACGGCTAAACATTTATCTCCCTTCTCCATAGGAATTTACCTCGCCCAGTCTAGCGGAGTGATAATTTCATATGTTTTCTTAAGGGCGTCAAATATGGCGTACGTGAATGATGGGACCGTTCTTGTCGGACCATAACTTCTAGTCCAGCAGTCCTTTACACCCGCAAGCCTAAGAATAACTTTAGCAACTTCACCAGCAACCAGCCCTAAACCACGTGGACCTGGTAAAATTTTGACCTTAACAGCACCACACTTCCCAGTCACCTCGAAGGGTATTGAATGCGGTTGCCCACACCCGCACTCCCAGCTTCCACACCCTCTCCGAATGACCGTGATGTTTAGACGCGCATCCCTGGCAGCCTTCTCTATTGCCGTGCGCACCTGAGTGGCCTTGCCAGCGCCGATGCCGAGATAGCCGTCCTTATTTCCAATAGCAACTATGGCCTTAAATCTTGACCTCTCACCCGCGTCAGTTTGTCTCTGGACGATGCTTATGTGTAAAACTTCCTCCTCAAGGTTTGGTACAAGCGTATCTACTATTTCCGGCTCACTTATCTTCATTCCATTGGCGAATACCTCCTCTAAAGATGATATTTTACCCTCAAGTACCATTCTACCAAGCTTTGTACGCGGAACCCACTCGCTGATTCCGCTTACCTCATCCGACCTCTCATCCAAAGCTATCACACCTAATATTCTGCCAACGTTTCCTACGTTTCAGTATTATAAAATTCAGAGAAAACCGAGTAATAAATTTAAACTTATCTGTTGTCGGAGAAACTTCGCATACGGCTACCGCAAAGAATATATTTTTAAATTATTTTTTAAGTGGAAAAATAAAGTGATGGAAGGGCGTCCTGAATTGAATGGGGACTTAGTTAAATGGGTTGTTAAGGATCCGGTTAAGCCCAACGTCTTCTGGCCCTCTGAGGAGATGAAGAAGAAGGCTTGGATTAGCGACGAGAAGGTGTATGAAGAGGCTGCTAGGGATCCGGTGGCTTGGTGGGCTAAGATAGCTAGAGAGGGCATAATATGGTTTAAAGAGTGGACCGAAACCTTCGTCCACGAACCCCCATTCTACAAATGGTTCTTCGGAGGGAAACTCAACATATGCTATAATGCTGTTGATAGGCACATTAAGACGTGGCGCAGAAATAAGGCGGCAATAATATGGGAGCCGGAGCCGCCCGATGAGCCTCATAAAGTATTAACTTACTATGATCTTTACCGCGAGGTCAATAAGTTTGCGAACGTCTTAAAGAGGTTGGGTGTGAAGAAGGGCGATAGGGTTGGCATCTACCTCCCCATGATCCCAGAGGTAGTCGTGGCGATGTTGGCATGCGCCCGTATAGGTGCGGTGCACAGTGTGGTCTTCTCCGCATTTAGCGGCCAAGCATTAAAGGATAGAATGATCGATGCGGAGGCAAAGGTTCTGGTCACCGCCGACGGATATTATAGGAGGGGGAGCGTGGTCAATCTTAAGTCTAACGCTGATATAGGCATTGAGGGGACCAGTATAGAGAAGGTGGTGGTCGTCAAAAGACTTGGCTTAAACGTTAATATGGTTGAGGGACGCGATTACTGGTGGCATGAGCTGATGGGGAATGCGGAGCCGTACTGTGAGCCGGAAGTATTGGATAGTGAGGATATGCATTTCATATTATATACCAGCGGGACGACTGGTAAGCCGAAGGGGATTGAGCACCATGTTGGCGGCTATGCCGTTCAGGCCTACTGGACGGCCAAGCTAACATTCGACCTACATGACGAAGACGTATTCTTCTGCACGGCGGATATTGGCTGGATAACTGGCCACACATATAACTGCTATGGCCCGTTATTAAATGGCGCAACATTCGTACTCTACGAGGGGGCGCCAGACTACCCCGCTCCGGATAGATGGTGGCAGATAATAGAGAAGTATGGCGTAACAATATTCTACACAGCTCCGACGGCTATAAGGATGCTCATGAAATATGGTGATGAGTGGGTTAAGAAGCACGACCTAAGCTCCCTTAGACTCCTCGCAAGCGTCGGAGAGCCAATTAATGAGGAAGCCTGGCTATGGTACTTTAATGTTGTTGGGGGCGGCAGATGCCCAATAATCGACACCTGGTGGCAGACCGAGACCGGCGGCACATTAATCCACTCGCTGCCTGGCATAGGTCCCTTTATACCGACAGTTGCCGGAAGGGCCTTCCCAGGAACAAGGTTTTCAGTTTTAACAGAAGATGGGAAACGGACGAGTATCGGCGAGGTCGGCTATCTTACTCTGCTGTCTCCTTTTGCGCCTGGAATGCTTAGAACAGTGTATAAGGATCCGGAGAGGTTCAAGCAGCAGTATTTTGGAGTTTACGGTGAAGAGATCTACTATACTGGTGACGGCGCATACATTTATGATGAGATGGGCAACATCAGGATAACTGGAAGGGTCGATGATGTGATGAAGGTTGCTGGGCACAGGATAGCTAACGCTGAGGTTGAGAATGCCATCGCCCAGCATCCCGCAGTGGTTGAGTGTGCCGTTGTGCCGATGCCGCATGATATTAAGGGTGAAGTACCAGCAGCCTTCGTCGTCCTCAAGCCTGGATACGAACCCTCAAGCTATCTTGAGACCGAGATAAAGAGGATTGTTGATAAAATTATAGGGCCGATAGCTAGGCCTGAGAAAATATTCTTCATTGAGGATCTGCCGAAGACTAGAAGCGGAAAAATTATGCGTAGGATCTTGAGGGCGCTGTTAAAGAATGAGCCGGTCGGCGATATAACAACCTTAATGAATCCAGAAGCCGTCGAAAAGATGAAGGAGAAAATTGGATATAAGAGAACCTAAATCCCATCAAATTTTTGTATAATTATCTTCCATCGCCCATAATAATTCCCCCTTCATAGAAGGGCGAGGGTCTGGCGGGGACGATCTCATACTACAGTAAGTTTTTATTTTTATTCGAGTTTTTCTCAATATCGTGGTGTAGTGAATTTAGAGGAATGTTGTGATGAAGCAGGGTGAGGCGAGGAAGATTATTGGTCGTGGAACATGGTATGATAAGATGGCCGTTAAGATAGTTGAGCGGGAGCGGAAGCTTGGTAGGAGACTGGACATCATTAGGGTTGAAAGCGGGGTCGCTGCGTCCGGCATACCGCACTTAGGGAGCATAGCTGAAGTGGCAAGAAATTATGGGGTCTCTTTAGCCCTAAAGGATCAAGGCTACAAGTCGGAATTCATAGTTTTCTCAGATAATAAGGATGGGTTAAGAAAGGTTCCAGCTGGGATGCCAGCCTCATTAGAGAAGCATTTAGGTAAGCCTGTGACGGACATCCCAGACCCCCTTGGCTGCCATAGCAATTATGGGGATCATATGGTTAGTCTACTGCTTGACGCCCTAGATGAGCTCGGCATAGAATACAAGTTTATGTCCGCGGTTGAGGTTTATAGGAGCGGCTTACTTAATAATGAAATACGGGACATATTGATGAAGGCTGAGAACGTCGGAAAAATAATTTATGAGGAGACGGGGCAGGAGAAGTACCTTAAGGTTCTTCCATATTTCCCAGTATGCGCCTCCTGTGGAAGGATCTATACGACAAAGGCATATAGGTTTCTCCCAGAGGAAGGTAAGGTGCTGTATTCATGCGAGGGTATGGAGGTTAGGGGAAAGTGGATTGAGGGCTGCGGGTATGAGGGTGAGACAGATTATACTAAGGGTGAGGGAAAACTTGGATGGAAGGCTGGGGAGTTCGCGGCAAGGTGGAGGGCCCTTGAAATAAAATTTGAGGCTTATGGGAAAGATATTGCCGACTCGGTTAGGGTGAATGATAGAATTTCGCGTGAGGTTCTGAGCTATGAACCGCCGCTCCACGCGCGCTACGAAATGTTTTTAGATAAGAGTGGAAAGAAGATATCAAAGTCCGCTGGAAATGTTCTTACGCCGCAGCTTTGGCTTAGGTATGGGTCTCCCCAATCCCTGCTACTATTGACTCTTAAGAGGTTCGTTGGGACAAGAAGCATCTCCATCTCCGATGTGCCCCGCTACATGAATGAGTTTGATGAGCTTGAGGATATATACTTTGGAAAGATTAAGGTTGAGGGCGAGGCTGAGAGGATTAAGCTTAGGGGCTTATATGAATACTGCTTCCTTCTAAAACCCCCAAATAAGCCAAGTATACACGTACCCTACAACGTACTCACCTACCTAGTAAAGGTCGCTCCAAGGGGCTCTGAAATAGACTTCATCATTAGAAAACTTCGGGAGTATGGATACATAAAGGACTTAAACAGTAATATTGAGGATTTAAAGAAGCGCATACAGTACGCCCAAAACTGGGTAAGCGATTTTGAGGAAATAGCCGAGACTAAAGTTGAGCTTAGCTCGGCTGAGGCGAGCGCCATAAGATATCTAATCCAAAAGATTCGGGCGGAGAGCGAGGCGGAGAAGATTCAGGGCGCGATCTTCGAAGCCGCCAGACAAAATAACATTGAGCCAAAAGAGTTCTTCAAGAAGCTTTACATGGTGCTCTTAGGAGTCCCCTCAGGCCCAAGGCTCGGCCCATACATAATTACAATGGGAAGAGAAAATGTTATAAGGGCGTTAGAGAACACTTTAACCGCTTTTGGAGGATGATTCCCCGCGTATTTTAACTGGTAGCTCTTCTACTTTAACCTCCTCCTGAACTTTGCTCCCCATATCTCTTAAAATAACCTTTCCCCAACCGATTTCCTTTCGACCAATAATTATGGCATGTGTTATATTCCTTCTGCTGGCGTCGGAGAGAGCCCTTGTGAGACCTCGCCCCATAACCTCAACCTCCGATGGAATGCCGTTCTCTCTGAGCATGCCCGCCACTTTAATTGCCTCGGCTAGGAGGCCACTATCTAAGGAGATGACTAAAGCTTTCTCCCTCCGAGACTTAGGTAGACTTATACTCTGCTTATCCATGGCCAGCATGATTCTGTCAACGCCAAAGGCGACGCCGACGGCTGGGATCATGCCGCCTCCAAAAGACTCTATGAGCTTATCATATCTCCCGCCGCCGCATATCGCGATGCTCAGCTCGGGCACATAGGTTTCAAATATTATTCCAGTATAGTATTCTAGCCCCCTCGCGAAGCCAGCCTCGAAGTAAAGCTGCATTTTTATGCCAGCCTCATCGATTAGATCAATAGTCTCTCTGAAGTTATTAAGGGCTCCCATCGCCTCGGGATAAGCCTTAACTGCCTCATCCACCTCATTTATAAACTTGTTTTTATCGTAACCCCTTATATTGATGAGATTCCTCAAAACCTCTATGCATTCATCTCTCGCGCCGAGGTTTTTGGCATGATCTATTGCTTTATCCCAATTCTTCTTATCGAGCGCCTGCATGATCGCATTCTGCCCATCCTCAGAAATACCCTCATGGCTAAGTATTTCGCGGAGAATACCTACATGGTTAACCTTCACAGTATAATTTCTTAAGCCGAGACTTTTGAGAAAATCATTTGTGAGGTGTAGGATCTCGGCGTCCGCCTCAGGTCTGCTTGAACCTACGAGCTCGTAATTCGCCTGCCAAAATTCGCGGTACCTCCCGAGCTGAGGCTCATCATAGCGATAGAGTCTCCCAAATGAAAATAGCCTTATGGGCTTAGGCGCCGTCAATAATTTTGTGGCGACGAGCCTAGCCATCGATGCCGTGAACTCGGGTCTCAAGGCAACCTTCCTCCCACCCATGTCCTCAAAGACGTACATCCTCTTCCTATTCTCCTCGCCAATCTTAGCTGCCAGCAGCTCATAATGCTCAATAATCGGCGTTATGACCTCCTCATAACCATATAATTCCGCTAGGCGCCTAGCGTTGTCCTCAATAAACCGGAGTTTCCACGCCTCCTCCGGCATCAAATCCCTCATACCACGTACTGGTTGAAGTATATCATGGCGCAAGATGGGTCCTCCCAGATGTAAACCCTCAGCTATATCATGCAAACATTAAAGTGCTAATAAAAATTTTAACATTTTGGTTGACGGATCTACGTGGTCTGGATCATTTAGTTACTGGACTCAGGAGCGGGAAAAGGTCGTCATCCACCGCTAGCAAGCGTCCACGTACCTCGATCTCCTCATTGTCCAAAATAATCTTATGTGAGGAGAGGATTATGAAGATTTCGTATCTAACAATGCCGGTTATTTCGCTGGTTAAGAAGTCTTAGTCTTCTCATACATCTTCTCTAGGGTCCAGCGTATCGCCGACCTCAACTCCCGCTCCCTCTGCGGCGTCACGTTCTGAATAAATATCTCCTTAATGATACTCCCATCCCTCCTTACCTCGTATGAGATAGCTTCCTCTGGGGCGAGTTCACCCCTCCTAACGGCTTCCTGATCAAGATCACGCATTTTATTTAGAACCTTCTCGACCAAGAAGGCCTCGAATGGTGGGACGCTTACATCGAATTTTTTCCCAGGTTCTGGAATGACGCGCAGGTTCCTATCTTCTATATAAATGTTTGCTAGTAGTTCGCCGGAGCTCGTTTTCAGTGGTATAATTCTAGAGGGTTCTACAGCTGGTGGCTGTGCAATCTGGGGCGCTTCAGAAACCTTTGCTGGGATAATCTCCTCAACCCTTCTAAAACTCTTCTCGAGCAGAAGGTTGTTAACGAACTCTAGGATCATCCTTAAACCTTCAATCTCAGCCTCTAAACTCTTTATTCTCTCCTCAAGAATCTCCCTCAGCTCCGCTAACTTCTTGAGTTTTGCCTCCTCCATTCTTAAACGCTTCCTAGAAGCATGTGATCATAAATTATAAGGGCGGAACTACAATATATTTTTCACTAGAGACTTTAATGCTCGCTTAATGCAATAATCTTATCAAGAGTCCCAATAAATGTCCCATCAAGTAGATAAATCTCAGCCCTATCAAGCATAACGCCGCCGGATCTAAGCACCGGCCCAATGAAGCCCTTAAAGATTGCATCTTTAATGGTTGAAGCCCTATTTATAGCTCTCCCACCCAAGACATCATTAAATGGCGGCATCACAACCAAAGATTTAACTCTCGGTTCAACTGCAAAATTCTTCTTAAAGATCTCCTCCGGGCTGTCCCCAGCCTTAAGCTTAACCCTATAGCGTTTTAGCACCGCCCTAATAAGAGCAAATTCATCGCAGGGAGCCTTAACCCAAATCTGGCTCGTTATGTGGAAGCCCGCCGGATCCTTAAACACTATTGCGGGGTGGATGTGGCCGATGACCAAAGTTTCGCATCCAATCATCCTCACATCCGGCCAGGTATGACCATGAAATAGCCCGACGCCGCCAAAGATTATTCCATGCTGCGGTGCAACCTCAACCCTGCTTGGCAGTAGGGCCTCTATGTTTCCATCATGATTTCCAGGCACAACCTTTATATGCCCAACCTTGTCGAGAATTCTCTCAAAAAATTCTGGTATATCGCGCCACTCCTCAGCTTCAATCTTCTCAATAGTATGCTTAATGTCGCCTAAGATGATTAGGTAATCCGGCCTCTCAAGCGCTAATATTCGCTCCAATCTTCTTAAAAGCCTATTTGTCTGGGTTGGTATGTGAATTCCCTTCTCTGAGAGGCTTGCCTCCCAACCCAAATGTAGGTCGGAGATAACTAGGGCCTTCTCCCCCTCACTAATTATGGTTAATGCCGGGTAAGGACTTACTGGCTTAAGTGCGGCAGCCACCCCAATTCACCGCCAATTATCTGCTTATTGGGTTGTTAGCGACAATATTTCTTTAAGTAGATCTTCGTTAGCCGACGCCACTATTGAGAAGCGCCTAATCTCCGTTAATGGCGCCCCAGGTATCTCATCACCACTTGGCTGCAGAATCACCCCACCAGCCTCCCTTAAAATGAGCATTCCAGCGGCAAAATCCATAGTTCTAAGAACCCCACGTAAATCTATATACGCCTCCAGGAGGCCGCATGCAACGTGGCATATTTCTAGAGCCGCTGATCCGAAGGATCTTATACCTTTCGCTCTACTTATAACTGGCAGCAATCTTTTTGCGGCCTCGGCATTCTTCGTTATATTGATGCTGACGATCGAATCTCTAAGGCATTTTGCTTCAGATGTCCTTATTCTCTGCCCGTTTCGTTTGGCGCCGGAGCCTCTCTCGGCGGAGAATATCTCTCCACTGTATAAATCCATTACGACAGCCGCCTCTATGTCGCTTAGGTACGGTGTTCTTGATAGGGCTATGGATGCAGACGCGAATCTTATGCCCCTCATAGCATTGTTCGTTCCATCAACGCCATCAACGGCTAGGTAAAAGTTGGGCGATAAACCAATTCTCCTTACACCACACTCCTCCCCAATGAAGACGCAGGAAAAATTATTTCTCTCTAAATATTCTATGGCAGCCTTCTCGGATACGGCGTCAATAAACCTCGTTTTATCCCCACCGAACCCCGAGCCGACGACCTTTCTGGCGTTTAGTGTTCCAAGTAGGGGATGAACTGCAGAGTATATTTCTCTCGCAACATTCACGAGTAAATCAACCGCGCCCTCCATCACCACACCAGTACTTTCTCCTTAACAAATTTATTATGTAAGTTTTGATTAAATAATCTATTGGAGGGAATCGTTTGTCCGAGGCTGAGAAGAAGAAAAAGTATTACTATTATGGTGAGAAGGAGAAGAAGGCTGAGGAAGTTAAGAAGAAGGGTTGTAGAAGAAAAAAGAAGTAATTACTCGGCGCCTGCTCTAAGGAAGGCTGGTATACACTTAACATCGCTTACTGGGTTAAATCTCTCTATCTCAGAAAAATCTAGTGGGATCACTATTCTGGAGACCATTCCATGGAGACTATAAGGTAGCCTTATCAACCTCATCCCGCCGGAAGTAACCCAATCATCAAATACAAACCCCATACCTTTCATTTCCATTGCGAAGTTCCTTCGCCTCTCGTAGCTCCAACTGAACGTATCTTCGTCGAGAACATGTATGTGGAATCCCCTTCCAGAATAGACCACCCTTAACTTCGTGAAGTTCTCGGAAAGTGCCTCGTAAAGTTTTATCGTCTCCCCTTTAGCCATCTCAAACTCTAGCTCGCAGAAGCTCAATCCCTGATGCCTGCGCATTTTATCCTCGAGCGAGCCGTGTATTGGGCACGTAAAGTTTTCTGGGTCGATGTCGAAGGCGAGTTCCTGACCTAAGATATTTCCCTCCCCGCTGTAAATGTTCCTGTCATAGTATACTGATTCTGGAAGGAACTCAAGTATCCATTCTCTGAGATCCTCTAAATCCCTGTAGTTCTCTATGATGATGGTTGTTGAGGCGTCCTCCTCATATTCTGGCGGATAGATCCTCGTATGTCTGCCGATTATCACTGCGAATACGACTTTTCCACGCCAACCGCTAAACCAGCCCCTCACCCCATTGATGTTAAACTCATCCCTATAGAATCGTCTGCGCTCCTCTAATGTCGACGGCCGCATGCCGCTGGGCAGATAATATCTACTCATGAACAACCACATTTTCGGCGGGGCTTACAATATCTTTAGACTGTTCCAGCCTCCCAGCTCGCAATATACTTTTTCTGCTCCTCAGTCATCTCATCTATCTCTATATTCATTGCTTTTAGCTTTAGTCTCGCAACAGCCTCATCAATCTCTCTCGGGACATCATAGACCCTCGGCTCCATCCTAGGACCCTTAGCCAAATATTCAACGCATAGGGCTTGGTTTGAGAAGGACATGTCCATAACCTCAGAGGGGTGGCCTTCGGCTGCCGCCAGGTTTACCAGCCGCCCCTCAGCTAATAGGTAGATTCTCCTTCCATTCTTAAGGGTGTATTCGTCCAGGTTTTGACGGATTGTCCTCTTTGACTCCGATATGCCTTCTAGATCTGGGAGGCTTATCTCCACGTTGAAGTGGCCGCTATTGGCGAGTATGGCCCCGTCCCTCATTTTAAGCATATGTTCTCTTCGGATAACATTTATGTTGCCCGTTGCGGTTATGAAGATGTCACCTATCTCAGCCGCCCTACTTAAGGGTGCAACTTGGAACCCGTCCATGACCGCCTCCAGAGCCCTTACTGGATTAACCTCAACCACTATAACGTTTGCGCCCATCCCCCTAGACCTCATAGCTATGCCGCGCCCACACCAGCCATAACCACACACAACCACGGTCTTCCCAGCTAGAAGCACGCTGGTTGTCCTCAGTATACCATCTATTGTGCTCTGCCCGGTCCCATACCTATTGTCGAAGAGATATTTTGTGCAGGCATTGTTCACGGCTATTATAGGGTACTTGAGGGCGCCCTTCTCAGCCATGGCCTTTAAGCGCATAACGCCTGTCGTCGTCTCCTCGGTCCCGCCTAAAACGTTCTCTAAGGCTTCTCTTCTTGAAAGGTGTATTGTGGTGACGAGGTCTGCGCCATCGTCCAGCGTGATCGTCGGCCGGAAATCTATCACCCGGTTTATACACCAATAATATTCCTCGGTTGTCTCCCCACGCCAAGCATAAACTCTAACACCAGCTTTAATAAGCGCCGCAGCAACATCATCCTGTGTTGAGAGTGGGTTGGAGCCGCATAAGGCTACATCAGCCCCACCATCCACCAGAGCCTTAATGAGGACGGCTGTCTCCTTAGTTACATGTAGGCATGCTCCTATCCTCAATCCCTTAAGGGGTCTCTCACATCTAAATCGCGCGGCAATCTGGTTTAGGACCGGCATATGCCTGGAAGCCCACTCTATAAGCATCTCTCCCCTATCTGCTAGGCTTATGTCCTTAACCTTAAAATCTGGCGTCATGGATCACCACATCTCAGCTCAAGTATAATTTCAAGCAATATAATTATGGTTTTCTTATAGCCCACTATCCCCTATCTCATCTGGCTAGAACCCGCTTAACAACAGGCGGCCTAACCTTCTTAAGAACCCTGTAGCGGCAGTATGGGCATCTTATGCCAAGCTCTAGATCGGTTGACTTAACGATTGTTCCGCATCTAACACACTGATATAGTAGGACCTGCTCTCCCTCTCCCGCCAAAGATATCCCACCTATTAGGTAGGCAAAAAGTAAACTCCAATTTAAACATTACCATCCCCAACGCAATAATTAACCAAATGTAAGAGGGGGCTGGCCTCCATATAACTTCTTCATCAACTCTATGTCCTCTTCGGGGATAAGCGGAATATCTCTTGCGAATAATGATGCTATGAACTGTACTGTTGCAGCCTCCTCAAGGGCCTCAACTATCGCCTCCGCCTCAAGAAGGCTTCTCCCAACACCTATAACGCCGTGGTTCATGAGAACTAGGGCTTTGGCCCCCTCAATATATTCGCTGACAAGGTTCGCCAACCTCTTAGTTCCCGGAAGGGCCCATGGAACAACCTTAACCTCCCCAAGCATTGTTGCAGTCTCTATTGTCGCGGGCTTAATCTTAATCCCCACGAGGGTGAGGCCGCTCGTTATGGGATTATGGCTATGCACAACCGCGTTTACATCGTTTCTCCGCCTATATATGGCTGCGTGAAATGGTGTCTCGATAGATGGCTTCAGCGAGCCCTCAATAACATTGCCATCAAGATCGAGCTTCACCAGATCATTTGGCTTAAGATCGCCTTTGAATACTCCGCTTGGAGTTATCCAGAATTCGCCAGCATCAGGGAGGCGGGCGCTAACATTTCCACTTATGGCTGAGATCAAACCTCTATTGAAGAGCCTCCTCATGACCCTACAGACCTCTTCTTTCAGCTCCTCCTCGGAGCCGGGCGGATGACGGCTCTCCATCAGGTTCACCAAGCAGTATTATGCTGGGTTAGAGAAGTTAATTTTTTCTCCCAAGGAACAAAAGATTTATCCTTCCGGCAATATAATTTATTCTTGCCCCGATGATTGCGATGGGCGGGCTGAGACGTGATGAACCATTGCAGATATGAGGGGGAATGTCGCTTGCGAAAATATATTTATTCTAGAACTCGAGATAATATGTCTTGATTTCATGGAGAGGGAAAAATTCGAGAGCGAATTTCTTGAGAGCATCTGTGAGGATATTAAGAGGTCTGGAAAGATTAGTGATGAAAATTTTAATAAATTGAGCGCGGCCTTCGGATCCCGCTTCATAAAGGCTTGGAGGGCTATTAAGGATGGTAGGATCAAGAAGTATATTTTTAAGCCCAGTGGGAGGGTTGTTTGGATAGTTGTCGGAAAGAGGAGGGACTACCTAGTTATGCCCGACGCCGTATTCTGCACATGCAACGACTTCTACTTTCACGTTATGAGCCAAAAAGCCTACCTATGCTACCATCTAATTGGGCAGAAGATCGCCGAGTCTCTGGGGAAATATGACGTCATCGAGGAGAGCGATGAACTCTATGACTTCCTGATGAGGGAGTGGAAGACGGTAATGCCTTAAATAGTCCATACGCTCTAAATAGAATCTTGGAGGATTAACTAAAATGAGCGCAGAATTCTTTAATACATTTAAAACAATTTTGCAGGTGCTAATTCTAATATCATTTATATTGGTATTCCTCTACCTTGTATACTGCGAGGGTAGGGAGGGGACGGAATCTTAAAGGGGGCGCTAAAGGCCTCCAACTCTCAATATTCTATCCCCCTCCTAGCCTGAACCCCACTCCTCCAAGGATGCTTTATCTCACGCATCTCGGTGACGAGGTCAGCCAGCTCAATAAGCTCCTTAGGCGCATTCCTACCAGTCAACACAACTGTTGTCGATTCAGGTATATTACTTAAAAGGTCGAGGACGTCGCTAAGCTGAACTAACCCAACTGAGACGGCTAGGTTTATCTCATCTAGGATTAGGAGACGGGGCTTCCGACTAAGCGCCTTTTTAGCGAAATTAAGGGCCCTCCTTGCCAATACATAGTCGATTAGGCTTGGGCTCTCTAAATCAATAAATTCCTTGCGTCCAAATTGGCGGATCTCATAGTTTGGCGCAAGCCTTCCCCGGATCTTATACTCGCCAACATCCTTTCTACCCTTCATGAACTGAACTATTATAACCTTATAGCCATGCCCGACAGCTCTCAAGGCTAGACCAAAGGCGGTGATAGATTTGCCCTCACCATCACCAGTATATAAGTGGATGAAACCCAACCCTAACCACCAAGAAACATATACGCCACTCCCCTTAAAGATTTTTAAGGAGAAGCTCAGCCCTCTGCACTATTTCCCGGTAAACGCAAAAATGGACGCTAATCTAAAGAGGTTTTTTTAAGCTCTCTTTATGAAATCGCAGGAAGAAAAAGCCGGAATTAATATCTGATCTAATGAAAGCCTATTTTAAGCCGTTTAAAATGTGGTAGCCCGGGGGAGATTCGAACTCCCGTCAGTGGGTCCAGAGCCCACCATGCTTGACCGCTACACCACCGGGCTCCATTCACCAGCTAACAGTTTATGGGTTGGGTCTTATTTTCTTTTTGGTCTCTTAGCTTGATAGACGCGATATTAACTCCCTTCTTCTTTGTCTTATGTTTAGGGCTGCGTCTGCAACCGCCCTCAATATATTTTCAGCCTCTCGGCTTGAAACATCCTCTACGCGCAGCGCCTTGATGGCGCTATAATATACGTTAACCGGGCTCTTCTTCAACTCGCTTAGATGCTTAAGGATTGTGGCGTAATCAAATCTTACACCCTCGGTGACGGACGCTATATAAACGTAGCTTTCGAGGGCATCAATTAAAGTGTGAAAGATGTAATTTGCTGCCTCTGTTGGGGAGTCTTCTAAGAGACCGCTCGCTCTAGCTTTTAATCCTTTTAGGAAGTGTTCCCGCCCATAATACTTGAGCTTAGCGCCGAGTTTCGGGTGGACATCTTTAGGTAATAGTGATATGGAGGCGGCGAACCTTATAATGCCCTCCCACGCCGACGAGAGCGAGTCAAGCATAAGCTTTACATCACTCTTACCCAATCTCTCAAAATCCGCAGTATTAACATAACTTTTATAGATGGCGTACATATCTAGGCTCTTACATGCAGCTTCGAGGTTCCTAATAAATAAGCTGTTAAGAATTAATTTTCTCCCGGCTTCCATCAAGATCTTTGTAAGGGCCCAAAAACTCCTTATAGCGTTCACTTTAGCGCTGCGGTAATCCCCCCTATTAAGCGCCTGCCGGGCTCGGCTCAGATAGGAATCCGCCTCAAAAAGATGGGACTCCGTTCTAAGCTCGATTCTCTCAGGCTTCCAATAAACCCTTGACATCAAATTTTTAGCCTTGGTCAATGAGCCATCCCGATCAAACATGATTTGTAGCTCATAGATCTTCTGATCTATCTCCGGGGGCATCTTTGTAATCCAATACCTCGAAATATAATTTAAGTCTAAGAGGCAGCCATCAACTTCAATCCTCTCAACATAATCATAATCATACTCCTTACTCTCAACAACTAATAAATCCACATCACTGGTTGGGGCAGCATCACCACGACTCCAACTACCAAATAAACCAAACCCGAGAACAATCTCACGGGCCTTTAAATCATCAATGAGCCCACCCAGCACCCCACTAAGCCTCTCAGGAAGCACGCTAATACACCCCCAAACGCACTAAAAATTATTCAATAACACTATACTGATAAGCTTTATCAGTACGCCAAAAAGTATTTATAACTGAAGAACATGAATATTTATCGGAGTCCGCAACAGGCGGCGTCAATGCAGAATAAAAGGAGGCGCCTAAGCCTCCCAATGAAGCATTGACCTCCAGTTGCGGACACAAGGATGCGGGCCTTAGCCCCCAAAAAAGCTAAGGTCCAAGGCGGGCCAAGCGCCACCCACAACCAAAATTAATTATTGCGACCGTCTCCCAACTCCGGTTGATCCTGCCGGACCCCACTGCTATCGGGGTGGGACTAAGCCATGCGAGTTGGCGCCCTTCAGCCACCGGGAAGGGCGCGGCGAACGGCTCCGTAACACGTAGCTAACCTACCCTCAGGACGGGGATAACCCCGGGAAACTGGGGCTAATCCCCGATAGGTGAGGGCGCCTGGAACGGTCCCTCGCCGAAAGGGCACCGGAACCATGCCTCCGGTGCCGCCCGAGGATGGGGCTGCGGCCCATCAGGTTGTTGGTGGGGTAACGGCCCACCAAGCCTATAACGGGTACGGGCCGTGAGAGCGGGAGCCCGGAGATGGGCACTGAGACAAGGGCCCAGGCCCTACGGGGCGCAGCAGGCGCGAAACCTCCGCAATGCGCGCAAGCGTGACGGGGCTACCCCGAGTGCCGCCCGCCGAGGGCGGCTTTTCCCCAGTGTAAACAGCTGGGGGAATAAGGGGAGGGCAAGTCGGGTGTCAGCCGCCGCGGTAATACCCGCTCCCCGAGTGGTGGGGACGATTATTGGGCCTAAAGCGTCCGTAGCCGGCCTAGCAAGTCCCTCGTTAAATCCAACGGCCTAACCGTTGGACTGCGGGGGATACTGCTAGGCTAGGGGGCGGGAGAGGCCGGCGGTATTCCCGGGGTAGGGGTGAAATCCTGTAATCCCGGGAGGACCACCAGTGGCGAAGGCGGCCGGCCAGAACACGCCCGACGGTGAGGGACGAAAGCCGGGGGAGCGAACCGGATTAGATACCCGGGTAGTCCCGGCTGTAAACGATGCGGGCTAGGTGTTGGCGTGACCACGAGTCACGCCAGTGCCGCAGGGAAGCCGTTAAGCCCGCCGCCTGGGGAGTACGGTCGCAAGACTGAAACTTAAAGGAATTGGCGGGGGGGCGCTACAAG
>JAWAZE010000002.1:0-96851 GCA_038817885.1 Bathyarchaeia archaeon | reverse complement strand
GAAGTGCATATAGAGACTACCAGAGACTTTGTTGTTAATTTGCCCGTTGAAAGGTATCCGGCGGCAACCAGCTATCTTGAACTTATTAGCTACGGCTGGCAGAACAATTATAATGTTTTCCCACGGACAGAGAACGCTACATTCCAAGTCGTGATCGCGAATAGAGCGCCCTTCCCAATAGGCGGAATACTACTTTACCTTAACCTCCCGGAGAACATGTCCTCAAGAGGCGAGAGAACCGCCAAGGCATATGTGGATGGGCCCATTGGAAGTCTAGGTACATTCACGTCATCATTCATGGTGACCGTTGGGGATGTTAAGCCAGGCAAGTATAGGGCCGAGCTAATAGTAGACTTTATATTGCAGTCCGGTGGACCCGGGGTTAGGTGTAACGAAAAATTCAGCCTAGACATAAGCATTAACAATGATAGTCAAGCGGTAGAATTTGTTAGCGCTGGCTGGTATGAGGGATCCGTCGGCTCAAATACTTACGGCGCCCATCTCTTCATTCTCGTAAGAAATAATCTTGTTGATAGTATGAGAGGCGCGGTTCTTGAGATAAATCTTCCTGAGGGTTTTGTTAACGCCTTAGATAACTCAACAGTCGTGAAATCTCCTCCATCAACCATAAGCCCTCTTTCAGTACTACCTCAATTGCAGGCTCAGGAGCCAGGCGCGCTTATAAGGGAGTATTTAAGGGCTTATCAGGTAGCTCAAACAGCCCAGGCACAGGCTCTTAGCCGAGGAGATGTACTAACCTTCTTAGCCTGCCTTAACATACTAAATGTCAGTCTGGGGGTTCATTCCCTCGCTGGGAAACTCTCTTATATTGATCAGTGGGGTACAAAGAGGTTAGTTGAACTGACGATTCCAGTGGCCGTGCTAGGTAGAACTGGGTATTTGGAAATTAAAATGAGTGGTAGCATAAATGTTAAGAGCCGCTTCACAAATACCTCCATAACAATAGAGAATAGCGGGTCATCACCACTATATGACGTTTATCTGAGCATCTTACCACATCAGGAGATGCCTCTTTTAATAACCTCGCCCTCCATTATATACAGAGAGAAGATCAGTGCTGGCGAGAAAGTTGATATCCCATTAACATTAGTCTATAACCCATTTGGATTTACGACGCAAGCTGGCGGGATGACCGTTATAACTTATGGTCCAGTCCCATTAATTATATCAATCATTTATAGAGATCCTAGCGGGACAATTAAAAGATTCAATAATACGATAACTGTCATCGTTGAACCATTTATAGATCTCCTTATCAGAGACATTAATGCTATCAGCAAGCACTCCTCAACAACCGTAAGCGGCGCTATTGTTAATCTCGGCTCATCGACAGCTTATAGGGTAAAGGCCATTCTTACCATCGAAAATGCCAGTGCATGGACTCTAATAGGAGATATCGCGCCATCTGATGAAATGGCATTTAGAATAGAAATTCCGGAAAAGGGTGAGGCCGGAACCATAATAATAGAATATTATGACGCTTTTAACCAGCAATTTTCAAAAGAAATACCTGTTAAAATTGAGATATATCCCGAGACCCCAACGCCGCCCCAGGAAAGGGGGCTGGGCGTCGAGACATGGATTGTGGTGGGAGCGGTTATAGTATTCTTGGCAGTAGCATCTTTCCTCATCTATAGGGTTTTAAGGACCCGCTCAATAAGTAAGTCGTAGTTAAGGTGAGTATAATGGCGCTTTACACGCTCCTTATAGACTTCATTAGACTCGCAGCTAAGGCTTTGAAAGAAAGGAGGACTAGGGCTGTTCTCACAATAATTGGTATATCCATAGGCCCCTTGGTTATGGTTATGATGAGCTCTGTTGTGCGAAGCTACTCCGACTATATCGTAGAGAGTATAACATCCTTAGGGCAGAACGCAATAGCTGTTTTCCCCCGGGAAAATTATAGATTAAGTGAGGAGAATCTTAACTTCATAAAGTCTATGCCGGAGGTTATGAGGGCTGAGCCATTCTATTCCACGCAGGCCCTACTTAAAAGGGGCTCAGATGAGGTTAAGGTATCTGTCTTCGCCATAAACTATGATTTACTCTTTGAGGCTATTGGAAGCCTGAAGATAATGGAGGGCGCCGCACCTTCCGGAACACTTAACGCTATAGTTGGTAAGAAGGTTGCCTTTAAGGATTCTGGAGAACAGCACTTTATACTTGGCGACGTTATGACGCTGTCTGTCTTAAAAATAGAAGGCGATAAAATATTAGGGAGAAAAAATGTGAATGTTAAAATTGGCGCCATCCTTGAGGAATATGGTGGAGCCCTAATAGTTGATCCGGACTCGACGGTGTTCCTAAGCCCGGAAGCTGGCAAGAAGCTCCTAGGGATGAGGGACTGGTCTGGAATATTTGTGCTTACACGTGATCCATCGATGGTTAAGAGCGTTGTTTCATCTTTAAGAGAAAAGTATGAGGATAGGCTACAAGTCATAGCGTTCAGCGCGATAGCTGAGGCGATTTCAAGCGTTACCAGGGCGATAGATTTCATAAATTTCTCAACATCACTCTCAGCCTTTGCAGTCGCGGTTGCAGGGGTCGCTGCAACGATGATAACATCCGTTATGGAGAGAACCCGTGAAATAGGTGTGATGAAGGCTATAGGATACACGAGCAAACAAATCTTACTTCTAATCCTTTTAGAGTCTATAATGATGAGTCTAATCGGAGGCTCAATAGGAATACTGCTTGGGGTGGCTGGAGCCCATTTCCTATCTCTCAGAGGCTTTTCTATAGGTGGTCTTGAACTGATTCTTCAATTGAGCCCAAAAATAACGCCCGACCTAATAGCACAAACACTCCTACTCACGATAGCTGTAGGATTATGTGGCGGCATCTTGCCAGCATATAAGGCTTCAAAGGTGCCGCCGGCGGTGGCCCTAAGATATGAATAATCCAGCCAAACAATTTTTACGGCTTAACTCTACAGTAAGATTTATGTCTTCTGGCGCTAACTACCATGCTGGTGAACGGGGTTGAGGGTCTCCATTGGATCAGATGACTTGTATCCGGTAGCAGTAACCCTCTATGAGGAGTTAAAGAGGAGAGGTTTTGAGGTAAAGGCTTATGGTGCTTTAGTTACTGGCAGAGTTGAGCCGTGGCCTGACGTAGCCTTCTCAGTGGCAGGCGATGTTGCGGATGGTAGATCTGCCTTCGGGATAGTAATATGCTATACGGGAACCGGTGTCTCCATAGCAGCGAATAAGGTTAGGGGCGTTAGAGCGGCCTTATGCTTCGACGCAGAGACAGCGAAAGGGGCTAGGCTATGGAACGACGCCAACATTTTAGCAATAAGCGGTAGGCTGACAACTCCGCAAGTTGGAAAGGAGATACTTGAGGCATGGCTCTCCGTGAAGAGCCTAGATCCAAACGAAATTAATAACATAAAAAAGATCATGGATAAGTGAGCAAACATTAGGGAGTGTCGATATGACGGATCACTCTACAGAGCTAACAGAGTATGATTTAATGAGGTATGACAGACAGATCCGTATAAATGGGTTCGGCGTGGAAGGCCAGAGAAGATTAAAGAGGGCGACAATTTTGGTGGCTGGAGCCGGGGGATTAGGCTTCCCAATATCAGTTTACTTGGCTGCCGCTGGGGTCGGAACAATTAGAATAGTTGATGCGGATATTGTGGAGCTGGACAACTTAAATCGTCAGCTCTTGCATTGGGATAAGGATGTCGGGAAAAAGAAGGTTGAGTCTGCACGCGAAAAGCTTCTGCAAATAAACCCGACAATAAATATTGAGGTGTATGATGAAAAAATAACCGGTGAGAATGCTTTAACTCTAGTTGATGGTGTAGACGCTGTTGTTGATGCCCTTGATAATTATGAGGCGAGGTTCGCTCTTAATAGAGCCTGCATAGAGAGAAGGATACCATTCTTCCATGGGGCGGTTCACGGCTTCATGGGGCAGGCAACAACAATAGTGCCAGGGAGGACGGCATGTCTAAGATGTATAATATCGGCACCATTAAAACGCGAAGTTTTCCCAATTTTAGGTCCGGTAGCTGGAACAATAGGCTCGATCCAGGCGACAGAAACAATAAAATATTTGGTTGGAATGGGAAATCTGCTGGAAAACAATCTCTTACTTTACGATGGATTCTACATGGATTTCAGCATAATAGAGATTAAGAGAAATCCTAAATGCCCGGATTGCAGTAAACTTTACGTATAGCGTAACCGCTCTAAATAGATATGAAGGATGACAAAATAGTTTAAGCTATTTTGAGACCAACATTCGCCAGTTTTCTCCCTAAATATTAGGAGAGCCGGGAGCCATAAGCTATATTCACGTACATCTATGCATATTTTTCTATAGTGATAATTTATGTTTCCCTTCTTCCCACTTTTCTCTTTTTGGGTGTTGTGGCCCTCATGTCCGGTGACTTTGCTGCCACATACTATTTAAACGAGTTTGTTAGAGATGAGATTGCCGATTACTGTAGGGGTAGGTGGGTTGCCCTTGAAGGCGGGGCTATGGGCAGCAGGGTCTTTTTAAGGTACTGGAGGGATGACAGTCCTTTAAGCGTTAATAATCCTCAAGATGTTCTAGATTTATTAAAGCATTTTGGCGGGGTTCATCCAAGATCCATTTATGGCTCAATCAACATTTATAGGAAAGTAGCGGATAAATCCGATCTCGAAGATCCATCTAACATAGCATATACCTCGCCGATATGGGATATTGATGTGAACTAAATGAGTGGAAAGGGGTCATTGATGCTGCTAGGATAATAATTGATGAGCTTGAGAGGCTGGGCATCGCCAAGTCCGTCTTCATTAAATGGAGTGGCGAGGGGGCGCATGTTCACGTACATGAGAGATGCTTCTCAAATGAAATTCTACAGAAATATAATCCGTTGGACATAGCATATTTCATTAGTAGATCTGGTCTTAGAGCGGTGCAGGGAGAAGATATTAGATTTAATTTCAAGGTTTAAGAGCGTTAAGGTTGAGAATACGATAGATTTAAAGAGAGTCTTTACAGCGCCCCCTCATTACATAGGAGGAAACTGTGCTGTGTCTGCTTTAAGCCCGATGAAATAGATTCCTTTGAAATCGAGTGGGCTAACCCAGAGAGCTTCAAGCATAACCGTGATTGGAGGGTTTATGAGGACGCTGAAGGGAATCCAGCCGCTATGGAGGCAATTAAGGTAGTTGGCGGATACAAGGGTTGGTCCGGTGGAGGGGAGATGGCCATTAGAACCGTAATATCGGTCCCCATCACACAAAGACTAGAGGAAAAGGAGATAGAAGTGGAGGCTCCGTGAGGTGGCAAAATAGGGAGCTTTCAAGTCATGGGTCTGCTTCAAGCAGCCAGATACTACCTGTTGACCGGTGACCTGGAAAAGGCCAAGTCCTTTGGGCTAAATAGGGCGATTTTTATGCCTGGGCAAAGAGGCGTGGCAAAGAAGTAGTCTCAAAAAAGATTGTAAGGGGGAGGGCAGCGTTTATGCTAGGGTTAGCATGGATATGGCTAAGATAGTTCAAGTGGGCGATGAATCAGCGTTTATAACTAAAGATGGCTGGTTTATAATAGGCTTGGCAAGCAGCAAGAGACAAGTTCCTAGAATTTATCTTAAACCCAAAGAAATTGAAAAGAGACCTAACAAAATGGTTTTAAATTTTTTAAGATTTTGTTTTTCTCGTAGCTCATGCTCAGTTGGCTTTGAGGCGAAAAGGTTCTATGAATATTGTTAAGGTCCGATGAAGCCGCATTTTGGACATTTATATTGGCGTCTAAATTGTCGGCACGTTGAGCAGCGCCATATTATTATGTCGCCACAGTTCGGACAGGGAAAAGAAACGGCGTTTGTCCCGGGAGGGATTATTCTATTACATGAGGTGCATATTGGCATCAAGATTTTTTTACTCAACCTGATTTACACCTCAAACTGTTAACCCATATTTGATGTAAAGCTCATTTATATATTTTGGTGGTTCTTCCAACAATATCATAAAATAAAGCCTTAAAAATTATTGGCATAAACTTTAAAATTCTCCCCTTTAAGGCCCTTATTATCGTTGTTGCCTGATAATCCATATCGCATTCTCCCGCTACAATGTCGCTCTGAATTTCTTCTTTTATGGCAATCGAGAAGATTTTGTCCAAGTCCCTATCTGGGAGATTATCGAGAATTTTTCTAACTAAGAGGGCCATCTTGATCTCCTTCCCTATTTTAAATCTCCACTCCTCCTCATATCTCTTGAGGAAAATTCCCTCAATTTTATTGTTCATGATGGCCCTTGAGGCAACCTTTCCAGCCACTTTTGCGCACATCCCGCCGAATATAACTCCACCCCCGGTTATCGGCTTAGTATGCCCAGCCGAATCACCAACTACTAATATGCCATCTCCATAAGTCCGCCTAATCGGGCCGCACGTGATAACTAGTCCTGAATAGTATTTAAGAGACTCTATCTTACCTTGAGAAGACACGCCAAACCGCTTTTTTACAAACTTAAGTAATCTGCTCCTCACGTCTGAAGCATTACATGCAAGCCCGACCCTTGCAACTTCGTCATTTAATGGTATCACCCATGCGAAGAAACCTGGGGCGAGTTCTCTGCCTAGGTGTACTTCGACATGATCTTGGTTTATGTCGGATACATGGAGATCAGCCTGCATTCCCTTAAGAAGTTTTTTTGCGTCATGCGTCTTTATTCCGACCATGCGCGGTATTTTTGGCATGGCTCCCTCAGCATCTATCAGTAACTTTGCCCTTACCCTCCTTCTACCGCCGATCTCTAAGAGCCATTTGTCTCCATCTCTCTTAACTCCATGAACCCTTGATTTCAACTCTATGAGTGAACCGCTTTTATGGGCTTGTTCAGCTAAGAATAGATCGAAAAGGTGGCGGTCAACAATACAAGCTAATGGTTTTTTCCACTCAAAAGTAAGTGAAATGTTAGATGGTGAGAAGAAACGCGCCCCCCTAACCATGTTAAGTACGTATGCCCCGCTGCACGGCGCCCCTATACTATTAAGCCCACTAATGCTTAGGAGCCCGGCGCAGTGGCAAGGCAGCCCTATCTCCCCATGCTCCTCCAAAACTGTTACCCTTAATCCCCTCTGTGAAGCCTCACGGGCCGCAATCAACCCGGAGGGGCCCGCGCCGATAACGGCAATCTCCGTCTCCTTTACGCCCATATGGGGCTCCCCATCAATATATATCTAAAATCTTAGGCAAAGCATAACTTTAAAATATTCCAAGTTATTATTTACCTGAGCAACAACAAGGGGGTTTAAAATTGGCTAGGGTTGTAGTCTCACTAAAGGTATTTCCTTCGGACATAAGTGTTAACTTAGATGCCTTAAAGGAAAAGATTAAGAATGCTCTGCCGAGCTATGCCTCTGTCTACAAGTTTGAGGAGGAGCCTATAGCATTCGGCTTAGTTGCTCTAATAGCACATATAGTGTTGCCGGAAGATTTATCCGGCGGGTTAGATGAAGTTGAAAAAAGAATTCGGGAGATAATGGATGTAAGTGACATACAGACTGTTATGGTAAGGAGAATATAGAATTTTTTATGCACCATACTTATATTCAAGAACCCTCACTAATTAAAATAATGGTGATTTTAAAGAGGAAGACAATGTATGGTTAGTGAAGTCCAGCTTAGAGTGGGCGATGCCAAGCAAAGAGATGTATACAGGGGTATTGCTAGGATAGACCAGAGGACGATGGAGAAGATAGGGGTTTCAGCAGGCGATGTAATTGAAATAGTGGGTAAAAGGAAAACCTCGGCGATAGCTTGGCCGGCTTATGCGGAGGATCAAGGTAAGGGAATTATAAGGATAGATGGAGTAACGCGTAAAAATGCTGGCGTATCAATAAACGAGTATGTTATTGTCCGGAAAGCTGAGGTTATAGATGCCGTTAACATCACCCTCGCACCAGTAGATATGCGCCTAAATGTCGATGAGGACTTCATAAACTTCGTTAAAAATAGACTTCTTGAGAGGACGTTCGTTGAGGGAGACACAACGCTCGTAATGATGTTGGGGCACCCAGTTCAATTCGTTGTCACAAAGACCAGGCCCCATGGCATCGTTAGATTAACCTACGATACAAACTTACAGATTCTACCTGAACCCGTTCCAGAAGTTAAGGGCGTGCCGAGAGTTACATATGAAGATATTGGTGGATTAAAGGAGCAAATTCAACGGATAAGGGAGATGGTCGAGCTGCCGCTTAGGCACCCCGAAATATTCCAGAGACTTGGAATAGATCCACCTAAAGGCGTATTACTTCATGGCCCTCCTGGATGTGGAAAAACGCTCTTAGCTAAAGCAGTCGCAAACGAGTCCGACGCATACTTCATATCAATAAATGGCCCAGAGATAATGAGTAAATTCTATGGCGAGTCCGAGGCTAGGCTCCGCGAAATATTCCAGCAGGCCCAGCAAAACGCTCCGAGCATAATATTTATTGATGAGATAGATGCCATAGCGCCTAAGAGGGAGGAGGTTACCGGCGAGGTTGAGCGCAGGGTTGTTGCGCAATTACTGGCGTTAATGGACGGACTTTCTGAGAGGGGCAACGTGATAGTTATAGGTGCGACGAACAGGCCTAACGCCCTCGACCCGGCTTTAAGGAGACCCGGAAGATTCGACCGGGAGATCGAAATAGGGATCCCTGATAAGCAAGGTAGATATGAAATACTTCTAATACACACAAGAGGTATGCCATTAGCTGAGGATGTAGACCTGAGGAAGCTATCTGAAATAACCCATGGTTTCACCGGGGCCGATCTGGCAGCCTTATGCCGAGAGGCTGCAATGAAAGCTCTACGAAGATATCTCCCTGAAATAGACTTGGAGCAGGAGAGAATCCCAACAGAGGTTCTTGAGAAGATGGAGGTTAAGATGGAGGACTTCCTAAACGCCTTTAAGGAGATAACGCCCGCAGCACTTAGGGAGGTTGCAATAGAGGTTCCGGCAGTTCACTGGGATGATGTTGGAGGCCTTGAGGACGTTAAGCAAGAGCTAAGAGAAGCTGTCGAATGGCCGATTAAGAGACCAGGTGTATTTAAAAGGATGGGTGTTAAGCCGCCAAAAGGTATACTGCTCTACGGTCCACCTGGTTGTGGTAAGACCCTCTTGGCTAAAGCCGTCGCAACCGAAAGTGAAGCTAATTTCATAAGTGTTAAGGGGCCTGAGATCATGTCTAAATGGGTCGGCGAGTCAGAAAAAGCTATAAGAGAAATTTTTAGGAAGGCTAGGATGTCGGCGCCGACAATCGTATTCTTTGATGAGATCGACTCGCTTATTCCAAGAAGGGGCTTAGGTTATGGTGATAGTGGGGTAACAGAGCGGGTCATAAGTCAGCTGCTTACAGAGATGGATGGAATACAATCCCTTGAGGACATAGTCGTTATAGCCGCAACAAATAGGCCAGATTTAATTGATCCGGCGGTGTTAAGACCAGGTAGATTTGATCGATTAATATATGTGCCGCCGCCCGATGAGGAGACTAGATTATCAATCCTGAAGATACATGCTAAAAATATGCCCCTAGCTAAGGATGTAGATTTAAAGTTGCTGGCCAGTATGACGAAGGGATATTCTGGTGCTGATCTTGAGGCTTTATGCCGTGAGGCGGCACTAATAGCCTTGAGGCGCGACATAGATGCGAGGGAAGTTACAGCGATGGACTTCCAAGAAGCTATGAAGAAAGTTGGCCCGAGCATAATGATGGACATGGAAAACTGGTATAAGAATTGGAGTCAGCAGTTCAAGAAGATGCAGAGAACTATACCACCATTAATAACTTAAGCATAGCGTGGTTGGCGAAGATGGCAATAAAAACATGGAGATCTCAACCCATTCCCATAGTGATACTTGAAATACTTGAAAAGAAAAACTCCTTAACGGATGTGGAGCTTCTCGAGGTGCTGAGGAATACTTATGGTTATAAGGATATAAGCTTCGGCGAGCTGAATAAGGCCTTAATGAGAATGGAGGTTACAGGTCTAATTTTAGTATCATCCTTAGCTAAAGGAAAGCGCCTTGTACAACTAGTTAGAAAATAAAGATTAAATAATTTTATGTAATTATTTCCACCTTAACTTTATCTCCATCCTTTAATCCTAATTTATCCCGGAGATATACTGGCGCTATAACTTCTAGAACATCTTTTCCATAATGACTCCTTGATGCGAGAACCACCGCCCCCTTTTCACGGCCGTTGACCGTGGCTAAAAAACATTTAACCAGCCCATAAGTTCTACTCTTATTTCTAAATCCCTTAATCTCTATCCCTGGGTAAACATCTAGCATATCCCTTACTTTCATGCTTTTCTCATCGGTTATCCTTAAATTTAGCGTTCCAAGGTATGGATCGAAGCCCAGCTTCTCTATAAATTGCCTCCTGTAGCCCTCTTGGGATACGTAATAGGCTCCCTCACCAAGTCCGCTGAAAACTTCTCCCTCAATTATCATGGGACGCTTCTCCTCGAAGATTACACTTAAATCAAGGTATATTTTTTTAAGGAAGTCTTCCCCAGCCTTAGAAAGCCTAATTAAGCTTCCCCCCTTACTTATAGTTCGGCGTATAAGCCCCTTCTTCTCAAGGCTTATCAGATACCTTGATATGCTTTGTTGGGACAACCCAACCTTCTTAGCTAATGATGTTGTTGAAATCCTTACTGGCTCATGATATGCGCCCATTTTTGCAAGAAAATAAAGTAACATGAAATCCTTAGCAACTTCCTTATTAGCCGCCTGAAGCTTCCCCACGCAGCACCCCCCAAATTATTTCAAATGCGTAAATAGGATGGGATGAAATTATTTATTTTTTGTCTTCAGGAACATTATCCATCTTTCTTTTTAACGCCTTTAGCGTCCCTGAAACTAAAAGCGTATGTGCTGTTACCTCCTCATCGCTAATTTTTGTTATTGCCGCTATCGCTGCCCGAACTTTTGGAAGCGCCATGTGAGAGCAGCGGATCACAGCATGACCCATCTCCTGGTCATATTTAATTAGGGATAAATCTGTTTGACTAGCGCCATATTCGCCGAACAACCTAATGATATTATGCCACAAGCTGCTTTCAAAATCCCTTTTACATGGGACTTTCTTCGCATCAATTTTAACCAATATATAGCGATGCCTAACCCTCACTGGCAGTCTTCGCCCCTTCTTATAATATGAACTCCTGGGCATACATAATTTTCGCTTAATTTTCTTCTGTTTCGCTCAACTATGGCTTTTGGGTTCTTTGAAAGCGCTTCTTTAGCACTATTGAGGTCTAGATCTATAAGGTGTACGAGAAAAGCATAATCTTCTGGCCTCCTAAGCATATATGGATTACTTGCTCCACTTGAAATTATTATTGGTACACCATACTTCATGGCTATTAAAACTTCCCTTCGTAAAACCCTGAGAAGGTTGATTCTGGACGGACCCGATAAATAAAGTATTGGGGACATATTAATTTCTAAAGCTGCATTTTTTTCAGAGGCAAGCTTAGCCTCAGAGATACCGAAAAAGTGTTTTCTGGAATCCTCTGGTGCAAAAAAGAGTAAATCAACCCTTCGATCCTTAGCGGCCTGTAGCGCAATATCTCTCGTCATACATTCTACAGATACGATCTCAAACTTCCATCTAACTTTACCTAGGAGCTTTAACAGATCTCTCGCATTTTTTGGTGATAAATCAATTCTTGTTACTAAATCCACATCCGGAAACTCTTTCCGTAAGGCTTCAATGATTTCTCTATTCCCATTTAATGGGAGGGATAATCCAATAATACTATAGCCGAGCTCGGATGCCCTCTTTATTAAGCGTTTTGCCTCATCTATTTGATCTGATGGTGGGCGTAAATGTAAGTCTGCATAGATTCTCTTCATGGTACGAGCCCTATCACTCGGCAAGCTTCCCTAATCTCTTCAATCTTAGACATTTTAAATCTTATGTGCACTCTTATTGGATCAGCCCTGCAGAGCTTAAATCTTCCTCTGTAAGCCTCCTGCTTATCAAATCTAAGATAGAAGTTACCTCCATCTAAATATAAATCCAAATGTCTACTTAAATCCTCTTTCTCAATCAGGGGAAGATTCAATGATATGTTATGTAATAGTGACTCAGCTATTTCCGGCTCCTTTATCTGAGTTCTAAAGAGAATTATTGGATTACCATATTCACCAGTGAGTTTACTCCTATTAAATGACACTCGGTCTACATAGGTTGGTGGAAATAGATTTTTAGCGGCCGTAAGAACCTTTTCTTGATCCTCTGTTGCATGGGCAAAGAAGCTTAAATTTATGTACGCGATCTTACCCTTCATCTCACAACCACTCTACAATTCTAAAGTTTTCTCACCTATCTGGGTTAAATAATTCTTTAAGGTCTCTATATTCTCTTCATACCTAGTTTTTCTCTTAACGTCAACTGGTATCTTAAGTTTTAACGCTTTTCTGACAGTTAATTTGATTGCCTTAAGCTCCTCCCTGCTAAAGCCTCTACCAACACGCTTCTCACCCTTGCTGTAAACAATTGCCGCTATCCTCGCAACCATTATGCTTCCACATCCCCAAAATTTATTACAGTGGCACAGTTTAATATTTAAATTCATTCAAGATTTTTACCAAAAAAAGACTATTTTATTTGCTTTTTAGGATTTGATGACATTTTTATTTAGCATTTTTAATGAGAAAAAATTTAAAAGAGAATTCTATTCAATGTTTTTTCATGGTTATGGAGATGAGCGTGATCCCTACAAAAATGTTCTTTACGAAGGGTGTAGGAGTACATAAGGATAGGCTAATATCCTATGAGTTAGCGTTAAGAGACGCTGGAATAGAAAAGTGCAATTTAGTCTGCATATCGAGCATTTTCCCATCAGGATGCAAGATAATTTCGAGAGAAGAAGGGCTTAAACTGCTAAAGCCCGGCCAGATAACTTATGTAGTTATGGCGAAGAATGAGACTAGTGAGCCAAACCGCTTAATCGCAGCGGCCATCGGCTTAGCTCTACCAAAAGATAATAATGGATATGGTTATCTATCTGAACACCATTCCTTTGGAGAAACAGCGAAAAAGGCTGGCGAGTATGCTGAGGATCTCGCGGCAACGATGCTTGCTACAAGCCTTGGAATAGAGTTTGATCCTGAAAAAGCATGGGATGAACGGAAAAAGGTGTATAAGGCCAGTGGCAAAATCTTTAAGACAACACATATATGTCAATCCGCAGAGGGGCATAAAGACGGTCTTTGGACAACCGTTATAGCAGCTGCCGTCTTCCTTCCCTAAACTACCTAGATAATTTACGGCTTAGCGAAGGAAACTGACGTAAAATCCATCTTAAAACTAGGAAATTAAGAGGGGCCCCTCATTCATCTTTTCTAGACCATAAAACTAAAGCGCCTATTTCCATTAGTCAATTTTTGAACCCCGATTTATTTAGCGAGTAGGCCGCGAACTTTTCTTCCAGCGCTTGTCAATCCCCTAAAAACTCTCCCCCTACCCTTACCGAGCTGAATTTCTGGGTGCAGATTTCTATCTACCATTATCACCTCAAACCATTTATAGCGTCCGTCCTCCCAAATCCAGTAAGAGTTTAGAACTTCGAGATTTGGGAATTTTCTGGCAGCCCTCTCCTCAGCTATGAGCCTCAGACTTTTAGCTAATTTGTATTTTGTCACTCCAATGCGTTTAGGTCTTCTGCCAGAGCTCGGTCTCTCCTTTCTGAAACCACTCTTCCTAACTCTAACGCGTACGACAACAAAGCCGGGCTTATCCTTGTAACCAAGTCTCCTAGCCCTATCGATCCGTGTTGGCTTGTCAACTCTAATTATGGACGGCTCCCTGCGCCACTCAATAACTCTTTGACGCATAGCCTCAAATACGTAAGATTCATACGGCTTTTTCCAAGCTTTACTCATATACTTGTAAGCCAAGGTGGCTTCCCACGAGCACTTTTACGCCTATTACTAGACAGGCTTGCCTATTTAACCTTTTTCTCCAGAAATTTTATGATAGAATAGGCATGTATTTTAACATCAATTAAAAATACTTATATGCCACAAATTTTTATCTTAGTTTGCCGCTCAGCTGAGGCGAAGTAACAGATATGCGCGTTAAATGGATTAAAGATCTTAAAAAACCTGTTAAGGTGGCCTTTCAGGGGGAGATAGGAGCCTATAGTGAAAGCGCTATCTACGAATTCTTTGGACCGGATGTCCATCCGGTTCCATGTAAGCGTTTTTTAGATGCATTCAGATGCGTTGAGGATGGTGAAACAGAATTTGGCGTTGTTCCAGTAGAAAATTCTCTTGAGGGGAGCGTAACGCAGGTCTACGACTTATTCCTTGAGCATGATGTTAAAGTTTGTGGCGAGGTGATCTTAAAAATAGTTCACTGTTTGATAGCCAACCCGGGCGTAGACTTAGATTCAATTAAAGTTATCTTTTCACACCCGCAGGCGCTTGGGCAATGTAGAAATTTTCTTGAGAGACTTGGTTGCGAATTAATTTCTACCTATGACACCGCTGGGAGCGTTAAGATGATTAAGGAGCGCGGAATGCTTGATGCAGCCGCAATAGCAAGTGAGAGGTGTGCGGGAATCTATGACATGAAGATTTTAGCAAGGGATATAGCCGACAACCCAAATAATTACACTAGGTTCTTTGTCCTCTCAACATTTGATGCGCCACCAACCGGGAACGATAAGACATCTATAATATTTTCAACAAGACATGTTCCAGGAGCGCTCTATAGAGCACTAGGGGAATTTGCATTGCGGGGAATAAACTTGACTAAAATAGAATCGAGGCCAACTAGGCAGAGGCCGTGGGAGTATAACTTTTACTTAGATTTTGAGGGGCATAGAACTGAGACTAAATGCGCTGAGGCGCTTGAAGGGTTGAAAGCTAACGCCCTTTTCGTTAAAATTTTGGGTTCATATTCAAAGGCTCCAGAAATAGGCAATATCACTATTTAGATGATTAATTCAATATCTTCTTTGCAATGTTGTTTCGCTCTACTTAAATGGCTAATTCTACCGCTTCTTTGAGAGCCACCACTCTAAGTATTCTTTCCGTATTCTCTTTCTTTCATCCTCACCGATCTCTTGGCTACTTCTCAACTTCTCTTTAATTTCAATAATTTCTTGTAAGGTTAACGAGAGACCGCATCCCTTGCATACATATTGTTTTATGCGGCTTATGTAAAGCATCTCGCCCCCGCATTCTGGACAGTAGGGCATGATCTTACCCTCACCTAATTAAGGCACTTTCTAGGCAAAATACCTTTTGGTTTAGCCGAAGCCTACACTCTATTGACTGGAGATCACTACCGAAACCTCCTCAGATTTCTCCAACTTTAATTTGCCCGCCTCACTCGGAATAATCTTCACTAGGGGCTTTGATAGATAAAGATAAAATGATAGTTTTACAGGTACATTCTTCACTCTAAAGAGCTGGTTAAGATACTCAGCGACGCACATATTTGAATAAGTGTGCTTTATAACACCAATGTTTACGTTACAGAGTTTAATTAGGTTACTGCGGGGAGCTCCAGAAGATGTGCGATGAACGCCAAAAAAGCCATAATGTGGGATGCCCCCGTCAATTAAACCCGTTTCTTCGTCCACCTTAACAGGAACACCATACTTTAACTCTTTATCTAAGAGCATTAATGCGTACTCTATCTTCGATTCAACTATCACCCCGCGCAGCTCCTCTATATCTGCGTTCTCTTCATTCTCGTTTAAAGGAGTGTTGAAGATATCCCTTTTAATTACAAATCCCCCTCTGGCGCGTATTGGGTCAAGGGGGTCTCTTATTTCGATATGGATATGAGGGTCTGTCCAATAGTCAAAGAAACCGGATCTCAAGAGGATTCCAAGGTCATCCCCAACATTAACAATATTTCCTACTTTTATAAGCGGTTCTAAATGCAATATTTTAATCCACCTTTTCGGGTTTTCTAGGCTTTGTAGGAGGATAACATAATCATAACTTGAGCTTTTAAAGATACTCTTCTCCGGGCATGCAACTCTCCGTATCTCTTTAACTTCTCCAGACACCGGTGAAGGTGCAGCTGAGCCAAAGTCTCGGCCCGGATATATATCGATGGCCATGCATGCCCTATGCGCTGGATAGGGACTATTAAAGAAGGAGAACCTATCTCCCTCTCGACAGTATATAGATACTCCCTCTGAAGAAGCTACCTTCATCATACCCATACTATACCGTTATTTAACATTTGAATAACATCTTTTTCATTCTTCCTATTAATTTAAGTTAAAAATTAGAGGGGATAAAATTATGGCCCTCTAATTTCTATTATATATCTTTTCTCTAATCTCTTTAGCGCATCGAATAATTCGCTCTTCTGCTTTCCATTGAAATTAAAGTACTGGGCTATTTCATTCACAGAAGAATGCGCTGTTCCATATCGCCTCAGCCTACTTTGGAGGTATTCGATTATGAGTCGTTCGAGCTTACCGCACTTCCATGTAGTATTGCGTAGTAGAACTACAATGGCATTCCGCATCTTTTGGGGATCTTTGCGAGATCTTCTAGCCATCTCCATCCTAACTAAAATATTTAAACCAAATATTTATGCCTTTATGGTAAACTTTTCGATTTTATTCAACCTTAATTGACAAAATAATGAAATATATTATTATTTTAGAGTTTATTTGTAAAAAATTGTGAGGTCGGCGGTCGATATGAGGATGATAATATTTGGTCCACCTGGTTCTGGGAAGGGAACCTATGCCTCTAGACTCATGAGCATACTTGGTGTGCCGCATATATCTACTGGTGATCTTGTACGCGAGGAAATTAGGGCGGGGACGGATATCGGAAGAGTTGCCAAGCAGTATGTTGAGAGAGGCGAATTAGTTCCAGACGAGATAATTATTAACCTTTTAACCAAAAGGCTTCAAAAATCTGATGCTGAGAAAGGCTTTATACTCGATGGTTTCCCAAGAACCTTTAAGCAAGCAAAATATCTTGAAGAGAACTTTAAGGTTGATTTGGTTATAAATTTGGTCGTTCCAGATGAGGTGATAATTCAGCGTCTCTCTAATAGATTAATATGTAGGCGCTGCGGGGCAATATATAATCGGCTCACGCTGAAACCGAGGGTCGACGAAATATGCGACATATGTAATAGTGAATTATATCAAAGGGAGGATGATAAGCCTGAGGTTATAAGGGAACGCTTAAATGTTTATAGAGCGAATACAGAGCCACTAATAAATTATTATAGAGAAAAGGGCATTTTAGTAGATGTTTACTGTAATGACTTGATGATGCCGCCTGAGGTGGTTGTTAAGAAGATTCTTAAGGTTATCGAGGACGCGGAGAAGAAATAGTATCGTCAGATCCCTTCATTTAGCAAATACAAGCTTTTCTTTTAACTAAAATAATATAAGGTGAAGGGATCTGGCTGAAAAACGAGGCAAGCTATCTTCTAAAGTTCCATTCTCTAGTCGAGTACTTTTCGTTCTTAAGTTTTATGGCGAGCTCCTCCTCAAATTCCGTCACTTTCCCGGGGACTAGCCTAATATTAAGGGCTTCCCCAAACCCTCTTATCATGGCTCCTTTTAATTCATCAAAGCTTACTTCTCTACCGAGATACCTATTTATGGATGTCACCCTTTCTTCAACAGATTTTATCATCTTATCCCTAATTTTCTCACTTGGAACTTTCAGTATGCTGAACATGAGCTTTGGGTTTACGTCACGTAATATTGTGCCATGTTGGTGCACAACGCCCATACTTCTCGTCTGGGCGTTTCCGGAGATTTTCTTCCCCTCAACAACTATATCGTTTATGGGCCTGAACTCAGCTGGGACACCTAAAATTCTTAAACCTCTAACTAGCCCAGAGCATAAGACCTCATACGTCTTTTGTAGGTCTCTTGATATTAGTGGGTGCCCCTCATCCACGATGATACTATATGTTAATTCTCCATCTCTATCATGGTAGACGGCTCCTCCCCCAGTTCTTCGTCTAATATAGTTTATGCCAAGCCTATTGCATGCATCGACATCAACCTCCTCCTCCATGCTTTGGAAATATCCTATGGAGACGGCTGACGGCTCCCACCTAAAGAAGCGTATAGTATTCGGTATAATCTTCTTTGATCTAGCTATGGCTATGGCTTCGTCTAACGCCATGTTATAATATGCATCTCTAAGACCAGTATCAAGAAGCCTCCACTCCTCAACCACCGCCACCACCCGCCTTAACTATGCATTTAGCAAAATCTTCTGGGGTTGCGCCTAACAATATTACTTCCCTCTCTTCCATAAATCGTTTTATTACCTCTGTAATAGCTCTCTCATCTATTATGCAGCCTGTAAGAGATCTCTCAAGATCCTCAATAAGCTCCTCTGGGTGCATGAAGAAATCGCCAGTAATCCTTACAAAGCTTATTCGGTTATTCTCCTTTCTAAGCTGAACTTTTATGAGTTTTCCTCCTTCAGCTTTGTACTCTGCCCTTAACATGGCAACCCTCCTAATTGAAAGATTTCAAAATATAACGCCTAAATAAGTTTAACTAAAAGGCGGGAGAAAGAAAGTTTTATGAGCAAGTTCTGCATTAAAACTGAAATTTCGGAGATGATGTTAAATATTGAGGGATTATAATGCCACAGGTCTCTGAGAGAGCTAAACATCTTGGGACGGAAACCGCCTTTATTATACTTAAAGAAGTTGAAGAGCTAATTCGTAAAGGCAAGAGCATAATGAATTTCTGTATCGGGCAGCCGGACTTTGATACGCCGGAATATATAAAAGAGGGGGCAATAAAGGCTATAAAGGCAGGTAAGACCGGGTATACACCATCGCCTGGAATATTAGAGCTTAGAGAAGCAATTGCTCAATTCTTTTCTGAGACTAGGGGCATAGATGTTAAGCCCGAGTGGGTTGTGGTGGCGTGTGGGGCTAAGCCATTTATTGGATATACAATATTAACGGTCACTGACCCGGGGGTTGGACATGAGGTCATATATCCTAACCCAGGCTTCCCAATATATGAATCTCTTATAAGGGCTTATGGCGCGGTGCCAGTCCCACTGCCAATACTTGAAAGCAGGAGCTTCAACATAGACGTTGAATATCTCGAAAAATTAATTAACGAACGAACGAGACTCCTTATACTAAATTCGCCGCATAACCCGACTGGGGGCGCCTTAGATAAAGATACTCTTGAACAAATAGCCGACATAGTTAAAAAGTATGAAAATCTATGGGTTTTCTCAGATGAAGTCTATTCTCAAATGGTTTATGATGGAGAATTTGTTAGTATAGCGTCAATAGATGGGATGCAGGAGAGAACAATAATTGTTGATGGTGTCTCAAAGACATACGCTATGACTGGCTGGAGAATAGGCTTTGCGACAAACCCAAGGCTTGCTGAATATCTAGCCCGGTGGGTTACAAACACAGACTCATGTGCCCCACACCCAAATCAATATGCCGCCTTAACAGCTTTGACTGGCCCACAGGATGACTCAAAGAGGATGATTGAGCGTTTTAAGATACGTAGAGACCTTATAGTTAACTGTTTAAATTCGATTGAGGGCATTAAATGTATTAAGCCTAAGGGGGCATTCTATGTTTGGCCAAACGTTACTAAAGCATGCAATATTGTAGGTGCAAAGGACTCAGAAGAATTCAGGAAGCGTCTGCTCTATGAGGCTGGTGTAGCAGTTCTATCAGATATACATTTTGGGCATAAAAATGAGGGTGAAGGTGAACATATAAGATTCTCGTACGCTGCCTCCGAAGAAATTATTAAAAATGGACTAGAAAGGTTAAGGGCTTTTATAGAGGAAAACAGAGTTTAATATAGAGTTTTATATCTTCTCTCTTCTTTTAAGAATATATGGACCCATGCCTAATAGCCAACCCACTAGAACTAATAAAGTTGCTGGAAAAGCCCTGATGCTTGGCACAAAATTGAATACTATTATGTCAAAGGCTAGGAAGACGATGCTTATTGATGCTGCTGTAAGTAAGCCTACTTTAGGATTGTATCTTGATGCCACGTAGGTTGAGAGGAGACCAGATAAAAATATATCGCCTAAACCGAGCACAGTGAACCCTCTTAAGGAAGGGAGTCTTGGGAGCAGAAGCACTAAAGGTAGATAAAGGCTCGTCACCTTGCCAGCAGCCTCAACCATGTGACCGGTCATGAAGACATGAATGACGTCCATGGCCGTTAATAGTGCTGCGAAGACCATTATTACCTTCCATGAAAATAGGGGGCCTATAAGCGTTGTTACGATTATCGCGAATATTACTGAAAAGATGTCTATGATCAGAATAACCACTAAAATATTTTCTACTAAGAAGTAGTTCAGGAACAAGAAAGCTGCTATAAACATTATGGGCGGGATCACGGATACAATTACTTTTCTTGAGAATAAATATGTATAAATAAGGAGAGTATAGGAGAGGGCTGCGATAAATAGTATTTGGATGGCATAGCTTGGGATCAAGCCGATTATTGTAACGAGTATTCCCATGAAAATGACTATAATTATCACTTCACGTATGCTAATTTTTCTCTCCCCAAAAATTTCTTTCGCCCTCTCCGCAACCCTCCTATGCAGCAGAATGGATAAAGCAATAATCGTGAAGAGCGATATGGGGAGTAGGAAATTAGCTTCCATCACACCTCACTCTGAGAAAACTCAGCGATTTAAACTTCCCCTCAGCTTAATGTGGCTCATTGGATCATTCATTACCTTCGGAATCCATTCGATTAGATCTGTTGCAACCATATGATAGCCCTTCTCCATCCTTACGAAGTCTCCAGCCGCGCCATTAATGAATGCCCCAGCCACAGCCGCCTCAAATGGATCAAAACCCTGAGCTAAGAGGGCGCCAACTATCCCGGAAAGAACATCCCCTGTACCACCAACGGTCATGCCGGGGTTCCCAGTAAAATTAAATTTTACTCTAGTACCATCTGAAATTATGTCAACATGGGATTTTAGTAGTATAACTGCGTTAAGTTGCTCAGCCTGCCTCCTCACGCGCTCAGCTCTCTCCTCCATTTTTTCCGGCAATCTTTCTCCAGTTAAAATAGCATACTCGCCAGTATGCGGTGTCAGAACGGTGGGCGTTTTTAAGCTATGTTTAAAGCCCGCGAAAGCCTTAAGCCCATCAGCATCCAATAAGATTGGAATCTTCTTACTCTCAGTCTCTTCTATTATCTTTTCAACAGCCTCCTGGGTCTCCCTATGAAGCCCTAAACCAGGTCCAATAACTATGGCTGTGGCCCTCTCCATATAACTTCTTATCACCGATAAATTTCGCATGCTTAAGTGGTCACCCTCAAGTTTAAGTGTTATCAGGTCTGGTGAGATTGAGGAAATAGCATACGCAGTCTCGCGTGGGGCAGCTATATAGGCTAAGTCTACGCCAGCCCTTAGTGCTGCTAGTGCTGCTAGAGTTGGCGCCCCACTGAAAGTTTCGCTGCCACCGATCACGAGGAGCCTGCCAAAATCTCCCTTATGGGCTTCTGGAGGCCTAGGTTTTATGGTTGTTAAGACATCGCCGGGCCCAGCATATGTTTCTATCTCCTCTGGGATCCCGATTAATCTGACGACTAATTCGCCCACATAATCCTTTGCCTTCAATAAACCTGGCTTAATCTTATGGAACGTGACTGTTAGGTGGGCTTTAACGGCCTCTCCTAAAACTTCCCCCGTATCCGAGTTTATCCCGCTTGGAACATCGACTGCAACGCGGTAAGAGTCTATCTCATTAATTTCTTTTATAAGATGAGATATTGGTGGGCGCGGAGGCCTTTCTAAACCTATCCCTAAAAGAGCATCTATAATGACGTCTGCTTTAATTTCTGGTATGAGTGATGAATCATATATCTCAATAATATTGAGCGATCTGCGGAGATTATTTAAGGCCTCCCAATTTCTTCTTGCTTCTTCATTAATTATGTCGGTCGCCCTACCAGCAAGTATAACATTAACATTGAATCCCATGCAGACTAAGTGTCTAGCCGCTACGAAACCATCCCCACCGTTCCCACCCAGACCACAGAAAACAGCAATTTTAGCCTCATGTTGCCTAACGCGTACGGCTACCTCCTCGGCAACACACCTCCCAGCATTCTCCATAAGCTGAAGCCTAGATATGCCGAAATACTCAGCGTTTATATCTAATGCGCGCATCTCCTTTGTCGTTATAACCTTTTCAGCCGATGCAACCACGAAACGATCCTCCCAAATTAACAAGAATTAAGAAAGTTTTTAAGCATTTAAATCTAAATATTTTTTGAGGTGTTAGGATGCCAGTAGCCTTTGTATTAATAAATTCGGAGATTGGTTCAGAAGGGGAAGTCTTGAATGAGCTTAAGAAAGTTGAGGGAGTTGAGGAGGCTTACAGCGTCTATGGTGTCTATGACATAATTGCTAAAGTTAGAGCTGAGTCCATGGAGAAACTCAAGGATATAGTTACATGGAAGATCCGCAGGTTAAATAAAGTTAGGTCAACTTTGACAATGATAGTCATCGAAGAAATGAAGAGGTAACAATAGAATAAAATCTTAAATAGAATCACAAATTTATTTTAGCCGTCAGTTTAACTCTGATCTATCATCAATCAACTAAATGCCTTTTCTTCATCCGGCAACAATTAACTTCATAAGTTAGAATATATTAATGTTGCTCTCCAATCACCTAGTATAAAAAATTTATAAATGAACCGCCAAATATTTCTAGAAGCTAAAACTTAATGATCAAATATGATTCTTGAGGAGATAATTCACCTATTTTTGGCTGCAGCCTTAGGGTTAGTCATCGGGTTTGAAAGGGAGAAATCTCATAAACCAGCTGGATTAAGAACACACATGCTTGTCTGTTTGGAATCATGTTTCTTCACGTCAACCTCACTTAAATTTGGTATGGATCCTGCTAGGATAGCCTCTGGCATAGCTGCGGGCATTGGAGATTATTTTCTCAAACATTCTTCAAAAAGAGTATTTCCTAGAGGGTTAACTTTTAGATGCACGCTGAGATAATGCACATAGGTTTTGATGATACCGATTCACCTAGAATGGGGTGCACAACATATGTTGCAGCCCTCCTAATCGAGAAGCTAGCCGGAATGAATGTTCAATTCATCGATTATCCAAACCTTATTAGATTAAATCCTAATGTCCCTTGGAAGACCCGCGGGAACGGCGCTCTTTGTCTGAGAATTTTATATGAAGATCAACTCTATGAAGATTTAAAGGAAACTGTAATCGAAACAGTTGAGGAAAACTCCGACCTTGAGTATAAGGGGACGGATCCAGGAATCGTCTTTCTGAAAGGTGAGATCCCGCGGGATGTTAGGGATTTTGCTAAGGAGGCTATTCAAGGAATTGTAAAGCTGAGGAGCGCATTAAAACTTATTAAGAAATTTAAAGCTGAGGCTGTCGGCTATAAAACTGGGCGCGGTATAATTGGGGGTTTAGCTGCCATAGGTGAGACCCTTAATGGGGATCATACCTTCGAACTGATAGCGTATAGAAGAAGGGAGAATTGGGGGACCTCTAGAAGAATTGATGAATCATCTGTTATAGAGATGGATAGAAAGATGGGTAATTTAACGTTCAATAACGTTGACCCTGAGACTGGCAGAATATTAATAATGCCCAGAGGCCCTGACCCAGTACTCTATGGTATTAGAGGGGAAAATCCAGAGGCAGTAAAGTTGGCGCATGAGATGATCCGTGTATATGAGCCAATAGACCGATGGGTTATCTTCAGGACAAATCATGGGACGGACGCGCACCTAAGAGTTATCCACTCGATAAGAGACGTCAAGCCATATCACCCAGTAATAGTGCAAGGAAGAGTTGATGGTGCACCGAGGATTATTCCAGGAGGACACGTAATATTCCGTATTAAAGATGATACTGGGGCAATAGATTGCGCGGTATATGAGCAGGGAGGAAACCTCAGGAAAATAGCTAGCGGGCTAATTGAGGGCGATGTCATTAAGGTTTATGGTGGTGTCCGACCCCCATTAAACATGAACCCCATGACGATAAACGTCGAGAAAATCGAAGCTGTTAGTCTTGCCGAGAAAATAATTCTTAAGAACCCACTCTGCCCAGTTTGCGGCAAAAGGATGAAGTCTATGGGAAAAGGGAAGGGATTCGAATGTTATAAATGTGGTTTTCATGGGGCAAACCTTACGAAGATTTCTGTTAAAGTTGAGAGGGATATTAGGCCAGGATTATATGTTGCGCCGCCGAGATCAGAGAGACACCTAACAAAACCTTTGTCACGATACAATCTAGAGAAAAGGTGGATTGGGTTCAGAGTAATACGGCCAGAAACCTTTTGGGCAAAATGCTCTAGCGTTATAAGCTAATGCCTTTTTGGAAACCTTTAATTGCATTAACCCCAATATTAAATTTGGATTAATTAATCTATAGTGGTGATAAGGGTATATGAGCGGAGAGGTCCAGTTACCACCAGCTGTTCAGGAGAGACTTCTCAGATTACAACAGCTACAGGAGACGCTGCAAACAATTTTGACTCAGAAGCAGCAGCTAGATCTAGAGATTCTTGAGATTGATAGGGCGCTTAGTGAGCTTGAGAAGGCGCCGGATGACGTTGTGATCTATAAGTCTATCGGCTCACTATTAATTAGAACAGATAAGGCTAAGATTACCAGCGAGCTTAATGAGAGAAAGGATCTCGCTACAATGAGGGTTTCCGTTTTAACCAAGCAGGAGGAGAGGCTCAGAAGCCAGATAAAGGAGCTTCAGGAAAAACTCCAGAAAGATTTACGCCCAACGACGCAAGCTTAAACTCTCATCACTAATCGTGGTGTAATGCTTGAGCGGGCGCCCAATTTCCTCTTTAACCTATAAGGAACTAGAAGAAATTTGTGAGGCGGCTGAGGAATCTGCAAGGAGATATATCTTCTCTAGGGTTAAGAGGGAGTATGTTTCTGACCTGTATATTTCTGTTAATTTAGAAAGTCTTGATGCATTGAATGCTGAGGTCGAAGTTGAGATAGAGCTCTCACCCCTCTGCAAGAAGCTTAACGTTCAGGAAATTGCAGATGGCTCAGTAAAGGCGGCCTTTGAAGCCATCGAAAAATATCTCAATAAAATTAGGTGTAAAACGGCTCCAGAGCCTAAGGGAGAGCCAGATGAAATCCTTTAAAGAAATAATGAATATCCTTGAAGAGAGGAATGCGAGGCGCATACTCATTTTATGTCATAAAAACGCTGATCCCGACGCGATGTGCTCATCCTACGCTCTCTCTAACCTGCTAAAGCAGTTTAAGCCGAACTTGGATATCGTTATAGCTGCGCCAGAAAGTGTAAGCAGAGTATCAAAGGCTATTTTAGAAAAATTTCCAATGGATGTTGTCCATAGCGAGCCTCACTTTGAGACATTTGATATATTATTTGTGTTAGATGCTAATACTGTGCGCCAATTGGGTGAGTGGGGCAAACGCATATGCGAGTTATCGCTGCCGATAATCATAATTGATCATCATGCACCTCATTCGGAAACTGAGAAAATATCTTCTCTATGCATATGTAGGGAAGATGTTTCGGCCACCTCTGAGATAATTTATGAACTCTTTAAGGAGGCTGGTGTTAAACCATCAAAGGACGTCGCTGAAGTCCTGCTCCTGGGGACGGCTTTCGATACAAGGCACTTTACCCTGGCTAGATCATCTACATTTAAAATGATCTCGGAGATTGTGGACTTAGGCGTAAACGTTCAGGAGACGCTGCAAGTTTTGATAGTGCCGATGGATATCTCGGAGCGCATAGCTAGGCTTAAAGCATGTAAAAGGATGAAAACAATGAGGATATATGGCTGGATCATAGCCTTCTCCCATGCAGGATCCTTTCAAGCTTCGGTTGCAAGGGTGCTTATTGAGGTTGGTGCGGACGTTGCTATAGTAGGCTCAGAGGATAAAAGTGAAATATTGATCAGCATGAGGTCCAGTAATGAGTTTTACAATAAAACTGGCATACATCTCGGTAGAGATATCGCGAACCCGCTTGGTGAGCTTCTTCATGGTGTGGGTGGCGGGCACACAACATCTGCGGGGGTTAACGGGACAGGGGATCTTGAAACAGCCTTTAAATATGCTGCTAAAATACTTAGAGAGAAACTAAAGAGCTGCAAACGACAATAAAATCTAAATTTTTCCTGCCTGCATGAAAATTTTTCTTATAAATATGCTTCAGTTACATATCTCTGCATCATTCTGTGACTGTTGAACTGTGATGCGATCTTTTCAATGGAATTCTTCATGATATTTATCCAGCCGTCTCTATTTTCATAATATAATGGTATGATAATGTATTCTAATTTACCATATAAGTCATTTAATTCTATGGCTAGCTGCTCTTCTAAGGACATGCATCTCCGCTCCTCGGGCGTTGGGCCAATAGCCCATCCTGTAATTCCTTCCACCCAACCTTCAATCCACCATCCGTCTAAAACGCTGAAGTTCACTACTCCATTATAAGCCGCCTTCATTCCGCTTGTACCAGAAGCCTCAAGAGGGGGCAAGGGAGTATTTAGCCAGACGTCAACCCCAGAAACGAGCTTGGCCGCGATCTCTAAATTATAATCCTTTAAGTACGCGATTTTGATATCGCCTTTAAGGCTGCTCTTATACCTAAATATTTCCTCAATCATCCTCTTTCCAGGTTCATCCCTCGGATGAGCTTTTCCAGCAAAAACCAATTGTATTTTTCCTCTCCTATTCACTCTCCGCAATCTCTTAAGATCTGAGAATATCAGTGTATGTCTCTTATACGCGGTGGCCCTTCTAGCGAAGCCAATGGTTAGAGTTTCATAGTCCATGTTGACATCAGTCACACTATTAACATAGTCTATCAGTCTTCTCTTGGCTTCCATGTGAGCCTGCCATATTTCATTGTTTGGAATTATATCCACTTTAATGAGCAATTCTGGCTCATGGGCCCATCCCGGCAAATATTTTTCATAAAGCCCTCTAAAGCTCTCGCATGTCCAGGTATATGGGTGAACACCGTTCGTTATGGCATGAATCTCATAGCTTGAAAACTTTTCCTTGGAGGTGATACTATGCCTTTTTGATACGCCGTTGATATATTCACTTAGGTTTAGGGCGAGTAAGACCATGTTCAACCTCTCTTCACCGCCTACCTTCTTTAAAAGATCAAACGGCACGACTTCACCTAAAACATCTCTGACGAGATCATACGAAAACTTATCGTGCGCAGTTTCAACTGGAGTATGCGTTGTGAAGATGCACATACTCCTAACTTTGTTAACGTCCATGTTATATTTACGCAATAGCTCAACTGCGAGAAGACTTGAATGCCCCTCATTCATGTGGTACTTTTGTATATTGACGCCTAATTTATCTAGCATTCTCACCCCGCCAATGCCTAAAACTATCTCCTGCTTGAGGCGGTACCTTTCATCACCACCATATAAATACGAAGTAATCTCCCTATCCTCAGACGAGTTCCCTTCTACATCAGTATCTAGGAAGTAAACTGGGACTATGCCACCAGTAGCGCCCTTGACAGTGTACATCCAGGCTCTAACTTTCACATCCCTACCCTCAATCTGAACTGTAACTTCCTCTTTGATTGGCTGGAGGAAGGCTGAGGGATCCCACGGTTCGGAGTTCTCAATCTGTTTTCCTTCCGGCGTCAATTCCTGCTTAAAGTAACCCCTCTTACTAACTAAAGTAACTGCTACAAGCGGTATCCTCAAATCGGCACTAGATCTTACTACATCGCCAGCTAAAACGCCTAAACCCCCACTATAGGTCTTCATATCATTTAACAACGCGATTTCCATTGAAAAGTAAGCAACCTTCTGTTTCATCAGCTTCTTCTCCCTAAGCTTCAGTTACGAATCACATCTTCCTTTGAGAGTTTCGCATAACCTTTGATATAAACCTTAACAATTTATATTATAATAATAAGTATCAGTAGCACCTTTTCCATGCCAGAGCGAAATACGTATATTCACAATATGTGATGGTTTAATAAGACCTACCTTCTTAATGAGCACGCTTAACAATACTGTGTTGAGACCATATCGAAAGGTTTATTAAATAAAATAGAGGGAGAAAAGCCCATCACCCTTAAATTGAAAAATTTGTTGATATAAGATCGACCGGATAAGCTCTTATTCCCATTTTTTTCTCAACATATTTAGCCAAAATTCTATTGAATGCCCCGCCGTGATGTGTTAAGACAATTTTTGGATCACAGTTCCTAATGAAGTCCAGTAGGCTGGGGAAGTCTGCGTGGTCGCTTAGAGGGAAGGATCTGCGCTTAAATCTGATAGCCCATCCTGAAACCATCGCTGAGACAAACTTATGATTAAAGGATAAATTTAATCTCTTTGGGGAGATTATCACGGCATTTGCGGAGGAGATGAGGTCGAAGGCTTCCTCAGAGTTGATGTCAACATATGTTATTTTATGGCCATAATACCCATAAATTTCATTAACTTTCGAAATCCTCCAATGCGATATAACGGGTGTACTCGTATTTTCATTAAAAATTCTTATGATTTCCTGCGCATTCCCAATGGCATCTGCCTGAAATACAGGAATTTTATTTTCGCTTAAAATCTCGTCCGCCCATTTAACAATCTCTTCAGCGACCTCCTTATCCGACGGGAATACGAATTCTGGCGACCCATATGTCGCCTCTATAATTAGCACATCGCATCTCACCGGCTTAGCCGGCTCTATAATCCTCCCCTCTCTGGTATTAAGATCACCTGTGAAGAGAACCACCCCATTGGGCGTGCGAACCTCAAATTCATAGGAGCCAAGAATATGGCCGGATGAATGCGGTACCACCTCTATGTCGTCAATCCTAACCCCCTTATTTATAGTTAGAGGTTGCCACTTACTGGTCCTAACGCCTTCTATTGAAACCAGCTTCATGGTTTCCTCAGATGAAAGTACTGGCATATGTTTAAGCCTGAAGGAGTACGAGTGGTCTATGTGCGCATGGGTTACAAATGAAGCTTTACAATTTAAGATCCTAGACTGGGGGTCAAAAACTATTCTGTTCCCCCCACCTTCTATTGATACTCCGCTCTCCCACCTGATCCTCAAAGGAGATAACCACCAATTTATATATTATAAAGAATTTAAAATGGTTTCCGCGACCTAAATATATAAACAATACCATAGTATTTATACGAGAAGCTTAAATTACACCATGTTTTCTTTCAAATGAGACTTTGAGAGAAGATAGCTAAGGTGTAACTATACCTTGGCGATAATTGAGGTAAGAGATTTAACATATACGTATCCCCTCGCCGAGAAGCCCGCCATTAAGGATATAAATTTAACAATCGAGAAAGGAGATTTTGTCATTTTAACTGGTCCGAGTGGGTGTGGGAAGACCACGCTTTGTAGGTGCTTTAATGGGCTTATACCGCACTTTTATGGTGGGGATCTTAAGGGCGATGTCGTGGTCGCCGGATTAAATACGAAAGATAACCCCATTTATAAATTAGCAAAGCACGTTGGTCTGGTCTTCCAGAACCCGGAAAATCAGCTATTCGCTCTCACCGTTGAGAAGGACGTAGCCTTCGGACTAGAGAACCTCGGTCTCCTTAGAGATGAGATTCGCAGAAGAGTTGATTGGGCGTTAAAGGTCACTGGAATATATGATCTAAAGGATAGGGCTCCATTTGAGCTCTCCGGCGGGCAACAACAGCGTGTTGCGATCGCCTCCGTCCTCGCGATGCAACCCGAGGTAATTGTCTTAGACGAACCCACATCGTTCCTTGACCCATTAAGCGCTAGGAGCATTTTAGAGACAATTTATCAGCTGAATAAGAATCTGAGGATAACGGTCATACTTGTCGAGCATAGATTGGATTTAGCCGTTAGATATGCTAGCCGTGTCATCATCATGAACCGCGGCCACATAATCTTGGATGGGGAGCCTAGAAAAATCTTTCTGGATGATAAAGTCAGGTTAGTTGGTGTCGGGCTACCGAAGGTCATTAGGCTTTACCTCGCATTAAGGGAGAGTAATGTTGACCTTGGCAAGGTCCCATTAAGCCCGGAAGAAGCATCTGAGCTGATCATGGAGGTGCTCAGGTCTGATAGAGGCTGAGAACGTTTACTTCACATACCCCAATAACGTTGAGGCTCTTAGGGGAGTATCCGTGAGAATCTTGGATGGAGAGTTTGTTGCAATAATGGGGCAGAATGGAGCCGGCAAAACTACGCTGGTTAAGCACTTTATTGGTCTATTAAAGCCGGCTAAAGGAAGGGTTTTAATAGATGGGGTTGATACGAGAAGCGTTAGCGTCGCCGAGCTAGCCAGGAAAGTGGGTTTCGTGTTCCAAAATCCAGATCACCAGCTCTTCAGCGAAACAGTTGAGGAGGAAATCGCCTTCGCCCTCAAAAATTTTGGGTTTGATGAGAAGACTATTAAAGAGAGGGTTGACTGGGCGCTTAACCTCCTAGATTTAACCCAGTACCGTAGAACCTCGCCTTTTATGCTTAGTGGTGGGGAGAGAAAGAGGGTTGCCTTGGCGTCAGTTTTAGCGTGGGATCCAAAAGTACTGATACTTGATGAGCCGACGATAGGGCAGGATGCGTATCAGAAGGAGAAGCTCCGGCACTTTATAATTCAGCTGAACCATCAGGGTAAAACTGTGATAATAGTGACGCATGATGTAGAGTTTGCTGCTGAGTGTGAGCCAAGGGTTATCTTGATGGCTAACGGCAAGATAATTGCTGATGGAGAGACTAGGGAGGTGCTCACGGATCCAATCTTGATAAAAGAGGCGTCTCTAGTGCTGCCGGAGATGACTCAAGTATTTATGAGACTTAATGATTTTGGTTTCCCAAGAAAAGTTTTAGGTGTTTATGAGGCTAAGCGCTTAATTCTCGAGAGACTTCAAAGTAGGGTTAGTAAATGAGCATGTTTGAAGGCTTAAGGTTTAGGAGTATTTCGTCGCCTTTACATAGGATTGACCCCAGAGCTAAATTTATCTATGTATGCGTTTTATTTGCTGCGGCAATAATGTTCAGCCAGCTAATACCACTTTTAATATTATTCTTTTCCCAGACCCCGTTGGTTATGGTGGCTAAAATTAAGAGGGAATGGCTGCGCCTAATGAGGGGGGCGGCATTTTTCGCAGCGTTAATCTTCATCACAAATGCGGTCTCACTCTACTTTTATGGCGGCTACCCATCTATACCAGCAATTATAGAGCGTTCTCTAGCCATGACAGCCAGATTCATTATTCTTGTCGAATCATTCTCAATATTCTTTGCGACAACATCACCGGATATGCTTAGCTTATCTCTTGAGCAAGTAGGTATCCCCTACGAATTCTGCTTCGCATTTATAACGGCGATAAGGTTCGTTCCAGTCTTAGCTGAAGAGGCGCAGACAATAATAGATGCGCAGAGGACGCGAGGATTAGAGCTTGAGCGGGGAAACTTCATAAAAAGAATAAGGAATTATATACCAATTCTGATACCACTTATAGTCAGTGCCATAAGGAGGAGTATGGAGCTCGCTGAGGCTATGGAGTCTAGGGCTTGGGGCGCATCAAAAAAGCGCACAAATTTATACTCACTTAAGATGAGCATGAAAGATTATCTTTTCATTTCAATCTCGGCTATAATGCTTGTTCTCTCCCTATATGTGTGCTTTTTCATTTATATACCAAGTCTTACCGAGTTAATGCATCTTGTTTAAATTACAGACGGTTTTAGCTCCCATGTTACGTTTATTAATGTTCTGGCGCACCTCTCAACCGACTCCCTAACCTCCCAACTCATCTTCTCCCCGAGACCTAAGTTCTTCGGCTCTATCCCCAACAAAATGACCTTTGCGTTTGTCTTTTTCTGGATCAATGAGGCCAGTAGATTTAGCGGGATCGCGTGTGTGGATATGGTTGTATCAGGTATCTGCTCAGGCGGTATGAGCCTGGCCTCGCCGGGCTTGCCGCCGAAGAGAGCCGCATCAATTATGATGACGTGGGATGGCCTAAGCCTCCCCATTTTGCCAATAAAATTCTCCGGAACTGTTCCACCATATATTAGCTTAACGTTCCTCGGAACCCTGCCCCTAATTCTCTCTAGGATCTCCAGTCCGAGAGAATCATCCCCCCTGAGGGGGTTGCCGACCCCGAGTATAACGAGCCTTCTGCAGCCGCCTAACCAAGACTTAAGCTCATTTCTAATGGACATCTTAGATACTCTTACAAAGCCAGTGATTTAAGAATTTTTTAAAGAAAGCTCTATATACCTCAAGTTTAAAGTATATGTAATCTAAAGTTGAGGGAAGAGTTTATGAAGGGTAATGCTGCTGAGCAGAATGTTCTTCTATATGACCCCACGAAGTGCACGGGCTGTCTCTTCTGCCAAATAGCCTGCTCATATAAGCACTTTAAGGAGATCGGCCTAGAGAAGGTCAACCTACGCATAATATTTGACGAGAAGACTGGGGAGTTTGAGGCAATTTACTGCCAGCACTGTGATGAACCCCTATGCGTCGCATCCTGTCCAAATGAGGCTGCCGTTAAAGATGAGGTGACGGGTCTAGTTAAGATAAACCCGCTGAGGTGTATAGGCTGCAAGACATGCACCGTCGCCTGCCCGCTATCGGCACCCTGGTTTAACGCCGAGCGGAGAATCACCTTTAAATGCGACTTCTGTGATGGCGACCCGAAGTGCGCTAAGTTCTGCTCACCACAGGCTATTAGGGTTACATTAAGGAAGGAGGCCTGGGAATTTAATAGAAAACGCTATTTGGGGGTGTAGTGTTTGGCCCTGCCAGTTGAGTCTGAGGTAATGGATTATTTGAAGAAGGCTTTGGGGGCAGACTTAGTGGAGGCTTATAGGCAGCGGGAGAGAAGGATACTCGCTAATGTTAAGCCAGCAGCCCTTAGGAAAACCATCGAAGCCCTAAAGAAGAAGTATAAGGATATGCGCTTTATGACGATCTCCGCCGTGGATAACGGTCTAGACATGGAGTACCTATACCACCTTCACATAGATGGGATAGTTGTTACAGTTAAAGTTGTTAAGCCTAAGGAAGATCCGACACTAGAGTCTATAGCCAGTCTCATCCCAGCGGCAAACTTTATTGAGAGGGAGATCTCAGACCTCTTCGGAATCAAGATAATTAATCACCCAGAGCCGGATCCAGTCGGCCTAGTGTTAACTAAGGATTGGTCTGAGGATAAGAGGCCATTAAAGAAGCCTCTTGAAGGCGCTCTACCATCAAAGGCTAGACCCGTTGCTGAAGCATTAATAGCGAGTGGATGTGTGGCTCCAATATCGGCCTTCGTCCAGAAGAAGCGTGAGGAGGTCGGCCTACCGAAGACCGCACCATTCCCCTTCACGGATGAAAAAGTTCTAAGCGAATATCATGGGGTCATTAAGGCTTCTGGCATGGGTGATAGGGTTGGATTTGATTGGGATAAGAGAAAACTTAGATATAAGTGATTGAGGTGATGGTTATGGTGAAATATGCCTTCTTCCTCGGGTGCCAGATTCCAATGCGCCTGCCAAACATTGAGGTTGCCACTAGAAAAGTCTTTGATAGACTTGGTGTGGATGCAGTTGATTTACTGGGCTACTCATGCTGCCCAGAGCCAGTCATCTCCCGCCTAGTCGATGAGGAGGCCTCACTGATGATATCTGCAAGGAACCTAACGTTAGCTGAGGATCTAGACTTAGACCTCATGACCCTATGCAATGGCTGCTATGAGACGCTGGCGGAGGCAAATGAGATCCTTAAGCATGACGCCGAGAAGAGGAGCATGGTAAACGGAGTCTTAAGGAAGTATGGTAGGGAATATAAGGGTAAAGTGGATGTAAAGCATGTCATAGAGGTTCTCTATGAGGATGTGAGTCCAAAGAAGATTAAGGATTTGGTGGTTAAGCCATTAAATATGCGGGTCGCACTGCACTACGGCTGCCACCTATACCGCGAGTACAAGAGCACGGATATAATGCGCAAGCCCAATATGATGAAGGAGCTAGCTGAGCAAACGGGTGTCCAAGTAGTAGACTATGGTCTTGAGCGCATGTGCTGCGGATACCCAAGCATGCAGGCTGATGAAGAGTTCTCGCTTAAGGAGAGGCTGGCCCGCAAGCTCAGCAGGATTACTGGTGCCGGAGCGGACGCCGTGGTCACCGCCTGCCCAGCATGCATGATACAATTTGAGCTCGGCCAAGTTATGTTGAGGTCACACGGCATCCAATTTAATGTGCCATGCATAAACCTCATGGAGCTACTAGCCCTCTCATTCGGGGTTCCATCAAAGGAGCTCTTAGTAGAATTCCATAGGAGTCCCGTTCCACAGTTAGTTAAGAGGTTGGGGGTGTGATTGTATGCCTGAGAAGATTTATATTGGTCCATACCGCCCGCAGCTCGTTGAGCCTGAGCGCTTCGAGCTCTTAGTTGAAGGAAATAAAATAATTGATGCGAAGATGGAGCTAGGCTACATGCATAGGGGTATAGAGAAGCTATTCGCCACTAGGACATATATGCAGAACATAGCGCTTGCGGAGAGGATATGCGGAATATGCAGCGGGATACACACTTTATGTTACGTGCAGACCGTTGAGAGGCTGATGGGCATAGAGGTTCCTGAGAGGGCTAAGTTCCTCAGATCCATATATATGGAGCTTGAGCGCCTACACAGCCACTATCTATGGTTCGGCATACTAGCCCACAGCCTACATGAGCATGAAGCCTTCGCGAAGATAATGGGCGAGAGAGAAATAATCCAAGATTTGCTTGAATACTTGACTGGAAACAGAATTAACTATACAATAAACACCATTGGGGGGGTGCGCAGAGATATTACGCCGGAGAAAGCCGAGAAGATACGCAAGGTTCTGAAGGCCCTCGTTCCCTTATCCGATTATATAATGTCGCTCCTAGGTGACAACGGAATCTTCACGAAAAAGACTAGGGGCGTAGGAGTACTGCCGAGGGATAAAGCCATAGAGGTTGGCGCTGTCGGTCCAACGCTCAGGGGCTCCGGAGTACCTAGCGATATAAGGAAGGATGATCCGTACGCCGCCTACGATAAACTTGACTTCGAGGTTATAGTAGAAAAGGACGGAGACGTACGCGCCAAAGCCCTTGTCAGGGCGAGAGAGAACTATGAGAGCATGAAGATTATTAAGCAGGCTCTCGACAACCTCCCGCCGGGTGATATTGTTGTTAAGCCGGGTGAGCCTAAGGTTGGTGAGGAGATCGGTAGGGTAGAGGCCCCGCGCGGAGAGTTAATCTACTATGTTAGATCTAATGGTACAAATATCCCAGAGAGAGTTAAGGTTCGGACGCCCTCATATGCAAATAATTTCGCTATTCTCGCAATGCTCCGCGGAGAAAAGCTTGAGAACGCAAGAACTGTGATAGAGAGCATCGACCCATGCTTCGCCTGCACAGACCGCGTGGCAGTTATCGATGTTAAGACGGGGAAGAGGAGGATTATGGCCTTAAAGTAATTGGGGGTGTTAGAGTGGGTAAGATTTCCGTTTATCGTTTCCTATCCGCTGGCTGTAATGCATGTGATGTGGAGATATTAGAATGCCTTGTCCCGCGTTATAAGATCGCAGATCTAGGCGTTGAGGTTGTTGAGGAGCCGGAGAAGGCTAACGTTCTAATTTTAACTGGCGCCGGGACTGTTAAGGGCAGGGATGCTCTGCTGGAAGTGTACAAAAAGATTAACCCACCTAAAATAGTGATTGCCGTCGGGAACTGCTCGATAACGTCGAACATCTTCGAGAAGGGCTATCCAATAGTCGGCCCGCCCAACAAGCTTATACCAGTTAATTACTATATTCCCGGGTGCCCGCCCCGCCCACAAGCGATAATTAAGGCTGTAGCCGACATACTTGGTGCGAGGATCGAGGAGAGGGAGGATTTCTGGCAGACGCCTGAGGGATTCAGGGGTAAGCATGAATTTGATAAGGAGAAGTGTATTGGATGTGGCGCCTGCTCCCAGATCTGCACTGGCGACGCAATAGATATTATTGATGGCCCCGATAAAAGGATTGTTAGGATTAAGTATGGACACTGCACCTTCTGCGCCTTCTGCCAAGACGAGTGCCCAGCACAGGCGCTGAGGCTCACTAGAACATACCACCTGCTGACAAATGATCCGCAGACCGCTAGGGTTGAGAATGAGGTAGATTTACTCAAATGCGCTATATGTGGCGGAACGTTCTTCCCACAGAAGCAGATAGACTGGGCATTAAAGCGCGTGGTTGAGGAGAAGGTCCCAATGTATAAGGAGTACGGCGGCAACATCTATAATTCGATGAAGATATGCTTAAACTGCCGGAGAAAAATAGAGAACATAAAGAGAGCGAAGAGTCTCCTTACAAGTCTCTCAGAAAGGGCTAGAAGACTTTAGCATGCTAAAAAGGCATATTTTTATCCCACCTTTTTTCTTTATTAAAATAAGTCAAAGATCCCCGGAGGACTAAAATTGTCTGAAGCGAGTAGAGAAGGTGTATCAGCATACTCCAAGATAGATCCAAAGTTTAAGTATGAAGTCCTTAAGATACCGGGCGGGGAAAAGCTTCTGCAGTGCTTCCAATGTGGAACATGCACATCCGACTGCCCGGTTGCAAGGTTTAGCGATAAGTATAGACCTAGAAAAATTATTAGGATGGTTCAGCTGGGGCTGCGGGAGAAGGTTTTAGGCAGTGGCTTCCTATGGCTCTGTGCATCGTGTTTTACATGTACTGATAGGTGCCCGCAAGGGATTGAGGTTGCAAGCGTGATAAGAATATTAAAGAATATGGCTGTAATGGAGGGTCAGATACCAGAGGTATATAAGGCTCTCCTAGGAACCCTCATTAAAACTGGTTATATCTATGAGATACCGGAATCGAGGATTAAGAGGCGCGAAGCTCTTGGCCTCCCGCCGCTACCAAAAGTTAACCTTGAGAGCCTAAATAAGTCCCTCCAGAACATAGGTATTGAAAAATTCCTCGGAGGAGAGCCTAAGAAGCGCGGAGAGGTTTGGGTATGAGCCAGAAATATTTATTTTATCTAGGCTGCGCCATCCCATATAGAGTCTCTTCCTACGAGATCTCTGCAAGAAAAGTCTTGAGTAGACTAGGTGTAGAGCTAGCTGAGATGCCAGAATTCAATTGTTGCGGCCTTCCACTTGAACCCCTAAGCCACGAGCTAATGCTTATATTGTCTGCGAGAAACCTCGCTGTAGCAGAACAAACTGGCTTAAACATTTTAACTCTCTGTCCTGGCTGTGCTGGTACATTGAAGAAGACTAACAAGATCCTTAAAGGGGATAAGACGCTTAGAGAGGAAATTAATAAGCATTTGAAGGAAGCCGGCTTAGAGTTTAAGGGAAGCATAAACGTTAAGCATATATCCCAAGCTTTAATTGAGGATATCGGGTTAGACAGAATTAAGAAGGCTGTCACTAGGCCGCTTAAGAATCTTAGGGTTGCTGGGCATAGCGGGTGCCATCTCTCGAGACCAAAGAAGTATATTGAGTTTGAGGATCCTGAGGATCCAAAAGTCTTGAAAACGCTCATCAGCGTGACCGGGGCAAAGCCTATCGAGTATATGGGTGAGACCGAGTGCTGCGGTTCGACTATAGCCGCCATAGACGATAAGATATCACTGTCCCTCGCTAGAGAGAAGCTCCTTCACGTCAAAGATTCTGAGGCTGATGCACTAGTAACTGTATGTCCAGCCTGCCACATAATGTATGATGCTAATCAAACGCGGGTCGAAAAGATTTTCGGTGAGAAGTATGGTATCCCAGTATTACATTACACGCAGCTTCTCGGGTTAGCGATGGGCATGCAACCTGAGGAGCTTGGTTTCGACGAATTACGTGTGAAACCCATAAAGGTCCTAGAAAAGGTTCAAACACCCAAATAAGCTTCAACGAGAACCTTCCCTTTAATCAATATTTAACCTTTATTAAGGATAATTTGAGTTATGCGTTTAAAAGTAATTGTTTCAGGCATAGTTCAAGGGGTTGGTTTCCGCCCATTCATATACAGAATTGCGGTTAAAAATCATTTAAAAGGCTACGTTAGGAATAGGGGAGATTCATGTGTAGAGATAGTTGTTGATGGTGCAGATCAGAACATAAAGAATTTTTTAAGGGATCTTATTGATAAGAAGCCACCATTGGCCAGAATACACGATGTTATAATCACGCCGATTAAAGAGTCCGGAGAAGATTATAGTGGTTTTAGCATATATAGGAGTTCTGAGGAGACCGAGTTATCGGGCTCGGTTGTACCGCCAGATATAGCTATGTGCGATGAATGTCTCATGGAGATGCGCAGCCCGGCGGACCCGAGATACGATTACTTTTTCATAACATGCGTGAACTGTGGGCCAAGATATACAATAATAGAGGATGTTCCATATGATAGAGAGAATACTACGATGCGCGATTTCCAGATGTGCGATTTCTGCAGATCAGAGTATATGGATCCAGCCAATAGGAGGTTTCATGCGCAAACCATTGCGTGTCCCAGATGTGGTCCGAAAGCATATTTAGTGAGCGCTGATGGCGAGGGGGTTAAGTGCGGAGATCCGATCAGAGAATCTGGAAAATTAGTTTCAGAAGGATATATTGTTGCCGTGAAGGGTTATGGGGGCTTTCATATTGCTGCCTCAACGCTCCTAGAGAATCCGCTTAAAAGGATTAGGATGGCGAAACACAGAAGACAAAAACCATTTGCGATAATGGCTAGGAGCCTAGAGGCGGTTAAAACCTTTGCTCACGTCAGCCCGTGGGAGGAGGCTGTCTTAACATCCTATACGCGCCCAATAGTTCTATTGGAGAAGAGTGAGGATTATTATCTTTCCGGCATGGTTTCACCTGGCTTACATAATATTGGTGTCATGCTCCCATATACTGGACTGCACTATATGCTCTTTGACTGGGTTTCTGACCCAGCCTTCGTTATGACTAGCGCCAACCCGCCGAACCAGCCGATAATTAAGGACGATGAGGAAGCATTTAAGAAATTACGCGGTCTAGCAGACTACTTTTTACTGCATAATAGGCGGATAGCTCATAGATGCGACGACTCTGTCCTACGCTTACATGGAAATAAAACTGTCTTCATAAGGCGGTCGAGGGGATATGCGCCTGAGCCGATTAGATTAAAGTTTAAAGCTAGACGCTGTGCGCTGGGTCTGGGGGGTGAAAAGAATAATACTGCATGTTTAGTAGCGGGCGATAAGGCTTTCCTTTCACAGCACATAGGTGATGTTGAGAACCTCGAAACCTTAGAGTTCCTTGAGCACGCGTCTAAGAGGCTAATACGTTTAACTAACAGCAATGTTGAGGTGGTCGCATGTGATCTACACCCAAAGTTCGCTACAACTATGCTTGCTAAAAGACTCTCTGAAGAACATGGTTGGCAAATGCTTCAAGCCCAGCATCACTATGCTCATGCGGCGGCTTTAATGGCTGAACATGGCCTAACCGAGATCATAGCCATATGCTGTGATGGTTATGGTTACGGCCAAGACGGTGGTGCGTGGGGCGGAGAGATAATATTTGGCTCGATTAGCCCGCTAGAGTTTAAGCGCCTTGGCCATTTAGAGGAGCAGCCGCTCCTTGGAGGAGATTTGGCTACAAAGTATCCGCTTAGAATTGCGGCCGGCATACTTTATAAACATGTGAATATAGAGGATTGGCTTATGGAGAACAGCATTAATTTACCCTATGGTGTCAGGGAAGCCCAGTTAATACTCTCGCAGCTCAAGAAGGGGGAAATTAAGATTAAGACTACCAGTTGCGGCAGAGTTTTAGACGCTGCCTCAGCAATCTTAGGCATATGTTATGAAAGAACGTATGAGGGTGAACCGGCAATGAGGCTTGAGTCGGCGGCAATTCATGGAAGAAATGTTATTAATATTAAACCGCAAATTGGCGGCACTAAACTGAAGACGACGGACATAATAGTCTCACTATTTGAGGAGAGAAATAATTATTCTAGAAGGGATTTAGCCTACTCTCTTCACTGTTACTTGGCTAGGGGTTTAGCTCAGCTAGCAGTTCATCTGGCCGCAGAATATGGTGTGAAAGATGTTGGTTTCACTGGGGGGGTTGCATGCAACCAGATAATCGCCGAAGAGATACATAGATTGGTTGAGATGAATGGATTAAACTTTTTCGTCCATGAGATCCTGCCGCCCGGAGATGGAGGGTTATCCTTCGGCCAAGCTGTTGTGGCATCGTTCTCTTAACATTTGGCTCGGCTGCCTCCTATAAGCCTAAAATCTCCTCTCTAATCGCCCTATGAGTCTCCGATATTGGTGCAGCAGTGTTCACAATATAGGTGTCTAAGAGACTGAAGAGTTTTTCGAAGAACCTTCTCCTTAAATTTGTTTTCCGCTCATCCTTCACCAATAGATGGGGGTTACAGAAGTTAAAGGGCTCTACGCAAGCCATAGCCTCACTTGATGAGATTTTGCCGAAGACCGTCTTGTCCCCTTGATCCCGCTTTAAAATTATAGCTTTTTTCAGGGTTGTCATTGGAAGAATCTTCCCCTTTCCAACGATCCACCTGACATTCACCACGGCTCTGCCCATCGGGTCAAACTCAGCCTTATCAACCAGGCTTTTATACTCACCCCAAATATCAGCTATATCCGCCTGAATGTAAAAGTTCTTTTCTGAGGCAAATGCGAGGGCTTCGTCGCCCATTAAACGCACAAAAAACCAGTCGTCTGAAACGACGCGTATTCCCTTAAATCTTAAAAGTCCATATGTATGTGTTGTTTTTCCTGTGCCTGGTGGAGCTATTAGGCAAATTCCCTGTCCCCCTACATCAACGCACGCGCCATGAACGGAGTTTATGCCATGCTCGTCCTCTAGGATGTCACCAGCCACGCTTAAGGCTATTGATTTAATCCAGCCATAATAATCTACATTTATTAAGAAGGATGTTTTTGATAGTGGGTCGTAGAGTACATGCATTTCCCTGTCTGCTTCATTTGTAACCACTAATCTTCCATGGGAGCGGATATTCGCTGACATTGGATAAAAACTCTCTTCCCACCGCTCCTTAACATACCTTATATCGGTGAGGAGCTTAATGCAGCAACCATAAATGTCAGCCTTAACTTCATAGAGGAAACGATCGCCATACTTTTCCATTAACCTATCCTTTTCTTTGATAGAAATCAACTTAACCTTATATCTCAAAAGAGAGACCTCCGCATATTAAAATGAAGATATAATGACTTAAAGATATCTAAAATACCCAATGCAGCAAAAGCACTTTTACAGAAGAATTTCCCTCTGATTCCTGAATCAATTTTGTGGGGTTTGAAGAAAATATTTATTTTCACCCTCTTTATATCTTAAGGAGACTGAGGGATGTGCTTAGCCGTTCCCGCAAGGGTTATTGAGATAAACGGCGAGTTGGCTAAAGTTGATTTTGGCGGCGGGGTGATTAGGGAGGCAAACATATCGCTTGTGGATACCAAAGTTGGCGATTACGTTCTCGTTCATGCGGGGTACGCAATACAGGTTTTAGATAAGGAGGAGGCTGAGGAAACTCTAATGTTATGGAAGGAGATTCTGGGGATGGAAAGGTCGAGAGAATAATGCTCCTAGAAGATTTTAGGGATCCGAAACTCGCGAGGAGAATAGTTGAAAAAATACATGAGATAGCGCCTAAGAGGGATTCTATAAAAATCTGTCATGTATGTGGGACGCACGAGTGGACTATATCACATTATGGTATAAGAAGCCTACTGCCGGAAAATGTTAACGTTATAGCCGGTCCAGGCTGCCCAGTATGTATTGTGCCGGCCTCTGAGGTTGATGAGGCAATAGAAATAGCGTTAAAAGGAGTTACGCTCATATGCTTTGGGGATGCTGTCCGAGTTCCGGGAACCAGCATGTCCCCCATAGATGCTAAGGCTAGTGGGGCGGATGTCCGAATAGTCTATAGCGCCATGGATGCAGTGAAAATGGCTGAAAAGGAACATAAAAAAGACTTTGTTTTCTTCGCAATAGGCTTTGAGACGACCGCGCCATCAACCGCCTCCGAGATACTCAGGAGGCCGCCGAGAAATCTCAGTTTCTTGATATCTCATAGGCTTATCCCGCCAGCTATGGAGCTTATGTTGGGCATAGGTGATCTATATATAGATGCCTTCATAGCCCCAGGACATGTCAGTACGATCATAGGCTTAGAACCTTATGAAATATTTCCAAAAGTTTATCGAATGCCAACGATCATTGCTGGTTTTGAACCAATAGATGTTCTACTCGCAATATATATGGCTTTAAAACAGATCAGAAACCGAATAGCTGTCCTAGAGAACGAGTATAGTCGAGCTGTAAGGTGGGAAGGCAATGTTAAAGCCAAAGAATTGATGAGAAAGGTCTTTAAAGTTGTTAGCGGGAACTGGCGGGGTCTTGGAAGAATACCGAACTCAGCGTTAGCTCTTAATGAAGAATACATGGAGTATGATGCTCACGAGAAATATGATATTAGAGTCAAGGGGGGAAGGGATATTCCGCCGGGATGCCAATGCCACCTAGTTATAATAGGAAAGATTGTGCCCACAGAGTGCCCACTATTCATGAAGGCTTGCACGCCGCAAAAGCCTGTTGGATCATGCATGGTTGGCATAGAGGGAACATGTAGAATATGGGCGCTAACCGCGCGGAAAACAGTACCTAAGATAATCTAGAGACGCCCTATAATTCAGCAAGCCATCTATAAACAATCTTCAGCGGCACATTTAGGCTCTCAGATATCTGCTTAACGTTATATCTCTTCTCCCTGAGATCCTTAACAAGAGCCTTACATCACTTCCTAACTTCCCCATCGGATTTATCCCACCAGCATAAATATTTCTGAGGATTAAGATTTATTAGTCTCTTTTTAATGATCCTCATTTGAGTATATTTAGTGCCGCAAGTATCCTAGAGACTAAACCTCCTACAAGGATTGCGAAGAGGATCTCAACAACCGCTATTATTATCGCCTTCTTCCAACCGAACTCTTTGATACATGCAGCTATTGTTGCGACGCAAGGCACATAAAGCATCATTACCAGCGAGAATGTAAACATTTGGAGCGGTGTAAAATATTCGTGAATTTTTTCTGTGCCGAGCAGAGCCGCGAGTAGTACTAAGGTAAGCTCCTTTCTCAAGACGCCAAATATCAGCAGTACGCCGGTTATCTCAGGCAATCCAAGCCAAATTACAGTTATTGGACTCATCGTCCTTGAGAGGATGGATAATGCGCCTAAAGACTCTATCACCTTAATTATTAGGTTGCTGACAATTATCACAGGCAAGGCTATCTCTAAGAACTCTTTGAGCCTAAACCACGTCTGTTTAACAATCGTTTTTAAATGCGGCACTCTATACTCCGGCATCTCCATTATAAGCGCCATCGCTTCCCCTGGGAGAACCTTAAAAGCCACCCTGCCTAGGAGGAATACTACGGCTAAATCTATCACATATAGAGATAGAGCCCAACTTATCCCAAGGTATCTTCCAACAAGCCCGAGTATTACGACAGTGCGGGCTGCGCACGGAATCAGTGTAACCACGAAGCCCGCTATAAGCCTCTCCCTCTCAGTCTCCATTATTCTGCAGCCCAAGCATGCCGGAACATTGCATCCGTAGCTGAGCATCAGGGGGATAAAGGTTTTGCCATGCAATCCAATTTTATGCATGAATATGTCCATTAAAAAGGCTATTCTGGTAAGATAACCGGAGTCCTCTAGGGTGTAGAGTATTATGTAGAATGGGATTATGTATGGTAATGCTATGGTTATCGTTGCTATAATCCCCTCCAAAAGTCCGCCCCAAGCCAGATCCTTTAATAATCCCGACCCAAAAATCGTTTCGAGGAGCATCTTATAACCATAAAACATGTTAGTAAGGTATTCTGAGAGGAGGCTGCCGAGGTTGAAAATCGTGTAGAAAATCACTAAGAGCGCCCCAACCATTATAATATAACCATAAACTTTGTGTGTTGTTAAGTGGTCTATTCTGTCACTTAATGGGATCCTTATTGTTGGAAGAATCCGTTGAACTTCTCTAGCAATTTTGCCAGCAGCCTCATATCGCTCTGATGCAATAACTGTCGGGCAGGGGTGACCATGTATCTCCTCTATTTCCCTAGCCAATTTCTCAGATAGCGTTAGAGCCTCGGGTCTTACCGCCCTAACCTCTTTTATAACCTCTTCATCGCCTTCAAGAAGCTTTATGGCAGTCCATCTGAGCGGATACTTTAAGCCGGCGCTCCTTAAAATCTCCTCTAACTTTTGTATTCTTGCTTCAATCTCGCTACCATATCTTATGGGAGATGGTTTCCTAAAGCTCCCTTCGAAGCCCTCGATTATACTACATAGCAGTTCATGTATACCTTTGCCTCTAATGGCAACCATTGGAACGACTGGTACCCCCAGCATCTCCTCAAGTCTCTTATAGTCTATCTTTATCCCCTTCCTCTCAGCGACATCTATTTGGTTGAGGGCTATAATTAATGGTGTCTCAAGCTCCATTAGCTGGAGCGTGAAGAAAAGGTTTCTCTCCAGAATAGATGCATCAACAACATTTATCACAACATCCGGCTTCTCATCAACTATATATTCTCTAGAGATCAGCTCTTCAAGTGAGAAAGTTGACAGTGAATATATGCCTGGTAAATCAATTATATCGATCGTATAACCCTTAAAATGGAGGGTTCCATCAGCTCTTTCAACAGTTTTTCCAGGCCAGTTGCCAACGTGCTGATGAAGCCCAGTTAACTGATTAAATATTACAGATTTTCCAACATTCGCGTTTCCCGCTAACGCGATTCTAATCACTTTTCTCATTCATCTCTGAACCTCTACGAAGATTCTCTTGGCAACCTCTCTGCCAATAGCGAGCTTATAGCCTCTGACGTAAACCTCAATTGGACCGTTAAGTGGAGCTGACCTAACAACCGTAATTTTTGTTCCCGGAGTTAGTCCCATATCTGCGAGTCTATTCCTAACACCATGTCTCCAGCACCTCCCATGGCCGAAACCAATTTTTATCGCCGTTATTGTTCCCGTTTCACCCTCCTTTAACTCAGTCAGCGGGACTTCCACGTAAATCCCCCTAAATCCGCTAAATCTTTCTAACAGTTATAAGGGAGGCAACCTCATGGCTCAGCGCTTGAACCTTTCCATTAACCCTAATTGTCATTAAATCATTCAATGGACTCCTCTCAATAACTTCGACAACGCTCTCCGGTTTTATTTTAATACCCTCAAGATATCTTAGAAGGGTGCTTTCTTCCTCAAGTATCCTCAGGACAACCCCTTTCTCGCAAATACCCATTTCTGAAAGTAGGAAGCGATCATCTTCCTCAGGAATTTCGCCATCTTCTGTAGGAATAGGATTCCCATGGGGACAAGTCTTTGGGCAACCTAAGATAAGTTCAATTCTTTTAGCAACCCGCCCATTTATCCAATGCTCGAGATTACAGGCGATATCATGAACTTTATGCCATTCAATCCCTAAAATGTCAACTAAAAGTCTCTCTAGGAGCCTATGCCTCCTAATCACGCTTAAAGCTATTTTCAGCCCCTTCTCGGTCAACTGCACACCCTTGTATGGCTCGTGAACAACAAGAAGGCTTCTCTCAAGTTTCTCAATCGTATTTGTTATTGTTCCAGGGGAAACTTTTAGAATGTCTACTAAATTACTTGTCCTGGCAACATTATAACGCTTCTGAAGCCTATAAATCGCTTCAAGGTACTCTTCTACAGTATTTGACACTTCCATTTCCAAGACATTTTTCCTCATTTTGATTAATCTAAAAAATAATTACGATTAGTCGTATTTAAACATACATTCATGAAGAATAATGTTGGTAAAGGAACAGCGCCTTGATGACAGATAATCCGGCGCTAGGGCGCTACCACAGCAACTTTAACCTGCTTAACTCCCTTTTTAGCGGTTAGCTCTTCCGCCAGCCTTCTTATTTCGTCGACTTTCCCATTAACAGCGATTATTTCTAGGCATTTATCTTCCTCCAAATGTATATGTGTTGTCGAGGATATAATATCCCTAAACTTATGTTGTATGTTCATAACCTTCTCTAGGAGGTCTGGTTTGTCTAAATAATATAGGACGAGGATGGCCCCGGCTACATGCTCACTCTCCGCAGATGTCCACTTAAACTCACTTATAAAAGTTCGGATAGCGTCATGAATGGCCTTAGAACGGCTCTCATAACCCATACTTCTCCAAACGTTATCAAACTCTTTAACGACAGATGGAGGGAGCGAAACACTAAAACGTACAACACTCATCTTATCTCACATCCAAGCACCTAAATATTCTTAAAATATGAGGAGGTTAATAATATATGTATCCACCACATTATGAAGCCAAAGAATTAAGTCAGGTTTATAGCTGAACGATTTCTGGAGAGGTTCTCGGCGAAATTTTGCGTGATAATCTCGTGGAGAATGCTTAAATATCGGTTCATGCTTCATCTTTATGCCTGTTTATACCTGGCAGGTGCGGTGGGATGCCCAGCCAATTTCTCGCCCTCGGAGGACGAGTATAAAGAAGACGGTAATATACCGCTTAGTTGTGGATCCCGTTGCCCTAATAATAACATACATTTTCACCGGTGAACTCTCCGGGTCAATTGTTGCCGTGCTTTTAATAGAGACATTCTCAACAGCCTTTTACTATCTATTGGATAGACTAATGTAGACTAAAAATAATCCTTTAAATAACACTCCTCCTCTTTTTTTTGAAACCAGCCTATGAAAACACCTTCATATGCTAATCTGGAATCTTAGATTTTAACGAGATCTCTATCTCTCTTCTTTAGAGGGGAGTCTCTTTTTGCGCGATTTTTGGTGTCTGGCCAGGAGGTATATTATGACAATTAGCCGCGCATATACGCTTAGACCTATTGCGATACTTGTTACTTTAAAGGTTATTATTCCGCCTTGAAATGTCCAAAACTCTTTTAGGCCCTGAAACCCAAACTGTCGCATATACCACTCCAGCAAATCGTAATTAGAGACTGAGAGGAGATTGCCCACGGGGGCAAAAAACATGTCATTCATTAAAGTGATAAGCAAACCGAGAGCTAATGCTAAATCCCAATATCTCAATTTTGAAATGAGCAGAATGCCGATTAAAGGATAAAGGCATAGTAATATTAGAAAAATATGAAACCAGCCGCTTGATAGAAGATTTAAATCAATTAAATTAATTATAAAGACCCCATAAAAATAAGGTATATGACTAGTAAAATGAACTTTTTCTACTGATCTCTATAATTATTCGCAACGTCACCCTAACCAATAATTCATAACGGATTTAAATTATTAAGCCTTTTTTATTTACTCAAAATATATAAAGGTTTCGTTAAGCGCAAATTAAATTCTTAAGCAAAAGCCTACGCATAAGTGAGCTTTAATGGTTAAGGGCACCTAGCATAGTAATGTAGTTGTAGTATATCTCTTTCAGGGTTACTCATCTTGAGGAATAGAAAATATTTTTGGGTTTATTTGCTTTCGGCTTCGAGTAATAGGTCTATTAATCTCTTTTGGTCGACTTCGGCCCTTGTTCTCCAGCCTATATACATCATTCCGCTCTCATCCTCAATTAAATAGCCCGCCCTCGTAAACCTGTTGATGCTTGTCTCAACACGCCACTCCGGAACCTTAGCTCTTAATAAATCTTCAAGTTCTTTTCTCGGAACCTTCCCGCCTCTAGAGATTATAAATGCTATTGAAGCACACAGCGCCGCTAGGTCATCTATACGCCATCCCATCATCTTAGCATCTTCAACATTTACCTCATCTTTTAAAGTGACATAGAACCTTGCCCCATCATACTGCTCAATTGAGGGGTTCTCTGGCGGATTAGTCTCCCCCTCAAAGACAGTTTTAATTGTGAGCCCTATCTTTACAAGGTACTCGTTTAAGAGGTTTATGAGTCTCGGGTAATCTGAGCCTACCTTCTTTTTAAGTTCCCAACCTTTCGCGCCTGGAATAGAGTGTCTTTTATAGAAGAGTAGCTGTGCAGCCTTCCTCATTCTTGCAGTATAATATGCTTTTCTCTCCCGGCTTCTCGCCCCTCTCTCCATCTCCTCCACTCTTCGAAACTTATAGTTATCGGGAAGGATATAACTTCTCCCTCAGAGGGTGGGGTGGGCTTCTCATTGGGCAGTATGAATATTTCGTCTTCAAGAAAGTCTATTTCAAGCCTAGCGTAGCCATAGGTTATGAGGAAGCTGGTCAGATAAGCTCTTTTGATAGTCTCCTCATAAGTGTCTGAGCCAATAAAGTCCCAGTACCGAACCCTCCCACATTTTGAGGAAAGGTTCCTTAGCTCAATCCACATCCTCCCTAAATCCGTTGTGAACGACTCGCCTGATAGAACCCCTTCCCTAATTGCCTCCTCCATCCGCATCATCTGTAAGTCAGCCTTAATATAATCAGTTCTCTTCCACCTCTCGTTTAGAGGTAGGAGAATGCTCCAATACTTTAATGCTCCATAGAAGCTTTTTGTTGTGAGCTGTTCGAGCTCAATTATGGGACGCCATACCTCAAGAAGTATCTCAGCCATCTTATCTACTGGTAGACTTCGGATCTTCTCCTCTATTAGGAAGGGATCCCGATAAAGTCTTGTAGCTCTCTTCTTAACCCACTCACTCTGCATTTTAACCACTGATGCTATTTGGTTTAGGGCTTCAGCATCCAAGCATAAATCTTCAGAATCTTTCCAGATGGGAAGGTGCTCTCTAATCACTTTGATGAGATCATCAACATCAACGAGATATGGATCTAAACCCTTAAGCTCAACAGACCTACATAAGTTAATTATTCGAAGGAGATCCTCACGGGCAGACCTGAGACTTCTCTTAGATCCCTCGCCACCTTGTGATGTCACCGTCACTGGGCAACCTCCCTTATAAGTGATTTACCCTCAACGTTCTGGACTACTATAACATGAACACCTTTTTCTTTAAAGAAGACCTGGTTAGGTGTTATTATAAGGTACTGTGAGCCCTCATTCCCGACTATTGACACAAGGAGGTTAGCGAACGCCTCTCGGTTCCTCGGATCCATATGCACATCATATTCATCTATAGCCCTGAAGGGGGATTTTATGTGCTTTTGGAGGGCGAGTAGAAAGGCCATTGTAGCCGCGCTCCTCTCACCGCCGCTCTGTGAATAAATGTTTAATGGTGTTGGCTGTGAGCCCTTAAACCCCACATGAATTTCTATGCCAGTCTCCTCAATATGATCTATATTGGTTAGGCGGATAAAGCCTGAGCCAGAAATCGTGGAAAGAATATTTTGATACTCATTGTTAACGCTCTCCAATAGGTCCTTGATAACTTTCTTCCAGTTCTCCATACGAACCCTAATCTCCTCCAGAGTCTTTTCTCTATTCTCGGCGGCAATTCTAGCCTTCTCCTTCAGCTCAAAGTAGAGTTTAGAGTAAGATTCGTACATTCTCTCAACATCCTCTGAAATATCCGTCATCATCGACAACCGCCCATCTATAACCCTAATCTCTTCTAGGATCGTGCTTGGGCTTCGTGTGGTAGCTATGCGCGCACCCTTCTCCTCCGCCCTCTTAATGGCTTCATTAAGATCGGAGAGCAAGAGATCTAGATTCTTGTTTAAAATCTCTATCTCGCTCAGTAATCTGTCTCTTCTATAGTTGGTGATGGCTGAGTTAACTCTGTTATCAATAAGCGCATCAGTTAACTCATCAATCCTCCCCTCAATTCTACGCATCTCATCCTTCAGGTCTAGGAGCTTAACCTCAACATCGGCAAGTTTTATATCATTTATCTCAGCTATGTCCCTCATCTCGCCGATTTTAGATTTGAGCTCAGAAAACCAGTTTTTAAGGTCCTCCACAGCCTTTACGGGATTCATCTCCACAACATGTGTTGAATCGGGGTTCGGGTTCACATCAATTCCTTGAAGATTTTTTATGAGGTTTATGAAGCTCCTCTCCCCATCAACAAGGAATTTTTCTAGGCCGCTCAGCATCTCACCGCTTCTCAATATGTCGGCCCTATATTTGGCTCTCTCCCTCTCAAGGGAGATTATCTCCTCCAAAAGATTTTGCCTCTTCCTCTTAAGATCTGCGACCTCTCCCTTAAGTGAGGCTGCCCTATCTTCTAATTCTTTTATGGTGGATTCAAGAGTGTTTATTTCCATCCTTTTAGCCTCAAGATCCCTCCGCAGTCTTTCAGCCCCATCTTCCTTTCTAATGACCTCAGCCCAGGCTAACTCGCGTTCTAAAAAGCGTTTCTTCAGGATAAGCTGCTTCTTCTCTTGATATCGATCATATTGCTCACGCCAATAGTTAAGGGTCTGTTCAACGGACTCGAGCATCTTTTTAAGAGACTCTTCTTGGCTCACTATGTGGCTTAGCTTACTCTGAGCCTCAAGAACGTTTCTGCGGTATGTCTCTAAACCGACAGCCGATTCGACGAGACTAAGCTTCTCTTGCGGTGAGAGTAGAATAAACTGTTCGATCATGTCCTGGTGCATTATTATCAGCATGTTTTCAGGGTCAACCTTAAAGTGCGATAGAAGCCTTAATACCTCCGCCTTACTCGCCGCGGCATTGTCGATCTCAAACCAGTATTTACCATCACGCCTTAAAACCCTCGTCAAGTAAATCTGATCCTTATTGATTCTTGGGACAGGGCGCTTACCTTTAACCTTAGAGTTATTTAATACTAGTGTTACACGCCCAACATCCTTCCCCCACCTTATTAGGTCGCAGAGCTTCTTAGAGCGCTCGGTATAAGATTGACCTAGAGCGACAGACACCCCCAGCATGATTGACGACTTACCAGCGCCATTAGGCCCGCAAATAACGTTGACACCCGGCTTAAGGGGTATCCTAGCATACTCATATGACATAAAGTTTTCTAATATTATCTCCGAGATCAGCATCGCTGCCCTCTCGGAAGAATAATGAATAAACTTCCATTTAAGGCTATTTTACAGACTCACTACTAAAAGAATTAGATGAGCCCATTAAAATTCATCAGAAAAAGGCTCTTTATTTTCTAGACTAAGCTAAGCATGCGTATGGACGCTATTATGTTAGCGTGATCTTGTTTTGATGATTTTTATGGCAGTTGGATGTGCTTAAGCTTCTCGCTAGCCAGTTCGCCGCCCATCCCCCAATCTTCTCTCGGGACCTCATGTATGAGAACATGCACAGCTTCGGCGGGTAAACCAAGCTCGACGAAAACTCTAGTTATCCCAGCAATAACCCTCTTCTTCGCCTCACTGGAGTATCCTTTCAAAGCGTAAACATGAACCACCGGCATAAAATAAAGTTGTTTCATAAGCGCTTATAAAAATTTTAGTTTATTAGTCCCCTACTGTTTTGCGGTAGCTTTCTCATAAATCTTCCATCATTATTATTGTGGTATCCTATACCCCTAGCACTTATATACCGCGCACTGTATGGCTGTGAGCGGCCATCCTCCAATCTCTTTACTGCAGTATTCTGGGTCGTCTGGGCATAGGACGTTAGCATTTGATATAAACACCCCATGGAGGATGGGATCTTCTCCGCTCATCTCGGGATACCACCATCCATGCTGAACGTGAACCATATTCGGATGGACTTCATTTGTAAGTCTAGCCCTCTGCTTAATTCTGCCAAAGCGTGTCTCAATCCAAACCCAGTCTCCATTAAATATACCTAGCCTTCTCGCAGTCTCGGCATTTATGCTAACTATTGGATCTGGAACCTTCTCTCTTGCCGGGCGTATTTGCCTAAGCTCAGAATGATACATCGGCATGAACCTCCCCCCAGTAATTAAGATGAACGGATACTCTTTAGCTATTTCTGGGGAGCTTATTGGGCTCTCAGGGGGCTCAATATATCTTGGTAGCGGATCATAGCCAAGCTTTTCCAAGATTGAAGAGTATATCTCAACCTTACCTGAGGGGGTTCCAAAACCATATTTTTCATATTTTCTGTATTCGGGGGGCGCAAATATCTCGTACCTTTCCACGAGCTCCCTGAACGTTATATTAAGTGGTTTAAGTCTGTGGTCGCATGCCTCCTCAATAGTCTTCCACGACCAGTACTCGTCCTGATCCAACCTTAAGCCGAGTTCACGCCACAAATAATAGTCATCTTTTCTTTCATAAAGCGGGTCCATGGCTTTCGGGCAAGCATATATTCTAGGACCCCTCATGGCAATATCGCTTCTCTCCAGCGTCGAGGCTGCTGGAAGTACATAGTCTGCCAGCTCAGCGGTTGGAGTCATATAGTAATCCATTACAACTAGAAGCTCAAGTCTCTTTAAAGCCTCATAAACTAGTTTAGTGTTTGCCAAAGAGAGAAGTGGGTTTCCCGCCTGAACGATCATCGCTTTAACCGGATATGGTCGCCCACTTATTATAGCCTCCCATATAGCCCTTGAGTTCGCCTGAGCGGTTCTATGGGCTGTCGGAGGCTTCATATATTTTTTAGGCACTCTTTTAATGGATTCCCTTATAAGCTCCCAGGACATGTAGCTAAACGCTCTATATTTATCCCCGCCAAGCTGCTTTCTCCTACACTCTGTGGGTAGCTTCTCGTTAAGCTCCATCTCAACGTCTGAGATGAAGTCTCCGAAGAGCGGGTTTGGTAGGCCAATTAAATCACCCCCTTTAACATCAATGTTTCCGGTTATTGCCCTCAATATAGCCCTAGCCCTCACAGTATTCGCAAGGTTAACCCCCTGCTTATCGCAACCTAAACCCCATGTCAAGGCAGCGGGCTTCGTAATCGCATACATTCTTGCACCCTCAACAATCTTATCTTTTGAGACCCACGTCACCTTCGAGATCTCATCGAGCGAGAAGCTCTTAACATGCTCTCTGAGCTTATCAAAACCTACCGTCCACTTCTCAACAAATTCTCTATCATATAATTCTTCCTCAATAATCGTCTTAATCCAGCCGATCATCAATGCAGCGTCAGATCCAGATCTAACCTGGAGCCATAAATCGGCCATTTGCGCCTCCTTAGTGAGTCTAGGATCAACAACAATTATCTTTGCACCCCTCTTCTTAGCCTCCACGAGCTCAGCCCACTCTGGGATAGGATAAGACTCAGATGGAGCATGGCCCCATAACACAATGCAATTAGCGTTCCGTAGATCGCTATGCGCCATAGATCCATACGTAATAGACTCTAATGAGTCGCTCGGGCAATGACATATTGCGCCCGGCCCAGTTAGGTTTGGGGAGCCGAGCAGGTTAAAGAATCTTCTAGCAGCCCATGAATAAGTTCTATAGGTGCCGCCGCAGAAAGCGATCGCCTCAGCTCCATACCTGGCCTTAATATCCCTGATCTTCGAGGCGATCTCGTCCAGCGCCTCATCCCACTCTATTCTTTTCCATCTCCCCCTACCCCTTTCCCCAACCCTCTTCAAGGGGAAATTAATTCTATCTGGGTGATACAGGTGCTCTAGAATCAATAGACCCCTACCGCAAATAGCCCCCCTATTTACTGGGTGGCTCGGATCACCTGTAACCTTAACGGCCCTATCACCCTCAAAATAGACGAGAAGGCCGCATCTAATGTGGCAGGGGCCGCACCAGCCCCTCCTAATACTAGACATTTAAACACCGACCATTATGGGCTATGTTTGTTTCATGGTGGCTGAACATGCTTGAGTTTCTCGCTGGCTCTCTCCCCACCTACGCCCCAATCCTCTTTTGGAACATCGTGTATTAGAACCTCTACAGCCTCCGCGGGCACGCCTAGGTCAGCAAAAACTTTGGTTATCCCAGCAATAACCTTCTTCTTTGCCTCGCTGGAAAAACCCTTCCATACATATACATGAACTACTGGCATAAATAAAATTTTGTTTCAGGCAACTTAAGAATTTTTCTTAAAAGTGGTTTTTGGGCGTCTCCTTTTTAGAAGGAAAGGTCTTTGGCAGCCTTGTTCTAATCAATCTAAACTTAATTAGGGCTGAGTGCTTTATGAAAATATTGGGTGCCAGTTAGGTTTGAGCGGGTTCAGCTTCGTCCACGTCGCTGATATACATCTTGGGTATGAACAATATAATCTTAGCGAGAGGCGCGACGACTTTGACAACGCTTTCTCAGAGGTTGTTGAGAAAACTTTGGAGCTCAAGCCCAGCTTTATGATTATCGCTGGAGATTTATTTCATCACGCTAGACCCTCAAACATAACTTTAGAGAGGGCTATTAGGAACTTTAGGAGGTTAAAGGAGGCTAATATTCCAATCCTTGTCGTTGATGGATCACATGACCATGCGCCGAACGTCGTGACCGGAACAATACTTAACCCCCTTGACAGCGCTGGCTTAATATACTATCTTCCGAGACATGATGGTGCATGCTGGGAAAACGATTACTGCTACGTTTATGGCATACCGAACTTTAGGACCAGAGAGAGATTTGAGGAGGGGGTACCTGCCTTCTACGAACTTAAGAGGCCTACGCCGCGTAAAGATAAGTTTAATATATTTGTCTTTCACATGGCTCTGAATACGCCGGAGATAAGTAGCGTCTTCCCAAGGGCGGCGGCAGACGCAAACCCGAACTTGATCCCGGACGGCTTCAACTATTATGCTGGCGGGCATATACATGCCCCCCTCCGCTTTAGTTTTAGGGGCGGGATAGTGGCTTATAGCGGCTCAACGGAAAATGTTAGTTATGAGGATGCCGCCTTCAATAAGGGCTTTTATTATGTTGAGGTTAGCGGAGACGTGGGGCTCAACATAAGCTATGTGAAGCTTGAGAGGATGCGTAAATTTAAGGTTATGGAAGAAGACTATAGTGGGCTTCATCCTAGTGAGATTGTGGAGACGGTTATAAAGGCTATTAGAGAGGCGGATGAGGAGGGGGTAGTCATAGTTCCTGTATTAAATGGTATTCTGCCGGCCGGCGCATCAAGGAGGGAGATCAACCTATCTAAAATTAGGAGCGCTGCCGAAAAGGCTCTCATAGTTCACCCGGTTGTACTTTTAAGGGAAGCTGAGTTCTCAGAGGAGACTATGCGGGACATCTTTAGTAGCGATATGAAGGATCTGAAAGCCAAATCCTACGAGTACCTACTACAATTTTTCATGCAGCGCAATTATAGCCGCGAGGAGGCAGAGAGGAGAGCTCGCGTAGCCATAGACCTAATTCAATATCTTGTTAAGGACGATGAGAGTAAGGTTAGGAAGATACTGGAGGACTTATTTAGATGAGGATAGAGAGCGTCACAATGGAGAATATTAGATCACATGTTAAGACTACTGTAAAATTTTCTAATGGATTTAATTGTCTTGTCGGGGGGCTTGGCGCGGGGAAAACCAGTATATTATATGCCATAGACTTCGCCCTCTTCGGCGACCCCCTCGGCAGAAGCTACGAGTATCTTCTTCGGGAAGGGGTGGATTCAGGGAGGGTCGTACTGAAGTTTATTGAGGGCGGCAAGGAATACACCATTTGGAGGGGGCTTAAGAGGCGCGGGGACCGCATAAGTCATGATCCAGAGCAACTGAAGCTCTTTGAGGGGAATAGGCTTATTGCCGAGATTAAGAGCGAGGCTGTGGCAGAGCAGTTGAAGCTAATTACTGGTGTGGATAAGGAGATTTTTAGGAACATTATCTGGATTAGGCAGGAGAGACTGAAAGAAATATTGGACATGGCTCCCTCTGATAGACAAAAGGTCCTCGATCAACTGTTTGGGATATCTGATTATGAGGTTTCTTGGGCTAATCTTAGGTCGACTCAAAAGTGGTATGAGAGCGAGCTAGAGAATCTCCGCAGAGATCCAGATATCGTAAGTGCTAAAGAGATTAGAGAGATGTACGATGAAGCTGTTAAAGAACTCTCACTCAGGGAGGGAGAGATAGAGGAAGCTAAAAGAAAGCTTCTTGAAGCTGAGACTAGACTTAAGGAGGCTTCAGCCAAGCTTGAGGAGCTAATGGAGCTGCGCAGAAAAAGCGAGGAGCTGAAGGCGAAAGAAAACGAGCTTAAATCTAAGATTAATAGTCTCGAAAATATTTATGCCAGACTCGCCAACGAAGCCAGGGATAAAAAGCGAAAGACAAGTGAACTTGAGGGGCGCTTAGAAACCCTATGTGGCCAAGAGGAGGTTCTTAGAAGGAGACTCGCAGATCTTGGTTTGCAGGCGGATATATCACTCCAAAAGGTTCAGGCATATATTAACAGTGTTATAGAGCAAATATCAAGTATGCGTGGGGATGAGGAGAGTGTTAGAGGCGAGATTAAGAAGGTGAGTCAACGTCTATCAAATCTTGCAATGGAGAATAGATGCCCACTCTGCCTCCAGACCCTCTCACCAGAATACAAAGATGCTTTAATGAAGCGCTTTTATGAGGAGATATCTAATTATAGGCTGCGGCTTACCGAACTAGAGAAGAATATTAAGGAGATGGAGCAGCTAAGAAGCACTTTATTCACGATCTTCTCCAGCTTGCAAACTATAATTCCAAAGAAAGAGGAAATTATTAGGCAGGTTGAAGATGAAAAGAGAATACTTGATAAAATTGTTGAGGAGATGAGGGCTAAGGAGATGGAGATTGAGGGCGCGAGAAGGCAATTGGAGGAAATATTATCCATGACATCGATGTTCGATTATACAAAGCTTGAGGAAGCTCAAAGACGATATAACGAGGCTTTTGAGCTATGCTCGAAGTTAAAATATAAAATCGAGGCGCTTGAAGCTCAAAGAAACGAGGTAATCGGCAGGCTAAATAACCTTAAGTGGCGTCTGGATGTGGCTCAGAAGAAGATGGAGCGTTTAGAGAAAGTTAAGAAGATCTTAGTCTTCATCGAGGAGACTAGGCAAGCATATAGAAGTATACAACCGAAGATCAGAGGGGACTTCGTAAAGTATCTTGAAAGAATTGTGCAACAGGTTCTTGATGAGCTCATTGAGCCGGAGAAGGCTTCTTTTCTGGTTAAAATAGACGAGAACTATACGCCGATAATTGAAAATGAAGGAGGGTATGAGAGGGGCGCGCAGAATCTCTCTGGGGGCGAGAGAACGTTCCTCGCCATCGCATATAGGCTTGGTATAGGCCAGCTTATAATGCACTTCAGGTCTGGAAGGAGCCTTAGCATACTTTTGCTTGATGAGCCAACCGAGAGCCTTGGTAGGGAGGATGGGTCCATAGAGAGGTTATCTGAAATGCTTTCGTGTTTGAAGAGTATTGAACAGATTATAGCCGTGTCGCATAGTGAGGCATTCGCGGAGAAGGCGGATCACATAATAAGAGTAAATAAGAGAGATAACCAGAGCGTAATAATTGAGGAGGCATAGAATTAAATGGTTTCAGGTGAAGTCGCGGGCGAGCACGAATTCTACTGCTGTGGGGCTAGAGTTCTAGTTAGTAGGAACGGAATAAAGGTTCTCTCAGAGCCGAGGGTAAAATATTGCCCGCTTATAGAGCTCCTTTATGGGGTTCACGAGATCAATGCAGAGACAGTTAAGCAGATCGTTGAGACGAAAGTTAAAGGCTTCGGCTTCTGCTGTGAGCATAGAATATTTGATCCCTCCATGGTTGTTCCATATGGTAGTTCAGAAATCATATCTACATGTATGGAGGATGGTCTTATAGAATGCGGGATAACCGTCTGCGAGGGAGCTGGAACAGTTATAACAGCAAACCCGAAGTTGATTCAAGAGATCGGGGCCAGATTAACTGGTATAATCAGAACAAGCCCGGTGAAAAGCATAATAGAATATATTGAGGGCAAGGGAGGAATAATTTTAGATAGGGAGAATGCTAGGATAAGCCAGGAAGAAGGCGTTTTAAAGGCTGCTGATATGGGCTATAGGCGTATAGCCGTCACAGTTACAGGCTTTAATTCAAGATCAATAGAAGAGATACGCCGCATAGGGAGGGAGAGGATGCTGGAAGTTGCCATATTCTCGGTATGCAATACATGCGTTTCCAGAGAAGATGCTGAGATAATATCTTCAGGGGCAGATGTTGTGTGCGCAAGCGCATCAAAGATAATACGCGAGGTCGTTGGACCGAGGGCGTTAATGCAGCTTGGCATAACTATACCGGTTTTCGTGCTAACGAAGCTGGGTAAGAAGCTCCTCCTATCATACCTTAATAGATTCGAGGATAAAATCGTGGTATTTAGGACAACCAATCTACCATACCTTGTTAAGGGCAGGGGACCAAGGCTTAGAGAGGAAACTTAAGATAAACCTTAAAAGAGATTGGTCTCCTCTCAGTAAACTTTATAGGCAATATTGTTAAAGCTGTCTAATTCACTTCAGGCTGGGAATAGAGCATGTCTGAGACACAGCTGAGGGTTCTTGGTTTAAGGGCTGAGTCAGGCAGATGGATTTTCGTCGTATTTGGATTAATTATTATGTTATGTCTCGGCGCAGTATATGCCTATAGTATTATCAGAGTTCACCTTGAAAAAATTTTTGAGGGCTATGGCCTTAAAGTCTCATCAACTGAAATGCAGCTTCCCTACCTAACATTTTTATTTCTATTCGCGCTCACAATGCCACTTGTAGGCAAATATATGGAGAGATACGGCCCAAGGAAAATAGCGTTTCTAGGCGCAATCCTAGTGAGCCTAGCATGGTTTTCGGCATCACTTGCGGAGTCACCGCTCATGCTGGTTTTCCTATACGGCGTAATTGGCGGCTTAGGGGTTGGCATCGCTTATAACTGCCCCATCGTTGTCTCGGCAAGGTGGTTTCCGGATAAGAGGGGTTTAGCGGTAGGCTTAACGGTTCTCGGCTTCGGCCTCTCAGCAGCCATAATTGGACCGCTAATAGATTATCTCGTAGCAATCCTGGGGGCGCAGGCGATGCTAAGGGCCCTAAGCCTTATATTCCTAGCTCTCATGGCTCTCTCAGCCGTTTTTCTGAGTTTTCCGCCGAGCGGCTGGACCCCATCTAAATGGAGCCCATCAAGGCAAAAGGCTGCGGTCTTAGATTTAAGCAGGGAGGAGATTGTGAAGACGGGCACATTCTACGCCCTCTGGGCATGCTACATGATTGGAACCCTGGCTGGCTTAATGGCCATTGGGATATCGAAGCAGGTTGGTCTAGAAGTAGCTGCAAAAGCCGGCCTAAGCGGTGAGAAAATATCATCGATGCTCACGGCTCTAATAATACCATTCGCGCTATGCAATGGCCTCGGCCGTCCACTCTTCGGATGGCTCACCGACAAACTCTCCCCGAAAAAAACGGCAATAATCTCATTCACGTTAATCATCATAGCATCCCTAGCAATATACGTATTCCAAAGCTCTATCCCAGCTTACATATTTACATTCACGGTTTTATGGCTAAACTTAGGAGGATGGCTCGCAATAGCCCCTGCCGCAACAGCCACCCTCTTCGGAACAAAAGACTACACGCGAAACTATGGGCTTGTCTTCACAGCATATGGGGCCGGAGCCCTTGTAGGAAACATAATAGCCGGGCAAACAAAAGATATCCTCGGATCATACATCGCTGTCTTCCCAATAGTTGCCATGTTATCGGTGGTGGGGATGATCATGGCGACCACCATAAAACCTCCAGAGAAAAGAGGAGAATAATATTACATTTTTATAAAAATAAGAGTGTATGACCGCTGGATACAGGCTCCTTAAATATACATTTTTCATTTAATTATCCTTTTTAATCCTTTTCACTAAAGGATTTTGTTGGGATCCAGGCATGATTAAGGTTGGCTGCTGCGGCTTCCCAGTCTCCCAGCCAAAGTATTATGAAGCCTTCAGCCTCGTTGAGATGAATGCCACATTTTACAGGTATCCGGCTCAAAAAACTGTTGAGGGATGGAGGAAAAAGGCTCCGGAGAGGTTCGAGTTCACCGTTAAGGCTCATCAGGACATAAGCCATAAGTATAGGCTTAAGATTGAACAGGCAAGGGACCCGTTTGAAAGGGTTAAGCAGATATGCCGCATACTGCAAGCCAAAATAATACTCATACAGACGCCGGCATCACTCACGATAGGGAGCATCGGGGATGCGGAGGAGTTCTTCAGAGTTGTTGAGCGGGAGGACTTCATTTTGGTCTGGGAGACTCGGGGGCCATCGTGGGAGGGTGGGGAGGGATTCAGACTGCTGAGGGAAATGCTGGGCAGGGTTAATGTAACCCATGTGACGGACCCTCTAAGGCTTCCCCCGGCGTACGTGGGAAATGTAGCCTACTTCCGGCTCCATGGGCTTGGCGAGAAACTCTACTATTATCAGTACACTAATGACGAGTTGATGAGACTTTACGGGATTGTTAAGAAGTATGATGGCTTGGAGATGGGCGTATATGTCCTCTTCAACAACCTCACGATGTTCGATGACGCAAGGCGCTTCAAGTTCTACATCGAGAATGGTGCCTTCCCACCGCTGACGGGGAGCTATGGCATGGACGCAATCAAGGACCAGCTATCATCAACAAAGTATCCCGCCGCTAAAAGGACCTTAATTGACAGGATTGGCTGGAGGCTCGTTGAGATGGAGGCGGATAAGCAAGTTAGACTAAGCGAGATTCTGAGCACAATACCAGATAAGACCTATAAGAGCCCCGAGGAAGCCCTCGAGGAGATTAAGAGATGCGTTAAGCTTTAGTAGGATCCGAGGAACCCATCAGGGATTAAGCTCGTCGCCAGCATAACCATATTAATATCCTTATGCTCAACCCACGATCTACTTTTAATATTTAATGGATCCAGCCAGAAGATCTCAATCCTATCACTAACCCACTTATAGCCCACCAAGCTCCTAGCAAGGGAGAGCACCTCCCCCTCGCCCCTAAGCAAATCACTAGTCTCAGTTAGGCTGAGGAGCCTCTCGGCAGCCTTAAGCCCAATGGAGAGACCAGCCTCCCTAAAAGCTAATCTCATGCTAGCCGGCAACTCCAGAAAGCCTGTTGCAAGCGTGAGCTCAAGGCTTAGGAGACCTGAATTTAAGATATTTATGAGGAGATCTATTCCCCTATAACCGCCGCAGGAGATTATTTTGGCGAGCGTGTAAGCACACCAGAGGAGCTCGCCAACGCCAAGCGCGTCGCTAGTCGTCCAGTCCATTTCTAGGCACATCTCCTCCAGCTCTTTTATCTCCGAATGTAGGCTGAGACTCGGATCTTTCGGGGCGTCGAGCGATACCTCCACGTATGTGATCAGCCCATCCAGCGGGTCATGTAGCCCCATAGAGGGAACGAGCGGCCTAGATAAATCGATGCTCATTTTCCAGTACATGCGCCTGCGCCCGTCGGGGGTTATATGGACGAAGGCTTTGTGCGCGGTCTTGGCTAATTCTATTGCCCAAACCTTATACCTAATGTCTCCAGTGGCCCCGCTAACTCTATCCAATGCATGCATCCACTTCGTTAGGTAATGATAGTATTGCCCATCCCTCTCCCACTCTAAGACCTCATCGTATGGTTCATCCGGCCCTCTCTCCGGTAGGGGCTTTCCTATTCTCAGTCCCCCTAGGGTTGGGTGTCTTAAGCCTTCCTCCTCGCTAAGCCCGCTTATCCATCCCTTCCTCGGGTCGTCCTCCCTATGCCTGCCAAGAACCTGGTGAACCTGATCAACAAGCTTTAGTGCCAAGTTAAGGTATCTCACATCATATTTCCTGCGGTGCAGTTCTAGGAAATTACATACTGCAAAGGAGTCAGTCCAGAGGTATCGTCTGGGCTTTAGGTTTGATGTGAGCCCAGTCTCATGCGCAAACTCAAGCATGAGCTTCTCAGCGGTCTCCACAGAATTCTTCATCCCACTCACTCCCGTAAGCATCATTAATTAAGGGCCAACATGCCCGTAAACTGTCTGAATTATCACGCACTTCAGCCCCACACCATTAAGTATCTCCTTAACCTTAAGCATCTCCTTATAGCTTGGCCTCCTAAGCTCCCTCCTCCTAAATGTTGGGAAGTAGTCTAGGACGCATACCTGGACCTCGGGGTCTATTGAGGCTATCTTATCGCCTATCTCAGCCAGCTCCTCAAATCTCATGAAGGCGGAGTTATATGGTATGCCTATCCCAATGTAGACCCTATCCCTATATCTGTCCACTAAATATTTTGCGGCCTCCCAGCTTGTCTTCAGATAACGCTCTGCGAGGCTTCTATCAGTTATCCCCGTTATATTCATGAATGTTTCTAAGCGAATCCCCTTGGGCTCGACTCCGATATTGTTCGCCCCTGCCTCCACAAGATCATCTATATATGAGGGCGTTAGTAGGGTGCCGTTGCTATCTAAATGCAACCTAGCATCCTTATCCGAGTTAAGCCTCCTAAGCTCTTTAAAATACTCTATAAGCCAGCGCTTATTTAATGTGGGCTCCCCGCCACTAATAGCCATGCCATTAACGCCATAAATTCTCCTATAATAGGTTACCTCCCTGGCGGCCTCGGCGGGAGATATGGCCTTAGAGGAGTTATCGTATGTGACGCTATAGTTTTGGCAGCTCCTACACCTAAGGTTGCAGCCAGCAGCCCATATCGCAACCTCAATATACCTTGCACCCCTCCCCTCAAACCAAGGTGTAGCTTTTCCTCCAACAGTATGCGGCTCAGGCCCATGGATTATCCTTAATGGCGTTGTCTGAGAGATGAGCGTACTTATCTTTATATTGCCCCTAACTCCGGTGACGCACGCCCTAACAGCCTCCCCATCAGCTATAACCATACATGCCCAGCACCCACCAGTACGGCATGGAGCAACCACCCTGCTCTCATCGGGATATATACCAATTTCGTAGCCGCATAGCCTCAAAGCCTCCTTAATAGTTATCCGCTCCGGCACACTATAGTGTACGCCGTCAACTATAATGCTGATAGTTCTTCTATGGCCCTCATCTTTAACTATCCTCCTTGCCTCATATGGGCATGCAAGATAGCACGATAGACAGCCGACGCACTGATCGTTCAGGCACTTATTAACTGTCTCGCAGAAGCCGCAGTCCCTGCAGAGAGAATCATCCCTTACAACGCTGATGAACAACCCCATCCCACCAATTCTTTCATTAATCCCGGAGTTATACTCAACCCCCTTCACCGGATCCTTGCGTCTACCACTATCTGCCACTTGTAAGGTGCAACCTCTTTAACGACCCTCTCAGCCAATATCGTCTCAACGGATCTTCCCGCAGAAGCCACACCATTAATTAGGCTCCTCCTAGCCTTCTCAATAGCGTATGGCGCCTCAGAAAACTGATAGTAGTGTATCATGCCGCCTGAGGGCTTAAGCGCCATGCACGCCACATCAATGAACTCAGCGGCCCTCTCCGGTAGGTTCATGATAACCCTATCGGCAACGTCCCTAAGCCTCTCCCGAACAATCTCTCTAGCATCACCCAGTATTGGGGTAACCCTGCCCTCAACTCCATTAACATGAATATTCCTTTTTAGATATTCTATTGCGGCAGGGTTTATGTCAATTGAGTAAACTCTTACATTATTATGCATCTTCGCTATTAAAATTGAGAATGGGCCGATGCCGGCAAACATATCTATTATTATTTCGTTATCGCGGACTTGGGATGCAACCCTATAATGCTCATAAGATAACCTTGGCGAGAAGTAAACCTTTATTGGATCCAAAAAGTATTTGCATCCATGCTCCTTATGGATGGTCTCTGTGTTCTCTGAGCCAGCTATAACCTCATACTCCCTCACCCGGTAAACGCCCCCAACAGCGCTCGACTTGGCGAGAACCGATCTAACACGCTTATGGACTTTTAGTATCGCTTCGCCTATAAGATGCTTATATGGTCTGAGCTCCTCAGGGATCTCCATAATCGCTATATCCCCAATAAAGTCTATTGATCTGGGTAGGCTGGCTAAAAGGTGTGGGGGAAGCTTATCTTCGAGGTATTCGAGCACACTCTTAGGCTCCCTTACGCGTATAGGGAATTCATGAAAAGATATCTCCAGCTTCTCTATATTTCTGCTAAGCTCATCTAAGATATTGCTTGAGGGCTCCCCTTTAAGCGGTATCAGTAGGTAATCGCCTAAGCCTAATATCTTCAGATTCTTATTGAGAAGATCAAGCTTACTCAGTATCTTTATCGCCTTCTCGCCAAGACTTCTTGGAACCTTAACACAGTAGGACCCGACTTGCCCACTCATATCCACTAGCAGACCATCAAGAAGACTTCACTCAACGATATTTAAATATGACCTGAGATTTGCCAAACCGATATGCTCTAATTCCCCCATCATGATAAAATATAATTGATTGGGCCTTCATAACTTATTTTTCAAGACTGCTAATATTAGATTTAGATGGTGTTGCGGTTGGCTAAGCTCGCCCTGCTTGGCGGAGAGCCGGTTAGAAAGAAGCCCTTCCCAAGGTGGCCGTTCTTCGACGACAGGGAAGCCGAAGCTCTATTAAGCGTTCTCAAGAGTGGGTTTTGGGGGGTTGGCGGCCAAAGGAAGAGGGAGTTTGAGGAGCGCTTCGCCGCTTATCAACACGCTAAGCACGGCATTGCAGTCGTAAATGGTACAGCAGCCCTTGAGATATCGCTTAGAGCTCTCGGTATAGGATGCGGGGATGAGGTGATAGTTCCGGCATATACCTTCATGGCGACGGCAATAGCGGTCCTCTACGTGAATGCTGTCCCGATTTTCGCCGATATAGATCCAGAAACTTACACTATTGATCCGAAGAGCGTTGAATCCATGATATCCGATAAGACTAAGGCTATTATTCCAGTCCATATTGGCGGTAGGCCAGCCGACATGGACTCCCTCATATCCATCGCTAAAAGAGAGGATTTACATATAGTTGAGGATGCATGCCAAGCATGGGGCGCTGAGTGGAGAGGGCGGAGGGTTGGCGCAATAGGCAATATAGGAGCATTTAGCTTCCAATCAAGCAAGAACATTACTAGTGGAGAGGGTGGCATAATAGTAACGAATGACGGAGACCTATACGTTAAGGCTTGGTCCCTACACAATTGTGGTAGATTGCCAGATAAAGCATGGTACGAGCATTATCTCCCCGGGTCGAATTACCGGATGACGGAGTTTCAGGCGGCCATCCTCCTTGCCCAGATGGAGAGATTCGATGAGCAGACGGAGAGGCGGGTCGAAAATGCCAAGTACTTGAGCAGTAGGTTATCGAAAATTGATGGTGTTAAAACCCTTAAGGAGGATGAGCGGGTAACAAGGAATCCATATCACCTATATATTTTTAGGATTGATCCAGAGGTCTTTAGCGGCATACCAAAATCTGTTATTGCCAATGCCCTCCAAGCCGAGGGGATACCTGTAAGCGTCGGGTACTCTAAGCCTCTCTATAAGGAGGCTTACCTAGAGTACTTTAAGAGGTGCCCACTTTCATGCCACCATTATGCTAGACACGTGGATTATTCTAAAGTTAGTCTGCCCGCCACCGAGAGGGCATGCTATTATGAGGGGCTATGGATTCCGCATTACGTCCTACTAGGATCTAGAGAGGATATAGATGACGTAGCGCATGCAATCGAGAAGATAAGGGAAAACGTACATGAGCTCAAAGAAGCCTCAAAAAAGATTTTATCATAAAGCCCCCTAATCAATTGTGGTGGTTTGGTTTTTGCCCAGACTAATAAAAATCTTAGTGATCGCGGTAGCGGTGACTTTATCATTAACTCTATTAGCTTATGTCTTGCTGGCCGCCCAGAAGCCAATCATAAAGCTGGCCACAACCACAAGTGTATATGATTCCGGACTGCTGGATGCGGTCATACCAGTATTTGAGGAGAGGTATAACTTTAGGGTCATAGTCATATCGGTTGGTTCAGGGCAGGCTATAGAGATAGCTAAGAGGGGCGAGGCGGATGTAGTTCTTGTACACTCAAGGGATCAAGAGATCAGTTTTATTGAGAGCGGCTTTGGGATCCATAGGATAGGCCTAATGTACAACGAATTCATCATCGTTGGTCCAGTTGATGATCCGGCTGGAATACGTGGCTTAAAGAGCGCAGCCGAAGCTTTTCGCAGGATATCTGAGAAAAGGCTAAAGTTTATCTCAAGGGCCGATATGTCCGGAACCCATGTCATGGAGCTGAATATATGGCGAAACATAAATATGACGCCCACCTCAAGCGTTGATTCATGGTATATTGAGGCTAACCGTGGAATGGGTTCGCTTCTGAGAATGGCTGATGAGATGGGCGCATACACTATTGTTGATAAGGCAACATGGCTCTCACATAAAAGTCGGCTGAATAAATTAACTGTGCTGGTTGAGTGCGATCCACCACTTCATAACCCCTATAGCATAATACTAGTTAACCCTGAGAGAAAACTGCACGTAAACTATAGGGGTGCTATAATGCTAGCGAGATTTTTACTCTCTAAAAGTGGGCAGGAATTAATTGAGGACTTTAGAGGGGATGGCGGTTCTCTCTTTAAGCCCCTTGCATGGGAGATCGAATTGGCCAGGGAAATGGGTTATCCAAAACAGGCGGAGGAGCTCAACTGGTATTTAAGTCAAGAAGCTTATGGAGAATCTTTTCAAGGGGAGATCTTTCAGAGAACATTTACCTGGGAAGTCCTAAATATAACCGCATTATCCCTCCAAGTTTCGCTTCTCTCAGTTGCCATAGGGTCTGCTATAGGTATACCGGTGGGCGCCCTACTCGGCCTTAGACGCTTTAGTAGAAGGAGAGCCCTCTCAAGGCTGGTTGAGGTTACCGTTAAGACATCCATGAATACGCTTATGGGTCTACCGCCGGTTGTAGCCGGGCTAATTATCTTCCTAGTATTTAGTAGGTCTGGGCCCCTCGGCTTCCTAGGTTTACTTTACACGCCTACAGCGATGGTTATAACCCAAGTAATACTTGTCACGCCAATAGTCGTTGGGGTCACAATGTCAGCTGTAGCTGAAGTTGATGAGGCAGTTAGGGAGAGAGCGCTATCTCTTGGCGCAACTGAGAGGCAGGCCGCATGGATAGTTATTAGGGAGGCTAGGGGCGGTATTATAACGGCTGTAATAGTTGCCTTTGGTGCAGCCATATCTGAGGTCGGCGGAATAATGATCGCTGGGGGAAATATAAGATGGTTTACGAGAACCCTAACGACAGCTATAATAACTGAGGTTGAGCTCGGAAACTTTGAGATGGCATTAACCCTCGGAATAATACTTCTAAGCATAGCCTTCGCAATAAATTTAGCATTAACAATAATGCAGATTAAAGGTAGAAAGGCTGTTTAGATAGGGTCCAATATGACTGCTCATGTTGATGTACGTAACGTCTCCAAAGAATTTTATGGGAAAGTGGTCTTAAGTAGTGTTAATTTCAGCGTTCAACATAGCGATTTCCTTGCCCTAGTAGGTCCAAATGGTGCTGGAAAAACGACGCTACTAAGGATACTTAGTTTGCTAGAGGAACCGAGCAGCGGGGAGGTTTGGCTTAACGGTGAAAGAGTCGACTATTCTAGGTCAGATCTACATGTGCTCCGCAGAAGAATCGGGTTTGTGCCGCAGAAACCAATATTATTTAATGCGAGTGTTTTTGACAATATTGCCTATGGGCTAAAGGTTAGGGGCTTACGATCTCAGGAGATTAAGGAGAGAGTTAAAGATGCTATTGATCTCCTCCAATTGAGAGGTTTTGAGGAGAGGAATGCACTTAAGCTCTCCGGCGGTGAGATGCAGAGGGTCTCCTTAGCGCAAACCCTTGTGACAGAGCCACGCCTTCTGCTCCTGGATGAGCCGACATCAAACCTAGATCCGAGAAGCACATCAATAATTGAGGAGGTCCTCGTAGACATCAATAGGCGGGGGAAGATAACGATTATAATGGCTTCACATGATCTTCAAGAGGTGAGAAATCTGGCCAAGCGCATAGCGATACTAAATAGGGGGAGGATAATTAAGGTCGGCCCTCCAAATGAAGTATTAATCGGCTCAATTGACGAGCTCTCGGAATACATGAGACTGGAAAATGTTTTCTCGGGTCTCTCAAGAACAACTGAATACGGCACCTCGGTTATAGAGATCGGTGATGGATTGAGAATTGAAGCGGCTTTCATGAAAACCGGGCCCCTGCGGATCTATGTGCCGCCAGAAAGCATAACGCTCCTCGCTGAAAAAGTATCGACAAGCGCTAGAAACGTTTTTGAGGGAAAAATATCTGAGATAATTGATGAGGGGAACGTCGTTAAAGTTAAAGTTAGGATTGATGGCGGGAAGGAATTCACAGTAAAGATAACGAGGAAATCCCTTGAGGAAATGAAGTTAAAATTGGGCGCACGTGTCTTCATAGCGTTTAAGGCAGCATCAGTAAAGGTAATTTAGGATTAACGCTCAACCCTCATCGCCCGTCTCATCCCCTCCATAATCCTTTCACCTTATCTAACCATCTAGGCATTCTAAGAGTATAGGACGCTATAAAAGGACAATATTTACTATTTTTCTACTTTTATTATAGCCTTATCCCACTTTCCATATTTTGTCCAGATGACGAGGGCCACTCCCCCCACGATGTTGCTTAATGAGAGCGGCAGCCAAAGGCCCATTGAGTTCATGCCAGCTATAAACGCAAGAAAGTATCCTAGCGCTATTCTTACCGCCCATATCCTTAATATTTCGATGGTTGTTGGTATTGCTGTGTGGCCTGATCCCCTCCCAATAGACATGATGTTTATGCACATTCCAAAGAATGGGAGTGATGGTAGCACTATAGATAAGAAGCGTTCTGTTTCTTCAATTATGTCTAGGTTGCTTGCGAAGATGCTTATTATTGACCGCTTAAGTGGGTGGACAATAATTGCCCCTATCGCAACGAGCATAAACACAATAGCTGTTGTCTTGAAAGCCGCATCCCTCGCCCTCTTGGAGTTAGATGCTCCAAGACTTTGCCCCACTATTATGGCGGTAGCTTGACATAATCCGAAAAGCATGCCATCAACAATTTGTATTATTACAAAGCCTATAGAAAACGCGGTTGCAACAATTATGCCCAGCATATTAACAAGTCTCTGCTGCAAAATAAATGCAAATCCGTTCAATAAGCCAAAAGATAAGACGGGAAAACCTATCCTCAAAGCAACCTTAGCCCACTCAAGATTCAAGTCTCTTGTAAATCTAAGCCTTAACATTGGATAGCTCTTTCTAAGTATAAAAGTTTGACCGATAATCGATAGGATTTTCCCCATAACGTCTGTGATGGCGGCGCCGAGAACCCCCAGGCGGGGAAAAGGACCTATGCCTAAAACAAGAAAAGGATCTAACACCACATTAATTACAACACTTATTATGTTAATTGTGGCCGGCCATTTAGTGTCCCCCAAACTTTGAAGCAGGGTGGTGAGGGTAAATGCTATAGCCATAAAGAGCACGTCGAAGGCGGTGATGGCTGAGAAAGCCATAACCTCACCAAATATTTCGGGTGGAGTAAATATTAGCCAAGAGAAAATCCGCTCTCTAAGAATTAGGAGCGTTATGTTTAGGGTTACCCCTGTGATGCAGGCCACGGTAAAGAACCTTGAAGCTTCGGTGCTCGCATTCCTGTAGGCCCTCGCGCCAATATACTGTGAAATTATACTTAGGCATGCTGTATTCGTAGCCATCACAAGAGCTTGAAAAAGCATAATAACTGGAAAAACCTGTCTAGGGACTGAAACAGACAACTCATTATAGCGGCTAAGCCAGTAGGTATCGGCAACATTATATGCTATGAGGACAAGCTGATTTAATAGCGGAGGAAAACCAAGCCAAAAAAATGTCCTTATAATAGGGCCATTAACAATCTTATCCCTATACCTGCTTACCTCATGCAAATCTAACGGCGCTTCAACCTCCTCAACCATATTGCTCCCTCATATTACCTGAAGCTAGCTTCAAGACGCATCTTAATCTTAAATTAGCGATAGGAGGGAGATATATAGACTTTTCCCCATTTAGCCGAAGATGGCTAAGAAATAAAAAAGGAGCTTTTAGTCCATATTATATATCCGCTTGTAATCTTTAAAGAGACTTCAGGAGACGGAAACTCCACTAAAACAAAGTGGAAAATTAATCTTTAGAGATGCCAAGAAAATCTAAGAGAATAAATACGACGCCACTTAAAATTACCTTAAGGAAAAACACCTCAGAGAACCCGAAAAATATAAGAAAAATAAATTGAGTATAAATTTTTAGGTTGGGCCGGTGGTCTAGCTGGTTAGGACGTCGCCCTCACAAGGCGGATGTTAATTAATTGAGAACGGCGAAGATCGCCGGTTCGAGTCCGGCCCGGCCCACCATAATTTTGGTTTAAGCCCCTTGTTTGCTTCGCGCATCAAGTTTAGTTATTTTGAATAGTCCGCTGAAGGGGTTCTACGGAAGCAATAGCTTTTAGGGTAGTGGGGTAGGGCTAAAGATAAGGTCTCTCTTTATTGGGAGTGGATAACGACGTCAGCTCTGGCAAAATTCAGGATTTTAACATATAAGTTCAAATAGCTCTATTTTTAGTTGAGTGTGAACCTGAGCGAGATTTATGGTGAAAAAGGTTGGAAGTCGATATTAGGCCAACGAGGAAGATAATTATTTTGGGTCTTGATAAACGTGAGCCTGAGAACATTGGTTTTTGCGCCATAACGTTCAATGCGAGTAGGATATTTTGGGTTGATGGCTACCTTCTATGCTTGGAGGTTTATGATAAGTCTATCGAGCATGAAATTGAGAAGGGCGAATTTTATATAAGCCAGCTCTGTTACGCAAGCTTCCCAAAATATAACAGGATTCTAGAGATCGAGAAGGGGGCGCAAATACCAGTAGTGAACGTCTCGGATATGCGCCTTTACAGGGAAATAATTAAGGCCGTACTGAATCATGAGGCTAAGTGATGTTAGAGTCAAAAGATATTTATTAGTTAACTCGCTTTTTTATAGGCTGTTAAAGGGGGTGCCTGGTGCATGCCAGCTGAGATTTCCGATGCTAAGAAATTTATAGAGTTATCTGAGAAGGCGAAGTATTGTATAGTAAAGAGATTAAAGAAGGAGAATATTGTTAAGCTAAAGCTTAGAACCCAAAGGATGCTATATACACTGAAGGTTGACCCTGCTAAGGCTGAGGAATTATTGAAGCAGATAAAATGCGAAATAAGAGAGACCTCCTAGGTTTTAAGGTCTGAATGACGGCTTTTAGAAAAATTAATGCAGTTGCCTCTAATATGAAAGGCAACATAAACCTTAAGCTATAAGCCTACGATCCTTAGAATTAACTCAAATCGTTCTCTGGTTTGTTCAGCCTTATATTTTCTTAGGGCTTGAATAAGGTCGCTCGCGTTTATGCGCCTAAACTTTTGGGCAATTATTTCCGCGGTTCTGCCTTTAATGAATAGGTATTGGCTTATGGAGGTTACATTTATAGTCCTTCTTCTATTGCTCGCCGTCTCAAAATCCAGTATATAAGGCTTATCGTAGGCGTCAATAATTATGTGTTTGTCCGCCCATCCTAGCTCCCCATGATCTAAGCCAATTGAATCGAGTCTCCAACATTGCTCGAGAATATCTCTCAGCACCACGCTGAGTCTCCTAAAAGTAATCTCTTTATCACCGCTTAGCCCCTCAACCCACCTTGTGATGAGCTCCCCCTTAATATGCTCCATCACTAGGAAGTTCTCACTATACCCTAAAAGCTTAGGTCCAACATTAACGCTGTTGGCTATTTGCAGCATCTCCGCCTCGTGGAGCAGTCTATTGGCTTCAGCATCGGTTCTAAGGATTTTCAGTGCAACCATGCGATTATTCCAGGAGATGGCTGCGACAACTATTCCAACGCAGCCCTTACCTAAAACAGGAACACCAGCAATCATCTTGTCCCCTGAGAAGAGTATGGCTTTAATACCCATCCCCCTTATCTCCTCTATCCTTTTCTTAAGCGTCTCCAAATCATATCTTGGATAACATATTACATGCCCATACTTGGCATCAAATAGTTCCTTAACTGGAACAATAAAATCCATTAGTGGCACCACTTATACCTAAGTCAGAGGAGCCACCTAGGCCTACCAACGAGGTACTCTGTTAAAAATCGCGCAAAATCAATATTAGAGGAATAGAAATCTAGTATTTCCTCGTTAACGAGTACTTCTAAGGATTCTGAGAAGGCTTTGGCGACTAAGCGTGCGACACCAATCCCCCTCCCACCCCCTGAGGCAAGATTATCCTTAAGGAGCTTAACTATATCCGTGTAACGCCTGCGCTTCTCGACAACTAGCCTATCCCCCTCGATCCTTGGGCCTGAGAAGACATTCTTCGAGCCCAGATGCTTCTTTAGGAACACCTCACAATTATCAATCTTGTCTATTGGCGGCCCAACGTGTCTCTCGATGGGCGGAAGGAAGCGTGAGGATAATTCAAAAATAATCATGTTAGAGCTCTTCTCGTCGCTCCAAACATCGCTTCTAAGAACTTCAAAGTTAAGATGCTTAATCAAGTTTAGTAGGGCCCTCTGCGACCTAAAAAGTTGGCCCCAGAGTATATCCGGGGCAGCTTTTATCGTGCCTGTTTTGATGAAAATTATCGCTGAGCCCCTCTCACTCATTACTTTAAGTAGGTCATCAGCGGAATAGGGCTCTATAATTTTTGGGTTAAAGAACTTTATACTGGGATTTTTGAGAAAAAGTCTTGAGGCTAAAATAAACTCGCTTAACCTATTAATTCTAACCGCGGAAGCAACGTTTCTGCCCTTATCAACTGGATCAACCACTATGAGCGGCTCATTCTGGAATATTCTTTTAGCCTCATTCGGGCTCCTATAGTATCTCTCAATGTCTATGACCTCGCCCCTATGCCACTTTGACGCTGCCCTTAAAATGCCTATGAAAGAGCCGTAATAAAGGACTAGGAGTTCACAAAGGTATCCGCTGAAGCCACCAACTTTAATCTCCGCGCCATAAACACTTATGCCATGCATAAAGGCTTTTAATAGTCGTATCTCATTCTTTAAGACATCATTCATTTTACTATTAATATATTGTGTATGAAATGGCGTTCTATCAACTGAGGATTTTGCTTCCTCTGGACTTTTAACCATGAAGCATGGGACGAAGTTTATATTGAAGCCGTCTATGTAGGCTTCAATATAAGGGTGCTCGGCATATGCCTCTAAATAATTTTCTCCAGAAATCCTTTTAGCAGCATTAAGAACCCTGGGGAAAACATCTCTGCCGTATTCTGGCGGGAGCAATACGAATATATCTATGTCCTTCTCACCAGCCAGCCAAGTATCCTTTGCGACAGAACCCTCGATTTGAACTTCTGCACTGATACCATCTGCTGAAAGCTCCTTTTTTAGGGCTTCAACTAAAAACCTAGAGAATTTTAACGTCTCGGCCCTCTCTTTCTCGCTTGGAGTAACCTTCTTAAGAACCTCTTCGCAAATGCTTTTAATCTTTGTCTCCAAGCTATTGTTTATGCTTTTCGGCATATTTTATGCCTCGGCTGGGAAGTATCATTTCAGCGGCATACTTCTTTTAATGTTGAGTAGATTGGCCCACGTGATGTTAATACGCTCTTCTTAAGTCTTAAGCACCTAGCCTTAATGACGCCGAACTTATAATCCTCATACCTCTTAATTATCTGCGCGAGTTCCTCCCTCTTTCTACCGCTCTTGACCCTAGCTATCGTTATATGTGGGCTGAAACCCTTATCATCGGGTTTTAAGCCCAGTTTCTGGAGGTTTGGTTCAAGCTGATAATATATATTTCTTAGTTCATTCGCCCCTCTTCCAATACCAGCCCAAATGACGTTTACATGTCTTATATTTGGAAATGCCCCTAAACCTTTGATCTCAATATCAAAAGGCGAGAAAACAATCTTATTCATCTCACTATAAACTTTTTCAATCATCGCTGATGGTATCTCCCCTAAAAACCTTATCGTTACATGAATGTTCTCGTTCTCAACAGGCTTTATATCTGCACCAGATTCGAGGAGAGCGGACTGAACTTTACATAGCTCCCTGATAACATTTTCATCCTCAATATCAATTGCAATGAAGCTGCGGATCATCCCCAAATCAGCTAAACCCCCACTAAACACGCTATTAAATGTAATCCAAAAATAAAATCCTTATTACCCGTTACCTGATGCCCTCTTATAAATTTTAGGCGATAAAGTTTATGAGGTCATCTCCATAGCAGCTTAATGTGAAAACCCTTTAAATCTTTGCTCACATAATATTCTTTTGCCTTTACGCAATATATGAAAATTGTCTATCCGTTTAGGGCGTGTCTTAAGTTGCCGCTTAAGAGACCACCCATAGTTATTGGTATAGCTGGTATGCCTGGGGCTGGAAAAGATACCGTTAAAGAGGTTATTTGCAGGTATGGTTTCCCGGTTATTACTATGGGTGATGAGGTTAGGGCTGAGGCAGCTCGTAGAAACCTTGAACCCACGCCGGAGAACCTTGGTAGGTTGATGCTGCAGATTAGAGTTGAAGAGGGCCCGGATGCTGTAGCTAAGCGCTGTATAAGGAAGATTATGGAATTGGATGCAGATGTTATTGTGATTAATGGCTTACGTAGCCCCCATGAAGTTGAGTTTTTTAGAAGGGAGTTTCCGTCCTTTAAGGTTATGGCCATACATGCCTCGCCTAAGACTAGATTTAAGCGGCTGCTTAGCAGGGGTAGAACTGATGACCCAAAGGACTGGGAGGGATTCTGCGTACGTGATAGGAGGGAGCTTAGCGTCGGCTTAGGCGAGGTTATAGCTATGGCTGACTACATGATTATTAATGAAGGAACAATTAAGCAACTGGAGATGGAGGTTAAAAAGATTATAAATAAGGTGGTAGGAGATGAGCGGTCAAATAGGAGATGTTAAGGTTTTAGTTAAGGTTGAGGTCAACCCAACTGAGGACGCTAATAAAGTTAAGGTTGCGGTGCAGAGAATTTTAGGAAACATAAACTTGGATTTGATTGGTGATGGAGACTACAAAAGGCTTATTGGTATGGCTAGTGGATTAGAGGCACTAACGCATTTTTACGAGTTGCTTAGAAGAGAGCGAATACTCGACGCTGCCAGAACAGTCTTATTAAGGGGGGTTCAAGGGAACAGGATAACTTTTTATCTTAATAAGCAGGTAGCGTATGTCGGCCACATATCCTTCTCCCAGTCCTGCGGCGAGTCCCCCCTAGGCCCAATACGCGTTGAGATAATATGTGATGATCCGCAAAGCTTAATAAATTGGCTAACGCCAAAAACAGCAACATAAAAGTTTCGCCAAGGAGGCTTAGGCATGCGTCTAGGGTTATCTACGCTCTTCTGCCTTAATAAGCCGTTAAAGTCCACTCTCCGGATCCTAAGCCAAGTTGAAATTGAGCATATAGAGATTGTCGATGAGGGAGCTCATGAGCTTGATGGCAGGAAAATAGGAGCTATAAAGAAGTTTATTGAAGAAAGAGGTTTAACTGTCTCGGTTCATGCGCCCTTTGCAGACATAAATATAGCGTCCACCTCGCCATCAATTAGAAATGCAATAATGAAGAGGCTTAAGAGATCAATGAATATTTCCGCTAAATTGGGTTCAGAGTTCTGGGTCTTTCATCCAGGCGTGAGGAGCGCTATCAGCGATATTGTTCCCGGGCTAGATTGGAAGATAAATTTGGGTTCTGTTCATGAGCTTCTTAGGGAGGCTAGGCAATACGGCTTAAAAATAGCCATCGAGAATACCCCAAAGACATTCCCTTTCCTGCTTAGAAGCGTTGAGGATTTCGAAAGGTTTTATGAGGAGCTGGGCGATGAGGGCTTAGAGCTCGGGATCGTGCTTGATGTTGGGCACGCAAATATTAGTGGGCAGCTGGATGAAATGATAAGGTCCCTTCATAACAAAATAGTTCACGCCCACCTACATGACAATAATGGCGATATGGATTCGCATTTGGGTATAGGTCTAGGTAAGATAAATTGGCCAAAGTTGATGGAAGATCTTGTGAGCGTTGGATATGATGGGGCGCTAGTTGTGGAATCAATAAGTGATGTTGAGGAGAGCATAAAAGTGCTAAAGGGATTAATTGGAAAAATAACTTAACCCTCACCGGGCGCATGTGGAAGCGGAATCTCTATCTCTTCCAGATCCCTAGCTATAAAAGTATCTGGAAATATCTTTTTAGCCCCATTAAGTAGAGCATCAGCCCCACTATATCTCGCGCTTATATGTGTTAAGATAAGGAGCTTCGCTTTCGCATTGAGAGCTATCCTTGCAGCCCCACTTGGCGTTGAGTGCCCCTCCCCCTCAGCCCTTTCAAGTAGCTCGTCGCCTAATGTCGCCTCATGAATTAGGACATCAGCTTCTCTGGCGAGCTCGGCGATCTTTTCTGAAGGCTTTGTATCGCCACTATAAACAATCTTCCTTCCAGGCCTCGGCGGGCCAAGAACATCAGATGGTTTTACAATCCTTCCATTTGGGAGGATTACGTCCATGCCCCTCTGCAGCCTCGACCATAGGGGGCCCTTTGGAACTCTAAGTGCAATAGCCTTCTCTGGATAGAATTTTCCGGGTCTCAGTTTCTCCACTAAGGCATAGGCTAACGATGGGATTGAGTGATCTGCCCATACTGCCCGCACCTCATAGCCCCTGCCCTCATACACTATGCCCTCACTGTTTATTTCATGCACATCTACTGGAAAGGCAAGCCAGAAGTTCACAGTTGAAGTCACCGCGTCTATGAATTCTTTAATTCCAGGCGGCCCATATATCTTAAGCGGCTTATCTCTTCCGAGAAGAGACATTGTCTGCATCATTCCTGGGAGACCGAGAACATGGTCTCCATGCATATGCGTTATGAAGACGATCATTTTGCGGTTAAATCCTATGCCAGCCCTCATCATCTGCCGCTGCGTCCCCTCACCGCAATCGAACATAAGGATTTCCCCCTCACGCTGTATGACGATTGATGGAAGAGATCTCTCATTTGTCGGCAGGCTTCCGGCAGTTCCTAGGAAAATAATCTTTAAACTCAATCTATACCCCTCCAGGCCCCTTAAAGACGGTTATCTCCCGCGTGAGCCTCCTATGAACGTATATATAATGTGACTCTAAGTGCCTAAATCCGTAGTTCTCCCCAATCTCTTTAATTCCTAAAGTTTTTGGGGCGGCTAAACATATCATACCACCATTTTTGAGGGCGTCTGCTGCCGAGCGAAAGAACTGCTCTATAAGATCTTTTACTGCGAGACCAAGTGTTGTTGAAGCTGTTCCATATGGTGGATCAGTTACTATACAGTCGACGCTTCCGGCGGCTAATGGCAGAAAACGTGCATCCGCCACAGCAACATGCTCCGGCCTTATACCAAAGAAATCCAGGTTTTTTATGCTCCCCCTAACCATATATCTCTTAACATCAAAGCCCATAACCCTACACCCAATCAGCCCAGCCTCTATCAAGATGCTTCCAGTCCCGCAGAATGGGTCTAAAACTAAATCACCTCTCTTGGCCTGCGCTAAGTTAACCATGCACCTGGCCATCTTCGCCGTTAACGCTGCTGGGTGAAAGAACGCTCTCCTGCTGGGTTTTCGCTCCATTAGGTCCTTTCGGGTTAATTCAGATAGTTTTAAGCCAAAAAGGAAGATATCGTCTGTTAAAAGGCCGAAGAAGGTTTTATCTGGATTCTTTAAATCAACTTTCACGCCCCTCCCCTTCGTATTCTCAAATATTATTTCGCCTATTTTCCTCTCCAGGGCGAGAGAGCTAATGTGTGGAGATGAACCCCTAATCCTCAATATCCTAACAGCAAAGCTCTTAGAGTCTCCCATGAAGTGAGCGAAGTCAACCTCCCTAAGGTTGAGCATAATTCTATCTAGATCGGCCTTACATACGAATATCTCTAGGCAGCAGTATCTTGTTAGCGCGGATCTAAACTTAATGGCCTCAACGCATTTGACATCGGCGTCAACCCTTAGGACTTGCGTTAGCTCGCCTAGAGCCTTATATGGATAGCCCTCAGCGCTGAGGATTGACTTAACCTCGGAGTATGGAAGGGTTGGGTTCTCCCCAGAGACTACGAAGAAGATCTTAGCCACACCACTACCTCTCAATAAACGAGGGGTAAAAGACTCAGATTAAAATATATTGTTAGCGAAGGATTTAACATTTCTTCTCTAAATATTCTTGCAGGAGCTCCTTAGCCCTATCCATCCTAATCTTACGCTCTTTAATCATCTGCTCAGCTATAATGTCTATTAACTTGCCAGTTGCGCCTGCCATTATGGCTAAATTCCTTGCATGTAGCTCCATGTGCCCCCTCTGTATACCCTCAGTAGCTAAAGCCTTTAAGGCAGCTAGGTTCTGGGCTAAGCCAACCGCTACCATAACCTCAGCCAGCTCCCTAGCGGATTTAACGCCGAGAATCTTCAGGGCTATCTTCGCTATTGGGTGAACCTTCGTCGCCCCACCAATTATGCCTACTGCCATCGGCATCTCAATTGATCCGACCAGATCCCCATCCTCATTCTTCTCCCAAACTGTTAGCGGCATATAGCGCCCGGTCCTAGCGGCGTATGCGTGGGCGCCAGCCTCAATAGCTCTATGATCGTTGCATGTTGCCAAGGCTACGGCTATTATTCCATTCAGGATACCCTTATTGTGAGTTGCAGCCCTATATGGATCTGCGGCAGCGAAGGCGTAAGCGTCAATTATGCCGTCAACGACTTCTTCTCCGCCGACAGCATTCTTGTCAACAACGGCCCACGCCCTTGCAAGCCTCTCAGTAGCAAGGTTTGAAATTATTCTGAGGTAAACTTTGCCGCCAGTCATCTTCTCTATTAATGGTGTGACAGCCTCACACATTGTGTTAACGGCGTTGGCGCCCATGGCATCCCTGCAGTCGACGAGCAGCTCAGTTATAACCATTGGCCCCCTAAACGTCTCGAGGACCTTAACCCTTAAGTCTTTGGCGCCTCCGCCAACCGAGACAAGAATTGGACTCTGTTCATTAGCTTTCCTCAATATCTCCTCTTTCCCATCTAAAATCGCCATTCTGGCCCTATATGGATCCTTTATCTTTACCGCCTGTATCTGTCCAATCATTATTGGCTCAGTGCTGCTGGTAAATATTCCGCCCTTACTCCTCATCATCTTGGCGCCGTGGCTGGCAGCCGCAACAACGGACGGTTCCTCAATAACCATTGGTATAAGATAATCTTTACCGTTAATCAGGAAGTTTACGGCCACACCCATGGGCATCGGGAAAATCCCTATAACATTCTCTATCATCCGGTCGGCTAAGTCTAGGCTGAGCGGGCTCGGGGCTTTAAGCATATTAACCTCCTCATCAGTTAAGCCGGCGAAGTCTTTAACAAACTTAAGTCTCTCATCAATACTCATTTTATAGAAGCCAGAGATGGCGGAACTCTTTGCCGAGCTCAATCCATCACCTCAATATTAAAATATAAAATATAATAAAAATATCTTAAAGGAATCTCTAAGGGATTGTTGAAGAAAAGTTTTCATTATTTAGCTAAGAGTTCGTTTTTGCGGTCATCGAGAAGAGTTCTCAGGAATCTTTATAGCAAAGCCAAAAATTTACACAGCTGTATTAAAGTACTTTAAATGCTCTTCATAAAAAATGATTTTATTTTGTAAATAATAGCCATCCCATCCACAAACTTTTACACTTGATAATCATAATTACCCGCTTAAGCATGTGTGAAGGTATGTTAAATGTGTATATGTAGTGATGTTTTAAGCGTATTAACAAGTTTAAAACTATTCACTTCTCAGCCATTGTATTTGAGGCTGAGCGTGAAGAATATGTCGACGAGATTTGCTAAAAAGTGGGAGGAAGGCGAGCTTAAGGGCATTAAAGGTATACTGAGTCCCTCGGAGCCACTTAGAAATAGGGTTGAGCTAGCCATTAAGCGGATCGAGACTCAAATACAGTATATTGAGGATGCCTTAAATCGCTTAGGTGAGAGAGACAGGTATCTCTTCTCCAAAATTGTTGAGGCGTTCTCTAAACATCAAGTGCAGAGGGCGCGGGTTCTAGCGAACGAGCTTGCCGAGTTAAGGAAAATGGCAAACTTTATGATGAACGCTGTATTGGCGCTTGAGAGGGTTGTGTTAAGGCTTAGGACCGTAAGCCAGCTCGGTAATGTCGTATCGACATTGGCTCCGGCAATGCAGGTTCTTGAAAATGTCCGCGCGGGATTAAGCGGTCTTCTACCAAACGCTGGGAGGGAGCTTGATCAAATCGGCTCTGTCCTCAACGACCTCATCGTTGAGGCTGGTGAACTCACTGGTATAACGCCAAACTTTGAGGTTGCGAGCGATGATGCCCAGAGGATTCTCAAGGAAGCCGCCCTAATGGCTGAGCAGAGAATGAAGGAAATATTCCCGGAGCTTCCGCCCATTAAGGCTGCGGATAGTTCGGAGGAAGGCGAATTTACTAAGTAATATTATTTTGCGAGGTTATGTGGTTTGATGGATAAGATATTTCCCTCATTAATTGGGAAAACTTTGAAGGATGAGAATGGCAGGGAGATAGGTAAGATAGTATCCTTTATAATAGACTCCTCTGGCAATGTTAGGGAGGTTCTGGTTGAAAGTAAGAGTGAAATTTTGGTTAGATATCCGGTTGAGAGGTTGAGGAGCGCCCAAGAGGATATTTCTTTAGTCCTCAACATAGAGGGGCGGGTTGAAGAGATTTGTGGGAAAATTCCAGTACTGCTTAAGAAGCGTGAAATCCTTGAATCCCTCTTTAAAAACAAGGAGATATTACCCGAGATTTATGAGAGTCTGAGCGCGGAGATAGATAAGCTGATTAGCGAGGTGAGGGCTGAGGCGCAGAACCTTCTAAAAGAGGTGGAAGACGAGATCCAGCAACAGGAAAATTTAATTAGGGTGCTTCACCTTTCCAGAACATTCCTAGAAATGGAGCATGGTGTAGGAAATGTTAAGGACGAAGTCTTCCGCCAATCATTATTATCAATTCTTAGAGAGTTAAAGTATGCATCATACAAGAAAATGAGCCTACTAAAGATTAAGGAAAAGATTTCGAGCTTGGCTTTCCAATATGGCATTATCCCCGATACTAATCTTGACCAAAAGCCAGCCATAAGCGTGCACATAACGGACAAGTGAATAAGACCCCTTGGTGATGGTGGGCATTATGGTTCCGGCAGTCTTCTTCGGGGGATCAAAGAAGTCTTTGAATGAGATGCTTATCGAGTCTATTTATGAGCTTGGGAAATATTACTCTAGGCTTGAGCTGGCTTATGCTAAGCTCTCTAAGAGAGAGCGGGATCTATTTAGCGAGTGCGCCTCATCTCTGGGCAAGGGGATGAGGAATAAAGCCATAATTTACGCAAATGAGATTGCCGAAATAAGAAAGCTCATGTCTATTATACAGAATATTCAGCTCTCAATCGAGAGGACAATATTAAGGCTTGAGACATTTAGGGCCGTAACACCTACGCTGCAGGATATTAAGGGCGTCTTCAGCGACGTCAAAAATACAGTTGGATTGCTCGCTAAAGTTATGCCATCCCTTATGCCCGAGCTAAATAACTTTATGAATTCAATAAATGATCTGCTCTCAGCTACCGAGATAAGCCAAGTGAGGTGTGAGCCTGTGGTGGTAAGCGATGAGACCACCGAGGAAATACTCAAGGAAGCGTTAAACTTCATTAAAGACGAGGTTGAGAGGAAGATTCCAGAGCCGCCGGAAGAGACCCCCACGCCTGAGATGGTCGCTATTAAGCCTCGCATAGCCCTAACAGTTGACGGTGCGGAGGCCTATATAGGTGAGGATGGATCAATAATTGAGACCAGAAGCAATAATCAGAGTAGGCTCATGGAGGAACTTATCCTTGATTATATTGAGCGAAACAATGGTGAACTGAGTCTGTCAAAATGTGCTGAGGAGCTAAACATGCCGCCAGACAAAATTATGGAGGTTATTGAGTCACTAAGCAGAAAAGGTATAATAAGGGTTAAGTAGATGTAGGGAGGGCTATGAGCGCTGCGCAAGAGCTTGAGCATCTGGCACTCAAGTATGCGGAAAAGGCTGTGATGCTGGATAGGCAGGGAAAAAGTGGATTAGCCATAGAATCTTACCAAAAGGCTGTGGATGCGCTACTTAAAATAGTTAAGTTGAACCCAGACTATGAGCTAAACAAAATATACTTGCAAAGGGCTGAAGCCTATAAAAAGAGGATTGCGACCCTCAAATGCTCCTTACACATGAGCCCAGCGACCTCGGACGTTTCTGGTGATGGAGCTTTCGAAGACCTAATATTGAGGGAGCCGCCTAAAGTTACATGGGATGAAATTGTTGGGCTTGAGGATGCGAAGAGGGCTATAAAAGAAGCCATCGTATACCCATCTCTCAGGCCTGAGTTATTTCCGTTAGGCTGGCCTAGGGGGATACTTCTGTTTGGACCCCCTGGATGTGGGAAGACTCTACTGGCGGCGGCCGTCGCAAATGAGATTAAGGCTAAGTTTATACCGGTTGATGCGGCGTCCATAATGTCTAAGTGGCTTGGAGAGGCTGAAAAGAATGTTGCTAGACTGTTTGATCTCGCTAGGAGAGAGGCTAAGAGCTCACCAGCAATAATCTTCATAGATGAAATTGACTCGCTGGTAGGCGTTAGACGGTTTGAGATTGGTGGTGAGGTGAGGGTTAGAAACCAGTTCCTTAAGGAGATGGATGGAATATTAGATAAGAAAAACCCATTAAGAGTATATGTTGTAGGCGCAACGAACAAACCTTGGGACCTAGATCCACCATTCATAAGGAGGTTTCAGAAGAGAATATACGTCCCCCCACCGGGATTTAAGGAGCGCCTAGAAGCATTTAAGTTGTATACAAAGCCTTTAAGGCTGGCGCCAGACGTAGACTTAGATAAGCTGGCAAGGATGACTGAGGGTTTCTCCGGCAGCGATATAATGGACATATGCCAATCAGTCCAATTAAAAGTTAACAGTGAAATATTTGAGAACTCCGTAGATTACATGAAAGCCGAGCCTAGGCCAATAACAATGAAAGACTTCCTGGAGATCCTGGAGAAGAGGAAGCCGAGCGTAACAAAAGAGATGCTAACCCAATACGAGAAGTGGTTCAATGAATTCAAAGCCCTCTAACAATTCTTTTTTAACGGACGTTAAAGTTATTACCAAGTTAAATAATTATTAACGTTGGCTATATTGTTGCGGAGCCCGGTGGTGTAGTGGACAAGCATAGCGGGCTTTGGGGGCATATAAATATCTTGCCGGAGAGACCCGCTGACGGGAGTTCGAATCTCCCCCGGGCTACCAAAAATATCCCTGGACTCTTCCATTCTCTTTTACTTATTAATGTTCAGAAACGGAAGCTCATGCTAAGGCTACCATTACATTGATCATATGGACTTTCTCACCAAAGGCGAAAAATGGAAAATGAAAAATATTATTTTAAGTTAATATAATTGTTGTATGTTGAGCATAAGAATAGGCAATATTACTTTCCATTTAGAGGAAAGTGGGAAAGGTAAACCCCTGATTCTATTGCATGGTTTACTGGGGTCAATTGAGAGTGATTGGAGGAGATTCATTCCCGCTTTTTCTAGAGAATATCATGTAATTGCTGTAGATATGCGTGGTCATGGCCTAACCGATAATCCTGATGGTAAGCTATCAGATAAACTTTTCATAAACGACTTAATTTGGCTTCTTGATGCGTTACATTTAGAATCCGTTCTCATATGCGGTTACAGCTTAGGTGGATTTGTGGGTTTAATGGCTGGCATTCTTCATCCCGGCAGAGTTAAGGCTCTTGTGATGCACGCATCAAAAATTTATTGGGATGAAAACGCGGTCCGATCCATGATTAACAAGATGAATCCTAATAGAATATTGATCGAAGATCCCAAATTTGCGGAAACACTCAAAAAACTTCATGGAGAACGTTGGAGAGACCTCCTTAAGGAGGCAGCTTCCTTCATGGAAAATAAAGGATCAAAGACTTTAAGTGAGGAATATCTTAAACGTGCGGGCTTTCCAGTTTTAGTTTCTGTAGGCGACCGCGACGGCTTGATTCCACTAGAGGAGGCCGTGCGATTTTATAGATCTCTTCCAAAAGGCGAGCTACTAGTCATGCCCAATACTGGACATAGTATTAGGAGTGTGCGCGAAGATGTTTTCGTACCAGTTGTTTTAGACTTTTTCAAACGGACCGCATGATATTATCATTTAATGATCTTTTTTGTACCAAAAAGATTTAAATAGTACATTCTTATACATTTTTGTTCTGTTGCGGTGAGGGGTGAAAATGCACATAGGTGATCTAATTTGGCGTCCAGGATTTCATCGTCGATGACTTTTCTGAGCCTATAAAGTTTAAGAAGATCCCCTATATTTCTCCAGTAGATATATTTCTAAGAGTTTGTGGGCGCTATGAGAGTGCTTTCCTTCTGGAGTCGCTGGGGAACGATTCCCACGGAGAGCCAGCTAAGTTCTCCTTCATCGGTTTCGATCCAAGCATCATCGTCAGCGTTAGGGATTACGTCGCCGTTATCTGTGAAGATAAATTCAAGGTTAGTGATCCTCTTGAGCCAATTAAGATTTTGCTGAGGGTGGGATCCCGCTCGAATGCCTTTAAGTATGTTGGCGGTGCAGTCGGGTACATTTCTTATGATGCTGTACGCTATTGGGAGAAGCTGCCAGATGCACCAATGGATGACTTAGGCTTCCCGGATGTTGAGATGGGGATATATGCTGATGGTATAATCTTTGATCATGAGAGCCGTGAAGCCCTCTACTTCTATAGGAGTAGAAACCGATACGATGAGGTTTTAGAGCAAATTGGCAAGCCAGTGGAGATCTCAAGCCTAGACTTTACGACACCGAAGGTCAATATTGAAGGTGACCAGTACAACAAAATGATAGAAAGGGCTAAAGAATATATTTGCGCTGGAGACGTCATCCAGGTCGTCTTATCAAAAAGGTTTTCAGCCAGCTTCAGGGGCGGGTTCGAGAGATTTTACTTAAACCTTAGGAGAATTAACCCATCACCATACATGTTCTTTCTTAAGATGAACGGGCGCTTTATAATTGGGTCAAGCCCAGAAACGCTGGTTAGAGTTAAAGATGGTATCGTTGAAACGTGCCCCATAGCTGGAACAAGGCCGGTAACAGGTGATCCGGAGAAGGATATGTCGCTTGAAAATGAGCTGCTTAATGATCCAAAGGAGCTGGCGGAACACGTTATGCTTCTTGATCTCGCTAGGAACGATATTGGCAAAGTTTCCGAGTACGGAAGTGTTAGGGTCACAGAGTTGATGAGGGTCTACAAGTATAGCCACGTCCAGCACATCGTCTCAAAGGTTATTGGAAAGCTTAAAAGGGGGTATGACTGCTTTGACGCCTTGAAGGCCGCCTTTCCGGCGGGAACTGTCACTGGCGCTCCCAAGGTTAGGGCGATGGAGATAATTAATGATCTTGAAGGTTTCCGGAGAGGACCATATGCTGGCGCCGTTGGCTACTTCTCGTTTAACGGGAACATGGACTTCGCAATAACGATAAGGTCTCTCTTCGCTAAGGATGGCAACCTCCATATACAGGTTGGCAGCGGGATTGTTGCAGACTCGACGCCTGAGAGAGAATGGCTGGAGACCGAGTTTAAGGCCAAAGCCCTGATTAAAGCTTTGGAGGAGGCTTAACGAGATGAGGGTCCTAATAATAGATAATTATGACTCCTTCATCTACAACCTCGCTCAATATGTAGGCGAGCTTGGCGGTGAACCAATAGTTTACAGAAGCAATGAGATTACTCTTAAGGATGCCATTAAAATAAACCCGGATAGAATTATTTTGTCGCCCGGTCCCAGCCACCCAGCCAATAGAAAGTATTTTGGAGTATGCTTGGATCTACTAATAAGCCTAAGTAAGCGCGTGCCAACCCTGGGCGTTTGCCTTGGCCACCAGGGCATAATATATGCATTTGGTGGCAGGATTATACGGGCCAAGAGGATCATGCATGGCAAAACAAGTCTGATAGCTCATGATGGTCTCAGCATTTTTATGGGGGTTAAGAATCCATTTAGGGCGACCAGATATCACTCGCTGGTCGGCGATGAGAGCACGCTCCCCGCGTGTCTTAAAGTCACTGCGCGCTCGCTGGATGATGGCGAGATCATGGGTGTGCGCCATGTGGTCTACCCAATAGAGGGCGTTCAATTTCATCCGGAGTCGATTCTCACATCAGAGGGAAAGTTGCTCCTAAAGAATTTCCTTAATCATGGTGTTAGGCATGATAGTTAACTGTATAAGGAAGGTTGTTGAGGGCGTAAGCCTTTCGTATCAAGAAGCCTATGAGGCGATGAAGGAGATAATGAGTGGTAAAGCTACACCGGCGCAGATAGCAGCCCTAATCACTGCTTTAAGGATGAAGGGCGAGACTGTTGAGGAGATCTCGGCGTTTGCATCGGCCATGAGAGAGTTTTGCATCCCAATAAAACCAAATGTTAACGGTAGACTAATAGATACGTGTGGAACCGGTGGCGACAAAATTAAAACATTTAATGTGAGCACGCTGGCGGCTTTTGTCGCAGCTGGGGCCGGCGTCCGGGTCGCTAAGCATGGAAACCGTTCTATTTCAAGTAGGGTTGGAAGCGCCGACCTCCTTGAGCGCTTTGGATTAAGACTTGATGTTGGGGCCGAGGTAGTCCAGAAGTCTATTGAAGAATTGGGAATAGGCTTTATCTACGCCCCAAACTTCAATCCGGCAATGAAGTATGCTATTGGGCCACGTAGAGAAATAGCTATAAGAACCGTGTTCAACATCCTCGGCCCACTCACGAACCCAGCTAACGTTAAAGCACAGCTACTTGGAGTCTTCGATAGAGTCTGGCTTGAACCGCTTGCGCAGACCCTTAAAAACTTAGGCCATGAGGAAGCGATGGTTGTTCATGGGCTGGATGGGATAGATGAGATATCTATTTCTAGTAAGACGGCCATAGCGTGGCTCAGGGAGGAAGAAATAAAGACTTTTGAAGTTACTCCGAAAGACTTTGGTTTAGAGAGGGCTGATCCAGCATCCCTCGCCATTAGCAGTTTAGATGAGTGTGCAGAAATAGCATTTAAGCTGCTTTTCTGTGAGCCTAATCCTACTGATCCAAGGCTTAATATGCTTCTAGCAAATTCCTCAGCGGCGTTAGTTGTAGGTGAAGGGGCGGATAACTTTAGGGATGGAGTCGAATTATCTTTAGAATCTATTGCCAGCGGCTCAGCCTATAAGAAGCTCAAGAATCTAGTTAAAATCTACGGCGGCCCCCTTTCAACCCTTGAGGAGATGGAAAGTAGGTATGGGTGACTTTCTAGACGAGTTGGCTGCGGTAGCTTGGAAGAATGTGAAGGAGGGTTATTACCGCCACAGCGGGGCCTCTCGACCATGTGGAAGAAGGAGCTTAAGGAACGCTATAGTAGCTCTGGGCGGTAGGAAAGCCCCTATTATATCGGAGATTAAGTTTGCATCCCCCTCGGCGGGACTTTTAAGGGCTCCCGGCAACATAGAATTCATAGCCAGAAGCATGGTTAAAGCGGGCGCCGTTGGGCTATCTATACTAACAGAGCCATATTACTTCTCCGGCTCCTTAGAGAACCTACTTAGAGCACGTATGGTTGTCGAAACCCCCATTCTTATGAAGGACATTGTGGTGAGCATGGAGCAAATTGAAACTGCATGGAAAATGGATGCGGATGCGATCCTCTTGATAGTTGCCCTCTTCGAGCGGGGGTACTGTGAGGCGAGCCTAAATGAGGTAATTGAGTACTCTCATGCTCATGGCCTAGAAGTTCTGCTCGAAGCCCACACCCCAGAGGAGTTTAAACTGGCCCTTTCAACTGACGCGGACATGATTGGAATAAATAATAGGGATCTGAAGACGCTTAAAGTTGATCTAAGCGTTACAAAAAGGATTCTTAAGTCTTTTGATAAGTCGGAGGCTGGCGGTAGACCAATTATTAGTGAGAGCGGAATAAGGTCCCCTGGAGACATACGTTTTCTAAGAAAGTGTGGCGCCGACGCCTTCCTAGTTGGGTCATCCATAATGACCGCAAAGAGCATCATTAAATTTATTTCTGGACTTGTGAATGCCTATGGTGAAAGCGAGAGTTAAGGTTAAGATATGCGGGATAACTAGGGTCGAGGACCTCTACGCCTCCGTCTCAGCTGGGGCTGACCTCATCGGCTTTATAGTCGATGTTCCATCATCACCGAGAAACCTGACTATTAAAGAAGCCAAATATTTAATTAGGTCTACCCCACCCTCAGTCATGAAAGTTGTTGTTACAGTTTTTAAGGATGTAAAGCGGCTTCTCGAGATCTACGAAGGGTTAAAACCCGATCTCATACAAGTGCATGCCATCCCGCGGGAATCTGAGCAGGTTAGAGAGGTTGCTAGGAGAGTGCCAATAATTAAAGCTGTGAACGTACCCAAAACCCCCCCTCTAGAGGAAATTCTCTGGGGGATCGACGTTTTTAGGGCAATTCTTGTTGACTCTCATGTCCACGGAAAATATGGTGGCACTGGAGTTACCCATGATTGGGGCATTAGTAGAAGAATCAGATACCTAATATATCCAAGACCACTAATCCTTGCTGGCGGACTGAAACCTGAAAATGTTTGTGAAGCAATCCTTACAGTTAAACCGTCCGCCGTTGATGTTTCTTCTGGTGTCGAGTCTAAACCCGGAGTTAAGGATGAGCAGAAAATAATCTCATTCATCAGAGAAGTTAGAAGGGCCGAGTCACTCCTATGATCTTTAAAGTCATGAAAGGCTCTTTTATCCTCCAAGAATCGTGTAATCCCTCAACCTAAATATTAAACTTAATATTTCTTATCTTTTAGGGATAATTAGATGATGGTTGGTATTGTCGGTAAACCTAATGTTGGCAAATCAACATTCTTCAGCGCCGCAACCCTAGCAACAGTTGAGATTGCCAGCTACCCATTCACGACAATAAAGCCTAATAGGGGCATCGGATACTTAAAAACAAAATGCGTTTGCAGGGAATTTAATGTTAAGGATGAGCCAGTGAACTCAATATGCATAAACGGTACTAGGTTTATACCGGTTGAACTGGTTGATTGCGCTGGGCTAGTCCCGGATGCATGGCAGGGTAGGGGCCTCGGGAACCAGTTCCTAGACGAGATCAGAAAGGCGGACGCTCTTATACATGTTGTTGACGCTTCCGGCTCAACCGATATTGAAGGTAGGATTATTAAGCCCGGGCTCCATGACCCCCTTGAGGATGTTAAATTTTTAGAAAGGGAGCTTACAATGTGGTTTGCGCAGATACTTAGGAAAGACTGGCCCAGGATAGCGAGGACAGTTGAGGCTAGAATGGCCGACTTCACCTCACTCCTAGAGGAGAGATTAAGTGGCTTAGCGATTAAGAGATGGCATGTTATTGAGGCGCTTAAGGCTACTGGGTTGAGTGGCGAGAGACCTATGACGTGGAGTGAAGATGACTTTCTAAGGTTTGTTGACGTATTGAGGAGGATATCTAAGCCAATGCTCATAGCCGCAAATAAAATGGATCTACCCTTCGCCGAGGACAACCTTAAGAAACTTAGGGAGACGGGCTATATTGTTATACCCTGCTGCGCCGAAGCGGAGCTAGCGCTGAGGAGAGCTGCTGAGAGGGAATTAATAGAATATATTCCGGGTGAAACGGACTTTAAGATAAAGGATTCCTCAAAAATTACGGATAAACAGCTTGGTGCTCTCAAGACTATCAAGGAGAGGATACTTGATAAATATGGCTCAACTGGCGTTCAAGAGGCGATAAATGCAGCCTTTAGGATCCTACTGAACATGATTATCGTTTACCCGGTTGCGGATCCAGAGAAACTTACTGACCATTATGGGAGAGTTCTGCCCGAGGCATGGATCGTCCCAAAGGGCACCACCGCTAAGGAATTAGCCTACATGATCCATACAGAACTTGGCGAGTCCTTTATATATGCTATCGACTCGAGAACCGGGCGTAGGCTTGGTGAGGACTATCAGCTTAAGGATGGGGATGTAATATCAATTGTAAGCGCTAAAAAGAGGTTTTAGAAAAGATTATTCATTTGCCAAATCTTCTTATGCGTCGCTGGTAAGTTCTTATCGCTCTCAATAGATCTATGCGCCTAAATTCTGGCCAGTAAACCTCTAGAAAACATAACTCACTGTAAGCCGATTGGTAAAGTAGGAAGCCGCTTAGTCTCTCCTCCCCAGAGGTTCTTATAATTAGGTCTGGATCCTGCTTCGGCAGGAAGGATGTATAGAGGTGCTGCTCAAAAACCTTCTCATCTATCTCCTCGGGGCGCAACTCCCCCTCCGCAACCCTCTGGGCTATCTTTTTTACAGCATCTATTATCTCAGCTCTCCCACCATAGGCAATTGCCAGATTCAAGTAGCGCTCGTCGAAATTTTTTGTTTCCTCCTCAATCTTATAAATTATTTCTTGGAGGTCCGGTGGTAAAAGATATGTTCTGCCAATAATTTTAATTCTCACTTTATATTTACGGATCTCCTCGTTCACTAAAAGCTCCTTAAGCTTCTCCCTAAACAGAGACATTAGTCTCTCAACTTCCTCACTGGGTCTTTGGAAGTTTTCTGTTGAGAAGGCATATAATGTTATGCTCTTAACGCCAAGATCAAGACACCACCTTAAGACCTCCTCAATCTTCTTTGCACCATAATAGTGCCCCACCCAAGGCTCAAGTCCGCTCCTAGTAGCCCACCTCCTATTCCCATCTAATATTATGGCTACATGCTCAGGCATGCTCCTATTCTTCACTTGGTTCCAAAGCCACTTCTCATATATCTTATAAACTCCGAGTATCGTCAATAAGATCCTTAGCATCGATTTTCCTCCATTCTACCGAGCTTAGCTGATAGGTGGCATTGGCACCCCCTAACCTCTGGAAGAGATAATATTGTCTCGGATATTATTTTATGAATTTTTGGCATAACTATCTTAGATGTCTCTAAAACCTCTTTATATGTGAGCCTATCAGCCATGCCAGCAGCCATGTTTGAGACAAAGCATATTGTCGCATAACACATGCCGAGCTCCCGCGCGAGAACAGCCTCTGGCACGCCAGTCATCCCCACAACATCGCATCCTAAAAGCCTAAACATCCTTATCTCAGCTGGAGTCTCAAAGCGCGGCCCCTCAGTGCAAACGTAAATAGCCTGCTCATGAACGGCACCCTCCTCCCTAGCCTTCTCAATTAAAATTCTGCGTACCTCTGGGCAATATGGTTCTGTGAAATCGATGTGGGTAACGGGTGCCTGATCATAAAATGTTAAGGGTCTCTGCCTCGTGAAATCTATTAAGTCGTGTGGAACCACAAGGTTTCCTGGCTTAAATTTTGGGTTTATTGCCCCAACAGCATTTGTCGCTATAATTCTTTCGACTCCAAGCCTATAAAGTGCATGTATATTTGCTCTATAATTAATTTTATGCGGTGGGGCATCATGCTTAAGCCCATGCCTTGGCAAAAATGCGACTTTTTTATTCCGAACTTCACATATTGAAATCGTGTATGATATGCCGTAGGGTGTTCCAATATTGACTTTTTCTTGGGCGTTAAATATTCTTTCCAGCCCCGTCCCACCAATAACCGCTATGGGAACCCTCCTGCCAGCTACATCCATAAATACCACCCCTAATTTTTCATGTTAAAGAAATCTCTATACTTTTTGCTCAGAAAGTGGACTACGGGGATCAGTATGGTGACGATGGCTATGCCAATAATTATTGAAGCTATAAGCTCATCTAGGGAGACCGTTGGATTAATTAGTATCTTAGCTGCCTCATCAAATATTTTCCAAGACCAGACGCAAGCAACCATAAACACGATTGTTCTCCAGAACCTGTAATCGCGTGCAAGTATGTGGGCGAGGGCCCTGCCAAGCAATATTATGGAGAACCCTGAAATGACCGTTGGCACCGAGGCGGAGATCACTATCCCAGTGATCTCGGCTAGAGGCTTTGAGAGGACTTCTACACTGAAAGTTACTTGGGATATGGACTGGTAAAGACCGACAGCTATAAGCAGGAGACCAAAGAACATCGAGAATCCTATGATTAGTCCATGGGGGGAGAAGATTCTTGGAAGTGTGGAGGCAATCTTTCTATTTATCCCGTACCCCTTCCCTATAAGATAAACTCCGACTATTAATAGCCCTATAATCCAAGTCCAAGTCCTAATATCATATCTAATGAATATCGCCAGAAGAGACAGTATGCCAAGCATAACTAAAAGTATTCCAGGAAGACCAAGAATAGTCCTCGAGTACTTTGGGTCCTCAAGAATCGTCTTCAAGTATCTCAAAAATACTGCTGCGGTCTCCTCTATTGATTTACTATGTTTTACAATAACCCTCCTGATTGAGGAGATCGGCACCCTAGATTGCATCAGCGGCAGGATATCCTCGTCTGAATACCCGTCAGTCACAAGAATTAGACTGGTGGGCTTAAATTCTCTAATAACTTCATTGAGTTCGGACGTTAATTTCCTATCAGCAGCGACCCCGCCGAGATCTGAGCCAGCTATCGTTGCTACCTGACATAAAATGCTGCTTAAGGAGCTGCGCTCTAAACTTTCACATATTCTAACAGCCTCAAACATGGCATTAGCATCAGCCTCCTCTGGGTCAGCGAGCAATAACTTTATTGCAGCATCAATATTCTCCTTCTTACCAACGATCGGTGTTTTAACACCAGCTTTTCTGCCGATATCATTATCTCTATCAACACATATAATAAGTATGCGTTCCTCCTCTAACCTCTGAGATTCCTCGACAGGCATCTTCCTTCTCTTAAAAGCTAATTCCTCGAAAATATTTAAAATTAATATAAACATTTAAATGTTTATATTTTCCTCTTCAAAAAATATCTTAAGTTCCTCAAAAGAGACTTTTTCTCCACGTTCGATTTTTTCTAAGACTCCCTTCTTAATCTTCTCCTTAAGTGCAGATATATGCTCGGCTCTCCTATGTTCCTCCTCATCCCTAATAGCCCTCTTTATTGCCGTAACTTGGTTGAGTAAATCTTTACGTCTAGAGCGCAGCTCCGAGATTCTCTCCTTTTTACTCTTATATTCCTTGTCTATTCTTTCGGCTTCAGCTCTAATCTCGTCGATTTCTTTAAATATTTCGGCTAGTCTCTCCCGAACCCTCCGTTTTTCCGAAATCTTTTCCGCAATTCTATTTACACATGCGCCAATGTTCCCCCTAATTTCATCAATTTCACCTTTTATCACCTGAATCTCATCCCTCATAGAATTCAGCTCTTTATAGAAGTGGAGCTGCCCCTCCAGCATCTTAATCTTTGCAACGATCTTTTTCTCATCATTTAGCGGCAAAGGTGATGTCTGAATCTTCCAATCAAGATTAAAGATTTCAGCCTCTAAATCCTCCTTCCTCCTCCGAGGTTTTGTCGCTAAATGTTCCATAACTTTTCCTCTAAGTTCCTTTAAGGAGGCGATCTTCTCATTTTTCCTCATTTTAAGGTCAGATAATGTCTCGTTCAACCCTTTAATCTCTTCTTTTAGTACATTTAGTCTCCTCTTATAGGTCTCTGACTCAGCTTTAAGATCCCTCATCTTAAGAAGGAGATTTCTTCTCCTTTCCTCCAACTCGTAAATCTCGGAAGCCACCCTTTCCATTTCACTCTCTATAGTTGATATCTCTTGCTTTAAATCAACGAGTTTACGCCTTAGCTCTTCAATCATTTCCCTTCAGTCTCTGCTCACTTAACTAGAACGACAATTATTTAAACATGTGATTTAAGCCTTTTCCAATATACTTATTGTGGCGAGAGCATATACTTCAAGGATACCCAAAATAATAATAAGTAATTGAGAAGTTATTGGTCGGGCGGGCAGGATTTGAACCTGCGACACTCCGGTATCTGTACGCCTGGTAGGCTGGGTGGCGCCCACCACCGCGGGTAGACGCCTACAGCCTCTCCACCGGCCGATAAGCCGGCCAGCTCGGAAGCTCTACCAGGCTGAGCTACCGCCCGACCAAAATCAAAAATAAAGGAAATAAAAATATATGTTTTTCGTAGTGGGAATTGGCCAAAAATGCCTCCTCCATAAATTTTAGGCTCTCATCAATTCCATCCCCAAAAATATATATCCGCTAAAAGTCCGAGCCCCTATAATCCACCTACGTAAAAATTAAATTTTTGAGGGTGATCTTAATTATGATGCAAGCGGGCCGGTAGTTCAGTGGTATGAATGCCGCCCTCGCAAACGCCCTAGTCGAGAACGGCGGAGGTCGCGGGTTCAAGTCCCGCCCGGTCCACCAAATTTTTTAAGCGAATCCTTTATATAATAGCGATTTCTTAGTTTTTCTTAATGTTTAGGGCTAAGTATGGGTATTTGCTTGAGGATGAGGATGTTAGGCGCTGGTTTGATAATTTGGCTGCTAAGTCTCTATTAACCGCTACGGTTTACCTTAGGAATCTCGGCCTTTACTGCGAGCTGAATGGTACTGATCCTAAGGGCATTCTTAGGGATGCTGGCTCCAAAGCCCTTAGGGATCGCTTCACGGATTTTGTTAGGCGTTTGGAGCGTGATTTATTGTATTAAGCAAAATTCACATTTTTGTAAACCCCAAAGCCTACCCTTAAAACTGGCACGGTTATAGCTGGGCTATTGACGCTCTTCGCGTTGGTCTCGCACTATGGACATAGAGAGGCAAGAGACTCTATGTCTAGAAAACTTGATATATAATAAGATGTAAATTTACTAAAACAATAATTTTCTAATGATTAGTCACTTGCTCTTACAGGCATTTTCAAGACAAAAGGGAATCATCTCTAGGAGGATTACGCGTCTAGATAATTAGTTGGATTATCGCCAAGGCTATTATGAGAGCCGCTAATAGTTTTAATGCTTTCTTGTTGAATTTTTGCGCTTCTTCATTTTTCTTTGCGTCTACGAGTCTCATAATGTAAACCGAGACTGAGAGGTTGTAAAGGAATATTGTGTATATTGAGAGCATCATCCTATCGGCGAATGTTAAATAACCTATGGGAGGGATGCTACTGAGCAACGCCAGATGAAAAGTCGTTGCAGACATCAATGTTGTCACACCTAATCCTATTCTTTGGCCAAAGTTCTGGGGTGAAATGAAGAAGGTCAAAAGCGATATCGTTGTTATAACTATTACCGGTAGAATGCTTTTAACGAAGGAGGATAACACAGGTCTTCTTAATTTGATGCTGAAAACAAATCTGGAGTAAACCTCGCCGCCATAGGAGTGCTCAGTTACAGCGGCTTCGAACCCTTCTATTTCCCAACCGGAAACGTTAACCTCTTTATCGATGCTTGAGGTTTGATCCGCTTTAAAAATTAGACAGGAAGCATTTAGTTTTTTATGCTCTAGCTCCACTGTAAGTGTATGGGTTTCGAAGGGGTATTTTGAGAAGTCAAAGGTTTTTATGAAGTCCCCTCTGACACGATACTCCAAGTATCCATTGTCCGCATCTACTTTAACTTCATATCTTGTTGGAAAACCGTTAATAAACTCAAACTCCCTTATTTCTTCCAGGCTTATTTTTGAGGGGTCAAACCTAAACCACAAATAAAAATCTAAACGGTAACTGCCTGCGGACAAATCCACCTTCTCAACATTCACAAGCCAAACTCCAACCTCAATGCTCGCAAGATCTGATGGAAAGTTTTCGGCTCTCACACTAAACGTTATAATAGTTGATGAAAAGAATAGTAATAAAACAAATAATAGCGACTGTTCAATCCTCATCAAATTCACCATTAATTTTTTGTCTCATAACAGCGCTCAAATATTTAAAACTTTCTCACTAAAATCGTTGAACCACGGTTTGGGCACAAGCTCTTTCCTTTTAGATTAATCATAGGTAAATCAAAAGGAAGATTTTGTATCCTAGCGAAGTTGCTGTTATCCCTATTGCTAAGACTACTACGCCAGCGGGAAGAAGTCTCGCCATAATCACACTATTAAGTCTTTTCAATCCTCGTGAATATTATCGATGTTACTTAAAGAAAAAGGATTAACGCGGATGCGGGTATAAATTTTTACCGGTAAAATGGTGCGGGGAGCGGGACTCAAACCCCTAGTTCTGGTGCCCTTCATCTCTTTAATGGATTTATTTCTCATGGTCTAGGCACCAACAGTAATTTATTGTTCGATCTAGCAGTTAAAGATTGTTATATTAGTGCCCTCACTCTGGACATTTTACTAAATGTATGGCAAGTTCTCTTATGGGTGATGCTGCCAGCATAGCTCAATCTTTATAGGATTTTGGATTATACCACGGTGCCAGCGGGATTCAAATTAAGAACGGCTGGAGAAATCTACCGCAAAATCCCCTCTTTTTCTATCTTGTCAATCTAAAAGCATAAAAAATTGGATGAAGGATATGAGAGGAGTAACGAGTGTGCATGGTTCATGGTTAGGGTTTACTTGGAGCTTTCGGTATTAATATCGTTAGCTAATCCGCTTGATCTGTTTCATATTCAAACTAGGAATTTTATGGATGAGCTGAGAACTTTTGGTTTTGAGATGGTATCCTGCAGGCAGGCTGTGGAGATGGATTTAGCGATTGGGCTCACTAGGAGGCCGTTGAGGGTGATGCGCTTAGGATATTAGAGGTGATGGATGCCTATGAAATTAAACTTTTAAGTTTAAACTCGAGAGATTTACTGTTGCTTGTCAACGAATATTTAAGGGAGACGTCTTTGAAGTTTGGTGACCTATTGCATTACGCTGGGGCAACACTCCTCAACGCTGATTACCTTTCATCTTGGAATACGGATGATTTTAATGAGCGGACTGAAGAATCCATAAATAATGTGAATGTAAGAAGAGGTC
>JAWAZE010000001.1:0-150938 GCA_038817885.1 Bathyarchaeia archaeon | reverse complement strand
CAGGAGTCTTGTGTAAGTATGCTAAGAAAGAACACCCCCCTCAGAAATTGATGCCAAAGAAAAATCAGTAAACTATTAAGGCTTCCTTTTTTCTTACGAATCTCAAATCCCTGTACTCCCAAAACATGTGGATGGTTCTCAAAAACTTCTAAAATGTTTTCGATATAATCTTCCAGCAAAATTACGTCACTATCAAGGAATAGAACAATATCTCCCTTTGCTACCCTCGCACCTATATTTCTTGCAGTGGCGCTCGATGGCGCCAAGAAATTATTATATCAGGATCTAATGGGGTGATATATAATTTGAATTATTTTTGGAAGTCAGAATGATGCCCCACAAATTTTAGGGGGATGGTTGCCTGCGAAATGGGGATTAAGTATACCTAAAGATTAGTAAACTGTGAGTATGGCAGGTCGAGAATTCAAGGAGCATGAGAGAGTATGTCTTGATAAAGCTATAGGTTCATCCTAGAAAACACGGAATATGATGCGCAGCGCCCATCCATTGATGAATATGTTACATGCATATGCGGGAGACTAGCGCTAAATGTAGGTGTAGCAGACATAGCGGAAAAGATGGCTGTAGCCGCAAAAGACTATTTGCAAGTAAGGGCCGCTGTCTCAATCTTAGCCAGCATCCATCTACATATCTTCAATAATAATTGGTGAGAGGAGAACCCGGAGAGAAATAGCGGATGCAACTCACCAGTTATTATAGATCAAGGTATAAAGAGATTTGCAGAAGGCTACAGATTACCTTAACAATGTAGAAAAATTCTTCTCCCCATCTTTTTAATACTCATGGAATATTCATCTAATCTTTCATAGTTTTTCTCTTCGATAATACTATAGTGATTGTTGTGGTTAGTGCTATTAATGTGAGGATTATTGTTATTGATGGATACTCTGGGATTACCTGGTAGGCGCAGTTATCTCTGTAAAAAATTGAAGATTCCCATTATTTATTTATTATTGCTGCTATTTCCTTAGCTATTGCTTTAGCTATGTTTCTTGCATTCATTATTTCTATTCCCGCTATCTCCCCCTTAAGATTATATTCTACTCTAATGTCCTCATCCAGCTCTTTGCTGTCAACTATCGGCCCCTCTCTAATGACTATGTAGAGGATGTCTTCCTCAGCGTCATAATTTATCCTCAATTTTCCTCCCACCTATAATCTGAATCCACCTTCCAGATTTAACCTTTCTCCTTACTTCCTCCTCAGCATCTCTAACCGGATAAACTGTAATAATATGTAGACTATCATCCTTTCTTCTAAAGATTACTGTGAGGAAGATTTTAATATTATATAAGGTGCCTTCGCCTATTATAACTTCGGCTCTCGACACGACATCGTAGAATCTAAACATGGGGCTCTCAAAAACCCTTCTTAGATCCTCGATCCCTATTCCCCGCTCCTTCATCTTCTCCCTAGCATGCTTCGAAAAACTAAACATCTGTGACATATCCAGCGCTCCCTTTAGCATCATTTTAGAATTAGACTTCATAAAAATCTCCATCTATTAAAAATTATTTGATCACTCATCGCATAAGTGCGAATCTTTTCATTAGGTCCACTAATAGAAGAGATGCAAGTTTAAACCAAGGAAGGAAAATGAAAACTACATAAGAAAATGGACGGAAAAATTAGCGGCCTAAAACCCAAAAAATGAGACAAAAACATGCTTAAAAACTGCTGAAGAAAGCCATTAAAGCCTCTAACGGCCAAACGAAGGTTTTTGTTGCTGATTCCCAATATTCAAGCCAAAAGCTTAGGAGATGCATAGTCAGTTATGGAGTAAAACCTGTAATACCATATCCTTCAAATTAGAAGCCTGTTGAAGCTGAGTTTCTACGCGTAGACAAAAGCTTTAGGGCTCATGGTCCTGAAAGGCTGAAAAAGCTTTACGCCTACAAGGCTTCGGCTGAAAGAGCCATTTCAAGGCTAAAACACCATTTAAGCCTAGAAAACCACAAAGTTAGAGGCCTAAGAAACATTCTCATCCAAGCCCTGCTATGCATCTTGGCAATGCTACTCACAGCCTTAGCAGCCATAAAACACGGAAAAGAGACCCTTAAAAAATCTAAAGAGAATATAGGAAGCTTTCAAAATGGAATGCAAGAATTTTCCAATTCATGCTTGAATACAAGCTCCTCTGGAACGGGTTGCCTGTAAAATATGTTAATCCTAAAAACTCTTCTAAAGTCTACCCAGATAGGAAGCCATGCTTCCAGAACAGACTGGGCAGACTTATGAAATGCGAAGAATGCAGCCTCATAATGGATAGAGATGTTGTAGCTGCTTTAAACATTCAGATGCGGGGAGTAGGGTTCCCCCAAAGAGCCCTCAATGAAATAATTGAGAGGGAAGGGTTAAGTGGAGACGAAAGCAACAATTCACTATGTATTCCTACTTAACCCAGAACCCCACTTATAAAGGCATAACTAACTAAAATTTCCCTTTAAATAAAGGTTAAATAAAAGAATTATTTATCACTAATACACATGCCTGCTCCAATAAACACAAAAGAAATAAAGTATCCAGACAAAGCCCATAAAGTCACTTGTTCTTTCATTTTCTTGCCTAATTACTCAGCTTTATGATAAGCTTTATGTTTTTTCTCTAGATTATAGTATTAGGTTATGTTTAATAATGCAGTTGATTTTATGGTTACGACTATACCCGGGTTAGAAGATATTGTTCTGGAGGAGGCCAGCGAGAAAATTGATGTTTTATATTCTGTGTTGAGGTTTGGTGATGTTGGTGGTAGGGTTCTGCTGAGGGTGCGGGGCAGCCAATATAATAGAGTGTTTACGCTTAGGAGCATCGAGCACATTATAGAGGTGGTAGGGGCATTTAATGTTAAAAGCGATAGATGTGGCTTGGATCAAATTTATAGTGGCATTTATAGTCTCAATATACCGCTCGGCTCAACATTTAGGGTTACATGTGAGAGGGTCGGGTCGCACGAGTATACAAGCATAGATGTCCAGAGGGTTGCTGGCCAAGCGCTCGTAGATAAGTATGGCCGAAAGGTGGACCTTAAGAATCCTGAAACCGTCGTTAGAGTTGACGTCCTCCATAATTTATGTATTGTGGGCGTGCAAAAGACTAAGACCTCCCTTAGAATACGCTACCCAAGGGCCTTCCAGCATTACTCGGCTCTGAATCCGGTAATAGCATACGCAATGCTGAGGACGGCTGGCGTCAGATCTGGAGAGAGGCTTCTAGATCCATTCTGTGGCGGTGGCACGATAATAATTGAGGCCGCTCAGGTCTGGAGCGACCTTGAGCTAATCGGCGTCGATATAAGCCCAAAAAGCATTGAGGGCGCTTGGAAGAATGCTGAAGCGGCTGGCGTGAGAGATAAGGTGAAGTTTATTGTTGGGGATGCGAGGAGACTCGAGGAGGCTCTCCCTGAGGGCTGGAAGGCTGACAAAGTTATCTCGAACCTCCCCTTTGGAATTAGGAGCGGCAGATTAAAAGTGATCCCCTCAATTTATACGGATTTTCTGAGATCACTTAAGCGTTTCATAAAGGAGGATTCAAGGATCTGCCTACTCACAATTCACAAGGATCTTCTAGAGGATATTGCCAAGGAGATCAGCTATGACATCGTTAAGAGCAGGGAGATACTTCACGGAGGCCTAAGAGCCTGGATAGTATTGTTCTCACCTAAACTTTAACATAGGCATCCTAACACTTAATACTCTCCACTAAGAATAATTTTTATGAGATTTCAAGCCTATTGGTGGGGGAGTTATTGAAGCTTATCGGCAGAGTTGCGGATGGGGCCACGGAGACAAAGGCTAGACTTATTTTACTTAAGGGCATGGAGAATCATGTTGTAGCCGAAGACTTAGTTTTAATCAAGAATGGCGGGGAGACAAATACGGTTAATGAGATACTTGGCGTTTTAAGGGAGGGGCTTGGAAAAAATGAGTTTCTAAGCTATACTTCCTATAGGCCCGACGTCGCATACTTGAGACATGGCGGCGAGCCTTCAGGTGCTAGAGAGGTATACTCGTTTGCAATAGAGCCGATAGGCGTTATAACGAGTGAGGGTATAGAGCCGAATAGAACGATAATTCAACCTAGATCACCGGTCTACCTACTTGAGGACGAGAATGATAAGCCTTTAGAATATATTGCCAAGGGCCGCGATGTTGTGTGGTCTGACGCCTATATTGAGGGGCACCCTAACTGGAAGGTGCCTTTCGATAAAAACTTTATATCATATCACACCGGCGTATATGGAAGCACCGGGTGCGGGAAATCTTGGTTCACAAGGTATATTCTTATTCCGCTGTATAGGCGGGTTGACTATAAAGTGCTCATACTTGATTGGAGCGGGAGCGATTACGTGCCGCTGCTAAGGAGCGATGAAGTCGTCAAGCTATCAGAGATAGCTCTGGATGAAGAATCCATATTGAGCTATTTCAGTAACAAAACCTTAAGCTTCTCAAGGAATGAAACAATTAAAGAGCTTTTCGATGAATTTATAGAGGGGTGGCATGCGAAGGTTAAGGAAGCATACCTTAACTCCGAGAACCCCTCAGGACAACTGTATAAAGAGATGAGAAGATACATCGAGGATGCCGTAGCCAGCATAGAGCACAGGGTCTCAAGAACAGCGGCCCAGAGAGCGCTTAGAAGAATATTCAGAAGACTAAAACCCTCAGACCTACAACCAGTCATGGGCATCTTAAGTATAGAAGAACTTCTTATAGAGCTGGAGCGCAGGGGTATATTGGCCATAGACATGGGCGGCGCATTAACGGAGGCCAAGCTAGGCTTCTTCCTATCGCTGTCAAGATACCTATACAGCCTAATGGAATTAGGAAAAAATCTCGGCATCACTATTATAATAGATGAGGCACCTCAATACGCTCCGTGGGATGCCCGGGGAATACAGGCAGAGACATGTGAGATGATAAAGAACTTAGCCGCACTTGGGAGGAAGAGAATGCTGAACTTAACGCTTATATCCCAAGGCATAAAGGGCGAGATAGGGGTGAACGCCGCTGTTAGAAGAAATCTGAATACGCACTTTTTTGGCAGAATACACCCGCTTGACGCTAGCGGAGAGGGCGGGGCGTCGGAGTGGTTATCGCCATATGGAATATCAGCCAGCCATCTACTACAGCTTAGGCCGGGAAGATTTTATTTTGCTGGCGCTATGAATCCATCTCCAGTGCCGTTACTAATAACATATAATCCGCCGGCCGGAGCGGGATAAATCGATGAGCGAAATATTAAACGAGATTCCCGAATGGGTTAAGCTGCCAGTAGATTTACAAAATGCCTTCTTCAAGCTGGCTGCGATGGAGGCTGATGAGCTATCTGAGGTGATAAGAAGAATTAATATGAGCCTTAAGAAACTTAAGGCCACGTTATCCAAGAATATCCAGCCGATTCCAGATCAAACTAAAAGATCCGTTATCGCGTCTGTTGATAGCTCAAGGTCACCGAAGCTTAGCGAAAGGCTCGGTATAAAATATGGCGTTTACGCTACTGGGATAGTCTATTTGAAGGGCCATGAGAGGAGAGAGAAATTTGAGCCCGGCGTCTTTAGGTGTAGGCAAGCCCTATCCAGAGAGAACAGCAGACACTTATTTGATCTCATAACAATTCAGAATGAAAGGAAAGTTGCTCGAGAAGCATTAAAGGACTGCGACCTTCTCTTTATTGATGGAAGCTTCTACAGCTTTGTTTTCCCAGCCTTAGACATTATGAAGAGCGGCCGCTTAGAGAGAAAAGAGAAGGAGGTTATAGAGGACATATTTAATTTAACAGAGGACCTGAGGAAAAGCGGGAAGGTGCTTGGTGTTATAAAAAGGAGCCATTCCAGAATCCTCGGGGGCTGGTTGCTTCTAGAGAGTGGCTGCGAAGACTTCATAAACATCCTCGATAAACATATGTTTTCACTGCTGATGTCCGAAAAAACATTTTTTGAATATAGCAGTATCATTAGAGACCGGCACCCAGCAATATATACTAGAGTTGCCCATATTGCCTCAAAAAGAGCGGCACTCTTTGATTTGGTTAAAGATTCTTTAATTAAAGAAGCTGAAAGGGATGTATACCTGCCTTTTAAGAAACTAGGATTATCGAAAGATGGATTTGATCGGATGAGGAGGGCGCAGGTCAGATTCTATACGGGTGTTCCACCCTGCGAGCTTGAGTATCCTGACACAATGAATTTGAGGGAAGTATTGTCAGAGGAGGATTTATTCAATGAAGCAACGAACCTCCCACTAGCCTTGGATTTAGTGGACAGTCTCGTAAACATTTCCTCAAAATTCACTGAAGAATTTGTATCTGAGATTGAGGGGAGAGTTTTGGAGAGGATTGCAGAAGATGATGAGAGCATTGAGGCCATTAAAGCCTTCTTCGCCTTTCTAAACCCACAAAAACCATTCTAATTTGGGCTCCGAAGCCAGTTCGGCGTGTTGCGTCCGTCGCTTAAAAAAGCCATGTTTTCTCTACGCTTTTGATGGATTAACCCTCCTAAACTTATATAAGGATCTCCGAGGCTATAAAAGAGGTTTAGTGAGATATTACGATATCCGGGAGAGTGAGGGGATGGAGGTTTTTAAGCTAATATCGGAGAGAAGATCTATAAGGAAGTATAGGAAGGAGCGTATACCAAAAGATATCCTGAAGAGGATTCTTGAAGCCGGTAGGCTAGCACCCTCGGGGCGCAATGCGCAACCATGGTATTTCATAGTTATTGAGGATGAGGAGGTTAAAAGTAAGCTCGTTGACGCTTGTATGGGACAAAAGTTTGTTGGTGAGGCTGGAGCGGTAATAGTATTTTTAGGTGATCCAAGTGCATCAAGATGGTATAGGCAGGATCCATTCATAGCGGCTAGCTTCATGATCCTTGAGGCTTGCGAGGAGGGGTTAGGCACATGCTTTGTGGGCGCCTTTGAGGAGGAGAAGGTTAAGCAGATATTGAAGATACCGGAAAACCTCTCGGTCATAATATTGTTGGCAGTAGGCTTTCCAGATGAGAGACCCGCGCCTAAGCCCAGAAAGCCGAGGGAGCAAATTTTCTTCTTAAATGAGTTTGGAAAATCATACCCGTTTGAGCCCCCATAAAACTTAAAAATTACCCTCCAAAATCTATGGTTTATATGAATGAATTAAATTATAGGGATCTTGCTAAAAGAGCATTCCCCTTTATAAAGACTTTTCTTTCGCCGATAATTAATGAGGATGAGCAGGAAACACTCCATCCAAGGCTTTATGATGAGCTTGTTAATAGTGGGACTGATACGATAGTTAGGAAGCTGAAAGAGTATAATGAGGGACGGAGAAAATTATTAGATGATTTGAGGAAGAAAATGTCTATTGGCAGGTTCGTTGTAGAGGAAAGTGTATCCAACTCACTGCTAGTTGCCTCAGATGCAAGCAATAACGGTGTAGACTTTAGGTCAGCCTTCATACCGTTCTATGCATCCGCAGCTATAGTTACGGAGGGGAAAAAAGTTGTTGACGAACCAATATTTAAGATTGATGAACAAGACGTATGGCCCGATGAGCCGCGTGCGCGTGACCGAGAATCTCTTTTAGCATTCAAGCTACAATTTGAGGTAACTTTAGATGCGGTTGGGCGTTGGAGACCGAAATACGTTCTCATGGATGGCTCCTTACTGCTAAATTACTGGCTTCTGCCAATTAGGCCCGGCTTCACAGAAGAGTATAAGAAAGATTCCAGTCTGGCAACCCTTAAGTCAATAGAATTAATATACACTTGCTTTAAAATGGACATTCCGGTAGTCGGCTTTGTAAAGAGAACTCGTGTAAACGATATATGTGCTGAGATGGGCTTTCCAAAGATGAGGGATACTGCTCTCTTAGACGCAATATTAAATGTAGGCGAGTATATGGAGCCAAAACCTATTCCAAAGGAGAGCATAATTCTTAGATGGTATAGGAAAAATTGTCATAAAATGGGTATCCCGGAAACAGATATAGAGAATATTTTAAACGTTTATTTCTCCTATACTAAGACAGGGTTTATGACGCCATTCAGATTAGAGTTCCCGAGATACTGTATGGATCGTTTAGGGGATGTTGGCTCAATAATCCTGGCAACTTCTGAGGAACATGGAATACCATTTGCGTTAAATGAGGTTGATAGCCTGGTTAGGATATCATTATCTCTCTCAAACATTCGAACCCTCATAATTTATTCAAAAGCGCTGGATCTCGTAAAGAGTGGCGAATTGAGTCAGAAGGACCTGAACCTCTTTTCACTCCAGCATGGCGAGAAATGGGTCATTAAAGATAGAGAATATTTAAGGGATCTCCTAAGAATATAAGAGAATGGCGACCGAAAAATGTCAGATAATAATGCTAGCCACTTAGAGGAATTAAAACCAATTGGATATGCCCTCTCAGGCTGCACGCATGACCTACTCTCATTTGTAGTTATGGAGGGAGAACAAGCTAAAGTAAACTATTTTTACTTTATCGAGCATCCGCTCAAGCCTAAAGTATATGTCCTCACGAGAGTATTCAGGGTTCAGCCATATAACCCGGAGATGGTTACTGGGAGGATTGGGCCCCTAGCTGGTAAGAAGGGTTATAGAGCGGATTATGGAAAGAGACTTGAATATACAATTGCATTAGCTGAGATTCTAGGGTACTATGATGAAATGGGAAAATGGAGATTGATGGAGGTTGCTCCATCACCGTGGGATTGTATTTACGAACCTGGTGAGGAGTTCTTACGGCGCTTCCTAACATTCAGGGGCAGCTCAAGCGATTCGCTTCTACTCGCGATAGGGAGAATTAGGGGAACAAATATCCCAGCATATATAGATTTAAACGCCATAGCGAGAGGGCACATGTTTGTGGCGGGTATGATGAGATCCGGTAAATCAAGCTTTATAATTAACATGGTTGCAAAGGTTCATAACCTTAAGCCTAAACCGCGTTTCGTCATATTTGATAGAAGAGGAGAGTATTCTGGCTTAGTGAAGTATGGTGCTAGAATAGTTCCCTATAACATGTTTACTCCGTCCATAGATAATCCTAGGCTTATCGCCGAAAAGATTGGGCTGAAGGGGAGGGAGCGGGACATCGTTTTAGAGGCCGCTAGATCACTGTTATCTGATGGAATTCAGCTCTCAAGAAAGAATTTGATCGCTAAGGCTCACGAGATTATAGATCAGGGAAGCATAGTTAAAACCTCTGAGAGCAAGAATAAATATTTCAGCAGCATTAAGTGGTTCATAGAGAATAAGGGCGCCTTCTTGGACAAACAAAGCGAGCCACTAGATATTATAGAGGAAATATTGAAGAATTATGCCCTCATAATTGATTTTTCAGTTGATACAGATATTGAAGCACAGCATAGGACTGCGAGCCACATTCTAAGCCAGATAAGGGAATATGCGATGAAAAGAAAAGATTACGGGGACTTCGCATGCATCATAGTTATTGAGGAAGCACAACATTTTGCCCCAGAGAAGGGCATAGAAATGAAGGAGTCTAGCGCTCAGTCAGAGGTCAAAGCCTCGATGGTCGAAACAATAAGTCAGGCTGGTGGATATAATGTTGGCTTAATAATTATGACGCAGAGACCAGCATACGTCCTTAAGAGCTGTATTTCACAGTGCAACACTGTGGCATGCTTCAGGCTTAGGAGTGGAAACGACCAAAACGCAATTCTAGAGTACACCGAGTACGGCTCAGAGAGACTCAAAGATTACCTTCCGGGATTAGCGGATCATGAGGCGATGCTCTGGGGGCTTGCCGTCCCAACACCATTCCCAGTAATTATTGAAGTAGATGTTGAGGAGTACCCGAGGAAGGCAGCCACCTTCGCAAAGGCCGCCTGGGAGAAGATGGAGGAGAACGCTACGAAAGAGGGGGTAACAAAAAATTTGCCCCTACACCTTCAAGAGTTTTAGTTGAATGGTTTATCTTTGAGTGGGGGAGGAAAGCGTATGAAGATTATTGCTGGAACAGATTTTCATGGATCAAGGGGGGCGATTGAAGCCTTCGCCAAAAATATAAGGCAGCATGGTGTGGATTTAGCAGTTATGTGTGGGGACATAACAAACTTCGGAACAGTTGAAGAGGCAAGGATTTTACTAGGAACATTAACAGAAAATAGTGCTCCCATAATCTTCGTCCCTGGGAACTGTGATCCACCGTCCCTAATAAATCTACGTCTTAATGGCTTAACCTGTATTCATGGCGAAGTTTTCCTTTATAATAACTTGGCTTTTGTCGGCTTGGGCGGGGGCGCAATATCACCCTTCAATACACCTTTTGAAATGAGTGAGGAAGAAATAGCGGGGATTCTTCATAAGTGCTCAGAAAATCTCCGTAGGCTTGAACAGCAAGCGTGCATAATTCTTGTATCACATACGCCGCCAAAAAATACTAGGCTTGATAGAACATTCTTAGGTGTGCATGCTGGGAGCATTAGTGTAAGAAAGTTTATTGAGGAAAATAAACCAATATTAGTGCTATGCGGGCATATACATGAGGCAAAGGGGAGCGACCGTATAGGAAATTCAATAATAGTTAATCCGGGACCAGCCAAGCAGGGCAACTATGCGCTGATCACTCTTGAGGATGGCGAAGTGAAGGTGGAGTTAAAACAAAAGCAGTTTTAGCCACTTTACGTGTAAGGTTTATATTACAGATTTGTTATTCCTTTTTTGTTATTCCTCTGCCGGGTGTGTCCACTTGCCGTTTGAGAAAGGAGATTTCCTATTAATAGACTATGTTGCTAAAGTTGCCGAGACCGGAGAAGTATTTGATACAACGATCGAAGAGGTCTCTAAGAAAGAGGGGATTCACCAAGAGGGCGCAATATACGAACCTAAACTAATCGTTCTCGGAGAAGGCTGGATTTTAAAGGCTCTGGAGGAAGCGATCCAAAACCTTGAGGTGGGTCAAACAGCGACCATAGAGGTTCCTCCGGAGAAGGGGTTTGGGAACAGGGATCCGGAGAAAATTAAGATGTATCCTTTAAGGAGGTTTCTGGCTCAGAAGATATCGCCGATGGTGGGGATGAGGATTGAGGTTAATGGAAAGATAGCAACTGTACGTGCAATAAGTGGCGGTAGGGTTCAATTGGACTTTAACCCCCCGTTGGCAGGCAAGACGCTATTTTATGAAGTCTCCATCAGAAAGAAAATTGAAACGATTGAGGAGAAGATTAAGGCGCTGATCCACCGCAGAATCCCGCAGGTTGATATAGAGAAATTTGTTCTGGAAATGGGGGAAGAGAGTGTTACGATAATTGTTCCAGAAGAAGCCTTCTATATTGAGGGGTTACAGGTGATTAAGCGGGGCATTTCCTTAGATATACAAAAGTTCTTTCCGGAGAAGAAGACTGTACGTTTTATCGAGGTCTTCATGAGGAAGGAACCCTCCTTAGGAGCACCTTCGTCAACTGCAGCCCCAGAGGGCAGATGATTCTTCCATAAACTTTAACTACTTCGCACCGATCATTTTCCATTAATCCGATTGGAAAGCATAGTATATAATTCTCACAGAACTCTCTATCACATTTCTGTGGAGAAAAAGTTAATATTACCCCCTCAATAGCCTGTTTTGATGGTATTGCCACATCTATCTCAGTCTCGATGACATCAACCACCCGCATCTCAATATCATAGGCCTCACACTTAAACACCCTATTTCGCACTCTGACAACTTTATATATTCGCCCCTCCCTTAAGTTTCCAGCACACACATTAAAGTACCTGCAGCCACAACATTTCTGCCCAAACCCCCTATAAATAAAGGTTTCACCGACTCTGGACTGGCTTGCACTTAACATGGTAACTATAATTTTCCCAGGTTTCTCCTTCCGCGTTCCTCCGGGCATTACTACTCTATCACTCCAGTCTCCTTAGCTAAAGTGAAAGCTTCTTCATGAGTTAATGGTTTTTCATGAAGAATAGTGTATCTTTCTGGGCGGATTCTCGGCGCGATTACGAGCGCCTCAACTATATACTTTGGCTCTATGCCCACCTCTTCAGCAGTAACCGGGGCACCGATTCTTCTTAAAGTATCTCTTATCATCCTCCAATCGAGTCCATGCAGGGAAGCCATCATTATAGTCCCTATGCCGCACTGCTCCCCATGAAGGGCTGGTTTGGGTACTATTAAATCTAATGCGTGACTAAAAAGGTGCTCAGAGCCGCTACACGGTCTACTGCTTCCAGCTATACCCATAGCTATGCCACAGCTAATAAGGGACTCTAAAAGCACTCTTAATCCCTCTTCAGAGTTAGGCCTGATCATGTTGGAGTTCTCAATTAAATGTTGCGCGCTCATCAAGGACATGCTCGCAGTATACTGTGCGTAATATTCATTCTTCCTTTCATGTGCAAGCTTCCAGTCCCTTACCGAAGTTATCTTTGCTATAATGTCCCCGCAACCACTGGCAATAAATCGGTAAGGTGCCCTACTTATAATTTCAGTATCCGCTATAATGGCTATCGGGGATTGAGCCATAATGGAGTATGGTTTCCCCAATCCTTTAAGGGAAGCGAAGGGGCTTGAGAGGCCATCGTGGGAAGCCGTAGTCGGGATACTTATGAAGGGGGTTCCTTGATTTGCAGAGCTCAGTTTTGCGATGTCAATCTTTGTTCCGCCACCAATGCCTAAAACCACCTGAGGCTTAGACTTTCTTATCTTTTCTTCACATATCATAACATCGTTAATGGTTGGTATGTTTGATGGTATTATGTGTTCCTCAACCATAAGCCCCTCGCCTTTAAGAATCTCTTTAACCATCTTGCCAGCCACTTCAAATGTTATCTCGCCCGTTACCAATAGTGCGCTTTTGGTGAAATTCAGGCTTTTACATATTGAACCAATAAACTCTAGGCTCCCCCTACCAACAATTATCTCTCTAGGTAGCTGCATCCTATGAGTAAACTGGCTCAATACTTATTCAACCCTTTGAAAAGGGGATGCAAACTAATATCTCGATACTTAAGAAAAGATATTAAAAAGTTTCTAAAATTCGGGTTTAAATGTCGAGTAAGTTTAAATCTGAGACTTGCCATCTTTTTAATTGAGGTAGTTGGAGAGGATGTATTGCTTTCTAACAAAAATGTTTAAGTATTAGTGAGCAATGTGGAATAATAATTAATCTGGGTTATTTTAGCGGGGTTGGTAGTTTCTTTAGGCGTTAAGAAATGAAACCTTCATGCTTAAAGTGGGAGGAGATTAGTAGTTGCCATCAATTGAGAAAAGCAAAGCCGAGATCAGACAGATAATACTGGAACAAATTCCAAAAGAGGCTGAGATAACGCGCGTAGAATTTGAGGGGCCAGCGCTAGCCATCTACGCAAAGAAACCCGAGGTTCTGATAGAACAAGAACATATAATTACAAAAATTGTCGCCATGATTAAGAAAAGAATAGTCCTCCGTTCAGATCCTTCGGTGAGACTTCCGGAGAATGAGACTGAAAAAATAATATATGAGGTGGTTCCAAAAGAAGCTGAGATAACGAATATAACGTTTGATCCACCATTGAGCGAGGTTGTAATTGAGGCGAAGAAGCCGGGGCTTGTTATAGGAAAAGGTGGAGCATTACTCCAAGAAATAATTATTAGAACGAAGTGGAGACCAAGAGTTATTAGGAGCCCGCCTAAACAATCGAAAATAATGACGCATATACAACATCTACTATATGCCAGTAGCAAAGAGAGGGAGAGAATTCTTAGAAATGTCGGTGAAAGGATCTTTAGGTCACTTTTATATGAGATTGGTGATGTAAGAGTAATGCTGCTTGGCGCCGCGAGGGAGGTTGGCCGTTCCGCAATCCTTGTACAAACGAGGGAGAGCCAAGTCCTATTAGACTGCGGGATAAACCCAGGCTCAACAAAACCCTTCGAAAGCTTCCCAAGGTTTGATGCGCAACAATTTGACGTAGAGTCTATAGACGCCGTCGTGATAAGCCATGCTCATTTAGACCACTGCGGTTTTCTACCATACTTATTTAAGTACGGCTATGATGGACCCGTCTACTGTTCTGCTCCAAGCGTTAGTCTCATGACTTTACTCCAGTTAGATTACTTAGACGTCTTATCTAAGCAAGGTCTCCCGCTACCCTATGATCAAAAGGATGTCCGGGAAGTCGTGCTTCATGCTATTCCGCTTCGCTTTGGCGTCGTTACGGATATAGCGCCAGATATAAGACTGACACTACATAATGCTGGTCATATTCTTGGCTCGTCAATAATACATCTCCATATTGGCGAGGGCCATCATAATATAGTTTATACCGGAGACTTCAAGTATGGGAAAACAATGCTTCTCGAGAGTTCAGACACGGAGTTTCCTAGGGTTGAAACAGTTATAGTGGAGAGTACATATGCTGCCCCCATCGATATAATGCCTTCTAGGATCGAAGCTGAAAAGAAGCTTGTTGCGATACTTAATGAGACGCTGAATAAGGGTGGAAAAGCGATAATCCCAGTTCCGGCGGTTGGTAGGGCGCAGGAAATAATGCTTGTAATAGATGAGTACATGAGACGTGGAGAACTTAAAGAGGTCCCAGTATTCATTGAGGGCATGATCTCAGAATCCACCGCGATACACATGGCTTACCCAGAATACCTCTCCAGAGAAGTGCGTAATAAAATAATTAATGAAGGGGTTAATCCATTTGAATCCGAGTACTTTACAATAGTGGAGCATCCGAGCGCGCGGAGCGAGATAATAGAGGGGGGACCATGCATAATATTGGCAACCTCAGGGATGCTTGAGGGTGGCCCGGTTATAGATTATTTCCAGAACCTTGCACATGATGAGCGAAACTCGCTAATCTTTGTTAGTTACCAGATTGAAGGAACCCTAGGCCGAAAGATTCAGAAAGGCTCACATGAAGTCTCGATCATAAATGAGGATGGAAAAATTAAGATCATAAAGGTTGGTCTAAAGATCCATACCGTTGAGGGATTCTCCGGGCACTCGGATAGGAGGCAAATAATAAGTTATTTACGCAAAATAGCACCAAAGGCGGAAAACATAATTGTGTGCCATGGAGAGAGAAATAAGTGTATATCTTTAGCCGAGTTTCTGCAAAGAAAGTATAAGATCAATGCTATAGCACCAGATATTTTAGAGACAATAAAACTTCGTTAATTAACGGAACTCTAAATAATTAGATTTTAGTTGATGGATCGGAAGGTTTTTCTCTCCATATTTGGACGCCCGGCGGAGTTAATATTATCCTCTCTTCACCCAGACGCGCGATATCGCCGCCCACAGACGCTGCAAATTCGCTCATCTCGTTAACAACGCGCTTAGCCTCCTCTACACTCTTCTTTACTAGTGGTTCGATCTTAATTATCAATATGTTTCCGGACTTAATTTCATCTCTAATCTTCTCCATCTCCTCCGGAGAATGGATGGTTAGCGCCTTTAAATACATCTTGCCGGTAAATGAGGGGGGCTTTTCTCCTTCCTCCATTTTTATCTCCTTTCCCCCCTCTTTGGCCCTTCTTCTTAATCCCAATTTAATAAAATCCCGAATTTTTTCCAATAAACTTAGATTAGTCAAGATTGCTATCTCCCCGAAATATTAGTCAAAAGATAGATTACTTAAATTTAGGTCTTAACCTTTTTGTTTCCATCAAAGGATTTAAAAATGATTTTCCATATGGGATCCCCTACATAATGTATGTTTTTAAGAACTTTGCCTCTTTTAAGGTTCCTTATAACTTCAGAATTAACGAGAGACCTGGCGATGGCTATCGCCTTACCATGCTTTTCATCTAATACTGTAATCAGATCCCCCTCCTTAAATTCGCCATCAACTCTAACTATGCCAGGTGCCATTATGTCGGCTCCGTTACATATGTGTGGAATGGCTCCCATATCGACAAAAACCTTTGGAAAGCGCCCTATTAATTCATCAAATAATAATGTTGGCACCAGATCTCCCTCAGATTCTATGAGTAAGGGTCTACCATTAATAATTATGAGTGTTGCTTTTTCATGCAGTTCAGCAACTTCGATCTCTATTCTATCCCCAACGATCTCTTCAATGTTGATATTAAAGGTTTCAGTAAACCTCTTTATAAAAGCCCTCTTCTCGCTGGATTTGAGTACATGCCTATGTTTAACCCCGTACACAAAGAATAAAGGTTAGCATAAGGCATATAAATCTTAATACATCTCATAAATTGTGATTAATTTAAGGAAGGTCATAGTGACATGGCCATGCAAATACTTGAGGAGAGTCTCGGGAAGATAGTACTAATAAAGCTTAGAGGTGGAAGAAGCATAAGGGGTAGACTTCAGGGCTTCGATCAACACTTAAATCTGGTCCTTGAAAAAGCTGAGGATGTAACTGACGCAGAGAACATTAAAGAGCTAGGCTTAATAATCGTCAGGGGCGACAATGTCATCATGATATCACCGCCCCCCAGGTGACTGTAAATGACGAAGGGTACACCATCCTTCGGAAAAAGATCGAGTAAAACAGTTCATATAAGATGTAGAAGGTGCGGCCGTAGAGCGTATCATGTCAGGAAGAAGAGATGCGCTGCATGCGGCTACCCTGATCCTAGAATAAGAAGATATTCTTGGCAGACAAAAACTCTCCGGAGACTACGACTGGTTTAAACACTTGGAAGAAAAGGATTTAAATAGCATAGTGTGAAAATACAAGGAAAAGGTGAGCGCATTAATTGGTTAGAAGGGCTAGAATAAAATTGACGAGTACGGACTATAGGAAGCTTGAGGAAATATGTAGTGAGCTTAGGGCTATAGCTGAAAAGGCTGGCGTGAAGATCTCAGGCCCGATTCCTTTACCAACAAAGAAGCTCAAGGTGCCTGTGCTTAAGACGCCCTGCGGGGAGGGAACAAAAACATGGGAGAGGTGGGAGATGCGCGTACATAGGCGGCTTATAGATATTGATGCGGATGACCGTGTAATGCGTAGGATAATGCGCATGAAAGTACCTGATGACGTTTACATAACCATTCAATTAGTATAAGTGCCCATAAATAATAACCGTCAATATCAACACTATAGTAAATAATATGCCCCATACGTGCTTGTTCCATTTGAAAATTTTAGCTCCATCTAAAATGCTAAGTGGTATCAAGTTAAAGAGTGCTATATAAGCGTTAATTGCAAACCCCCATATATAAGCGATCTTCAATAAAAAGCCGCCAAAATTAAAGAAGTTCAATAATAGGAAGCATATTGAGAGCACGATGTTTATAAGAGGTCCAGATAATGAGATCTTGCCAATAGTCTCTTTGTCAGCCCAGCCATATATCAACACACTTCCCGGGGAAACTATCTTTATAAACGGGGTAAAAATCGAAATTAAGGTGACTAGCACACCAAGATAGGATAACCTGAATTCCGCCCATAAACCATAATATCTAGCCGAGAATTTATGCCCAACTTCATGTAACATAAATGACGCGACGAAAATGAGCACCAGTAATGTGATTAAAAGAGGGTTTAAAAATCTAACGGTAGTTATCGCTGTGGACACCCCAACTAAAGCAACGATTATCGTTGCTAAACTTATATGAGTAATTTCAAGCGAGCTTGTCACATTGTACAAACGCTTTCTGAAGCCGCTAGTAGATCTAATGAATATTTGATTGGAGGAATGTCTACTAGGTTCCCCTATCCTTAAAAAGGTTTTTACTTCTCTTTTAAAATTTGGGCACATGTGAAGCTCCGGCAACCTATGCTCTGCACAAAAGTACCTGCCGCAAAAAAAGCACCTGAAGGGCAAATCTAGATCAGAGCCGCAATACTCGCACTTCAACTTAAATCCACCACATTATGCAAAGAGTGAACTTAAACAAAACATTTTCTCAGGAAAAAATATAAGCCTATAGTGCCTTAGCCCTTAGAGAGGGAGAAGCCGGGGTGGCCGAGTGGATAAGGCGCAGGCCTTGAGAACTATAGCTAAAGTCTGAAGAGCCTGTGGCCCTCTATGGGCCGCGTGGGTTCGAATCCCACCCCCGGCGCCATATATTTTGCTTGTTTTTTGGCTGTTTTTGAGCAAGGAGCGAGCTTAATTCTTGCTTGATTTTTGCATTGGTTTCTTTTTTCTTTTCGGTTTGAAACCACACTTAAATATCTGGTGGCCGCATTATAGTTGATGGATTAGGTTACGTGGACATCTCAGACAAGGACAGTTTTGAGGTGGCGATTAAACATCTTGAATATTTAGCCAAAAGAGTGGGCGTTAATATAAAGTTGAGCTTAACCAACAATGTATTATTAAGTTAACCTTCATTAATATTTACGATGATCGGCGCTAGCATATTTTATAATTAATTAGTCGCTTTCAATATAATTTTGTTATCTTTAATGAGCATAAGCTCTCTCCCAAAAAATCTCATGTGATTATTTTGGGTAAATTGGAAAAACTAGATATGGCCGAATATAACATATCTAAGGGCTATATTTGTAATGCGGTCGAGAACCTTACAATTGCGAATGAGATGCTTTTAAAAGCCTTATACTTCGGCACCATGCACAAATTTATATCAACCTTACACAATGCTGTTTTTCTCAGTTACATTTTATATTTTTAGCTTAGGTCTCTTATGTTTTATGCGTAGGTTTCTAGATCCCGCGAGAGGTAGGGGGCCTCTTATCTTAAGTATCTCTAGTTTCCTTATGACTCTGGTATCCAGATCTATTCTCGCCGTACAGGCTCTTTGCCCCTAACTGTTGGTGCAGTCTTCTTTCTCATCTCTTGTAGCCACGCAGTGTACCAGTAGATTATTAAGCTGCCTTTTGGAATCCTCAGCTAATAGATTCGTCTGAGCCGCTTACTTCAGCTGGAACTTTACCGACTCTGCCGTTCACTCCATATTCCACTTTCATATAATTCGGCCACTTTCTTTATAAGGGAGCGTATCTCTTCAACGGAGCTTTGGTCGCCGCGTTGCATAAGATCTAGGAAGCGTCCAGGGCTAATATTTAAGCCAAACTCACTATTAATTCTCGAGACCAAGAGTTTAATTAAAACTTCAGCGCCAACCCCAAAAACCCTCTCCATCTCACGGTAAAAGGCTCTAGGATCCTCCCAAAACACGTCAAATGGATCGCGGCTTAACCCTTTTTTCAGAAAGAACAAAACCGCCTCGCTAGCAGACCCTCCGAGGGTGGAATGAAGAGTCTTCTTAAAAATGCTACGAAGGGACTCGATGATGAAGTCTCTTTCCACAATGCTTACCATTCTTACAAAACCACCTCGATAAGTCTATCGAAACCTAGTATGTCCATACCCCCTCCATGGAAAACCGGCTTCTCGTTATAAAATTTGCCCATAAATGCAAATATATAATGTTTGCCTTAAATATTTTTGCCTATAAAAGCAAAAATTTTAAATTGTAAAAACGCTCATAAAAATATGTTGTGAGGTAATATGTTGAGAAAAAGCGTGGTTAGTAGTATAATGGCTGCCATTATTCTCTCCGTGGTCCTCCTTAGCTCTTCCTCAATAGCGTTAGCAAGTGAGCCCTCAATTAAGGTAAATGTACATGCAAAGGCCGAGGGCAATAGTATAACAGCTAGCGGCAAAGTATTCCTAAGCGGCTTAGAAAGTGGAAAAGAGGTCACTATTTATATTATGATCATTCTTAGAAAACCGGATGGTTCTAATGAGGAAGCAGAATTTAGCATTACTGGGCTAATCGATGGTAATTGCGTTACAATACTACCATATGAATATACGTTTAAAGGCTGCATAAACAAAAAGGGAATTTATAAAATTACTGTTACGGCCATATACGAGGAACTAATGGATACGGCGTACTTCAAGTTTGATCCACCAACTGGTGGGACTCCCGGGGTACCATTCTAAACGCCAAAAATAACTAGGGAACACTAAAGTAGGTCGTTAACATGGCTGAGATCGATACGCTGACGTTGAAGATTCTCTCTGTATTAGGGAGGAAGCCAAAGGCTTCATTAAGATCCTTAAGCAAAGATATTGGCATCTCTTCAGTTTCACTAAGAAAAAAGATTGAAAAGATTTTGTCTGAGAAGCTGCTTTATGGAGTTTCTGCTAGGATAAATCCTTTCGCGTTAGGTCTAGAAATAGTGTTAGTTCTTGCCGAGGCTCCCGCTGACAAAGTAGTGCTGTTTGAGAGAACTTGTGATCTTCATCCTTATACCCATTATAGGATAAGATGTTTTGGTCCCATCAACGGCGCATTTGCAGCCTTCCAAATCCCTGCTGGAACAACTTACTTACTTGTGAACCTGCTTGAGGAGCTCTCAAAGAATAATGTAATTGAAAGATGGATTTTAGAGATGCCTACATCTTTTCCAATAGGTTGTGAAGCAGATTATTCGTTCTACGAACCTGGGGTTGGATGGAAATTTAATTGGGACGAATGGGCTAAGAGCATAGATTATCTTGAACCATTTAAGCCTAAAGAAGAAAAGAATGTTCTAAACTTGCTTGATAGAATGGATATACAAATACTAAGAGAGCTCTCTAAGAATATTTTAAGGAGGAGGAGTGAGATATCTGAAGCTGCGGGCGTTAAATTGTATCATTTGGACAAAAGGTGGAAGAGACTAGAAGATCTTGGCGTTATTGAGGGCTATAGAGTTCTTGTTGGAATGCATTTTCTGCAAATAACATCACATGCGCTCCTTAAGTGCAAGTGCTCTATGAGAGATTCCATGAAAATTGCCTCAGCAATAAGGAGTCTCCCCTTCCAAAGTACCTTCTTCTTCACATCAGACGGCTTCATCCTATATATTATGACAACATCACTTAATTATTCCCTTTTAATGTCCGTCCTACGAAAATATTGTGAGAGAATAGAAGTTTATTGGTGCGATTACCACTCAAGCCTAAGATACTACTTTTATGATGAAGCCTTCTCCAATGGTTCGTGGAGAAGCGACATAGATTTCATGGTCAACTCTATCTTAAGGAAAATCAGAGAAGAAGCAAAGCAATGATTAAAGCGAAGAGAACTTTTAAGGTAGACGAGCGTATTTTAAAGATCGTTAGGAACTTAAGAAGCGGGATTTTATTCTTCTTACAATTGAAACTGTTAAAGGCATTGAGTTCTGGCTTAAAATGAAGAAATCCAATATTTGCCCATCAAATCCCACCTCCAAAGAATAAATTGACAAGCGCTATTAGGGGCCGCGCACACCCATACGCGGGTAAACAGGCTTACCCTTAGAGAGCTCGCCGTGAACTATACAATTCTAAATATGAAGTTGTACACCTAACCATCTCCAGAGCTTTCCCCAAACAAACTCAAATAAAAAATCGTACTTAAATTTTTCCCCAAAAAACGCTCATTTTTAAAAAAGAGGAAAAATATGTGCTCAAAATGAAAATTAAAATCTAACCCCCGGTGCCATCATTACCCAACTAAGATTTTTTGCTTAGGGCCGCTCAACCTTCTGAGCTGGTTATGTACGAAAATTAAAGTTATTGGGGGGTGGAAAGATTTTATATTTTTTACTCTAGGGAGATTTCAGATATCTCGCTTAAACTGTTTAAGTCGTTTGCTTTGAGTTTTCCATCGCTAACGGTATATAATACTTCGCCTATGTAGAGGGCCCTTTTAACTTCATATATTGGGTTGATGCTATTGCCTTTCATATGAGTTATTCTGCCCTTAAATATTATGCCGTCCTCTGGAGAAGTGTGAAATACGTAGGCTCCTTGAAATATTGGTCTACCATATGCCCACGGGGGTCGCCCATCAGGGTAGTCCTCCTCAAATATTTTAGCCTCTAAGATGGGGATTATGAGCAGTTTTCTTTTCTCATCAAGGAGGAACGCATGGTGGTCTCTTAAAACCGGAGAATCCGTGCCCCTGTCGCCTATAACTATCTTAGAGATCTCCTTCGGATCCTCGATGTCTGATACATTAAAGAGCGATATCTTCAGACCCTGATACCAAGCAAAGTTCTCTTCCTCGGCCGGAACAGCCTCCTTCCCTATCCCTATCAAATAGTTTTTGCTGTATGGGTGGAGGTAGTCGCTGTATCCCGGTATCTTAAGCGCGCCTAAAACCCTTGGATTAAATGGGTCTGAAAGGTCGATTGTAAACAGTGGGTCAACCTTCTTAAATGTTACGAGGTAGCATCTTTCGCCCATAAAGCGCGCGGCATAAATCCGCTCTCCGAGAGCTAAGCCTTCAATCTTTCCAACGACTTTTAAACTGGCCGCCTCTAGGACATATATGTTGTTCTCCATCCGCATATTTTCGCGGAGTGGGTTAAAGTAGGATACCGTTGTGGCCACTCTAAAGTACCCATAATATTCGTCCATCGAGAACTGATTTAGCACGTTGCCTGGAACCTCGCCCTTAGCCTCGCATCTGATTTTTAATCCGTCCACCGCTATTCTATAGATCTCAGTCTTACCCCCGCCGCTTAGAACCCTATTCAATGCCGGGAAGGTTACGTAGATGTTGCTTTTAGACATGTACATGCATGATGCATACCCAGTTAGCACAGATTTAACTACCGCGCGGCTTACATCTAAAGTATCTATGGCTGCAATCAACGCATAGTTTAATGGGATCTCCACGGAATCCGAGTAGTATACATCCAATGGAGAAATCTCCCTCCAAGCGCCGTTAACCGCCCATTTCGGAAGAATTGTCGAGTTTCCTGTCCATGCAGGATACATTAAAACTATATAGACATAGTTGCTTATCATCCTCGAAGATACGTACTTTCCTTCAAAGGCGACTTCGCCGACGCTCACGGGACTCTCTGGAGCAGATATATCAAAGACTTTAACTAACGTTCTCCATGGAAAGTATTGTGGAATTGGAGCTATAACCCCCTCTTTTCCAGGCTCTTCGGGAAATGGGATAATCTCAATGGTTTCCTCAACGAGGATTATAAGCCTCCCCTCGCCTATAAATAGGCCGATGACACTCCCTTCAGCATCAATTTTTGAGAGAACCACCATTTCTTCTGGCGGGTATGCTTTGATAATACTTATTAGCCCATTGGATGAAGCTACGTAGATTATTCGCCCATCCGTCTTAACTATGTCAGTCTCATCGACCCCCTCAACCTGAATATTCGTCATCGAGTACTCCGGCACCTCTTTAGGCGCGAGTGGGGCAACCTCAGCAGACATGGCCCTGAACGTCTCTAGGAGTGGTTCTCTCACAGCAGCTCTGATTTTGGCATTAATGAAGCTCGCAAGCTCATCCTTAGAACTGAAGGTCTTTAAAAGGATAGGCTTCTCGTTCTCGTCCGCCCGGAAGACGATTATCGCTGCCCATGCCGTTGCTGCTACAATTAACGCTATTAACGCCATACTCAAGTATTTTCGGAGACTCAACCTCCAATCACCATGAAAAATCTCTGTAATTTGGGTCTCATTATCCTATGCTTTAGAACATTTGTTCAAGCAGATTGAACAGTCTTAAATTTTAGAGTGGCTTTGATTATCTTATGGAGCATCCCCATGGAAGAGTCTGATTTAGAAGCTAGCCTTAAAGGTAAGACGCTTAAGGTCTACATGTATTTGTTGGAGAGGTCTGGCTCTAAAGTTGGCGTTAGAGAGGTTCAGAGGCAGCTGAAATTTTCAAGTCCAAGCTTGGCAGCATACCACCTCGATAAACTCGTTTCCCTCGGGCTGGCGGGTAAAACTGCTACTGGCGAATACTTTCTCCTACAGGATGTTAAGATCGGGGTTCTAAAGTTTTTCATCAGGATTGGGAGATATATGATACCCAGATTCATGTTTTACGCTGTGTGGATGACAAGCATGCTTATCATCTACCTGATTCTCTATGAGCATACTTGGGGCATCCATAATATCGTGGCGCTAATGTTTGGCTCTCTAGCTTCCGCAATCCTCTGGGCTGAGACAATTAAGCTGTTGATGGAAAGCCGTTCAAAAACATAGAATAATTAAGGGAAAATAAATTAAATTAGAGATGAGTAACCTATGAAGAGAATCTTATTGAACCTGATGCTTGCAGCTATTCTCGGCGTAGCCCTAATGCTAATACCCCTCTCGCTCCTACACATGGACGTGAAAGGCATTAGCAGGCTTAAACCTGAGCCTCCAAAAAGCCTACCCCTTGTAAGTGAGAGCGAGAGCATGGAGATATCGGAGAAGATAGCGCCCTCAAGCATTGGGATTAATTGGCTTAAGACTATATCAACAATTATCCTTGGCGCCATCCCAGCAGCAGTAATTTCCATCTTAATTAAAAGAAGATTAAAGATTTAGTTTAAATTGGCGTTTTAGGAAAGGTTATATATAACATTGTTATTTTATGATAAGGAAGGGCTTCCCATGAATTCCTACTTTGTTGAAAGTCTCGAGAAATGTGAAAACTACAAGGACATATTTGATTTAGTTAAGAAATCAGTGAGGAAGGCGATTGGTTTACATAGGGTTGGGCTTCTCTTATATCTTAAGGATCTTCCACCCAACATAGGCGCATACTATCAAGTGGGCTCAAATGGAATAGTTCTGAACAGGCTGCTTGTAAATATAATGGGTAGATACTTCTTGACGAAAACCGAATTCAATTCGTTCATTTTTTCACTTCTGCTTCACGAGTACTTACATTCGCTAGGATTTCTGGATGAGGAGAATGTTAGAAGACTCGTTTATGAAATAAGCATGAAAACTTTCGGCGTGGATCACCCTGCTACCAGAATAGCCCTGGGTCCTCCAAAAGTTAACATTTCATCACTGGGTAGCAGGGGGTTCGGCTACAATGACTTTGAGATCGTGAAAGACTTTGAGAAAATAGAGTATGAATATATTGTCTGAAGATGCGGGAGAAAGGATTAAAAATGTTTTGATAAATTTTATTTTGGTGGCGTAATGCTGTACTGGAAAACATCTGGGATTCCTGTAACTTCTTCGAAACTCATGTGATCTCCGCCTACAACCTTAAGTTTCGCTTCAATTCTTCTGTCTCTTAATTCTATTATGTTATAGGAATGTAGAAAGAAGCCCCTTAGCTTCTCGCATGAAATACTTCCTGCATGAAGTACCTGCATATTTTCTATCCGCCATTTCCATGGTCTATGGCGGTGCCCGCACAAAACCAGATCCACATTACCCTTTATGAGACTTCTGAGGACGTCACCGGCATCCACAATTGTGATTTGATCTGCGCCAGTATCTGGAACTGGAATTATATGGTGGTGTATGGCTACAATCTTTATGTAATCCTTATAGTTCCCCAAAGTACTTTCAAGCCAAAGATTTTGTCTGTGCCCAACTTCCCCGTCATCCCTGTCGGGGCGTGCGCTGCTTAACACGATTATTACGGCGTCACCGACTTCAGTAACCTGATTAAATGGGAAAAGCTGTTTAAAAAGCAGGTAGCCCGTAGACCTATAGTCATGGTTTCCGCTAATATAAATAACTCTTTCAGCCTTCAGCCGCTTAAATTCTTCACGCGCCATCTTAAACTCGGAAAGTATGCCATTCTCCGTTATATCACCAGTCACTATAACAGCGTCAGGCGATAGAGCATTGATCTCATCAATAGCTGTACGGAAGCTCCCGTAATTAAACATGGGACCACAGTGAACATCTGAAATTTGAATAATAAGCATACTATCACCCTAAAGATTTCCAGGTAAGAGATTAAATAATGAATTAAATGCTTATAAGCCTTTTTCAACGGGTTCTCATGAATAATTCACCTTTTAACGCAAAAGCTATATTGCGTCTCTTAAATGAATTTGTTTTTCTGCGTAATTGTGTAGACTAATAGCGTTATGGAAAGAGCTATGTAAAATGTCATTCCGATAAACATTAATATGCTTATGGGATCATAGCTAAAGATGTAAATCATAGTAGTTAATGTTATGGATCCAAATGCAAGGCTGATAAGTGAGATAAAGATTAGTGTATAAAATGTCCATTTTCTCTTCAAATATATCCCGCAAGATGCGATTATATTAAGTACTCCAATTATACCTACGTGAATTGGTATGTATCGTGATTGGGCAGCCGCAACTATTAGTGCTACCCCCGCAATAAAGTAGGCTATTGAAAGCAGATGTGGAATTGTTATTTTTGCCCTTTCCTTCTCCACTACCCATTTTCTCCTGCATGGTTTTTAAAGGATAATGTATATCTATACATCATGAACCCATACTATAAAAACGTTGCCGGTATAGTGGCTATGAGTAATCTAAATCTCTTTATATCACCGACGCCGTATTTTGGCGGTTATCAGAGAACATTTGAGGAAGCGAAATATATTGTTTTTGGGGTGCCATTTGATACGACAAGCACTTACCGTCCGGGGGCTAGATTTGCACCTGCAGCCGTCAGAGAGGCATCCCTCAACATAGAAACGTACAGCTTTAGATCTGATGTTGATCTAGAGGATTTAAGCATACATGACGCCGGGGATCTTCATATAAGCGGAAACGTTTACGAAACTTTAAGGAGAATAGAGATGGTTTGTCGAGACATCCTTGAGAAGAACAAGATGCCGGTAATGATTGGGGGTGAGCATACAATAACATTCGGCGCGGCAAAAGGCATTGAAGGGGACTTTGCATTAGTGAGCTTTGATGCACACCTAGACTTAAGGGATGAATATATGGGTGAAAAAATATCTCATACAACATTCCTACGGAGGATAAACGAGGAGTTAAAGCCGAAGAGAATAGTCGTGGTTGGTGTGAGAGCCGCGTGCAGGGAGGAAATAAAGTATGCCTCGGAGTCCGGCAACATTAAATACATAACTTCACAGAGGATTCTACGCGAGGGCGTTGAGAGCGTTTTAAAGGATATTAGGGGTTTCATTTACGGTTGTAACAGGCTATATGTTACAGTTGACATGGATGTTCTAGACCCATCTTTTGCACCCGCAGTTCAAAATCCCGAACCGGAAGGTATCTCCGTAACCACGCTTCTAGATATGTTATTAGAGATAAGTGGTCGTCAATTAACCATATTTGACCTCGTTGAGGTTACGCCACACTATGACAACGGTATAACGGCCGTATGCGCTGCAAAAATAATATTCGAGGCTCTCTTACACCATCATAAAATTAACAAAAAAGGAAGTTAAAACGTAAGCAACGTTTTCCAGAAAACGGTTTTAATTATTTAGAAGATAGGCTCCATTTTAGTAAACTTTAAAGAGCGCGTTCGGTGGTTATATCGATTAGTCTTTGAATCTCCCTCTCAATCTCTTTTGGCAGCCCAAAGATGCTTACATCCATGAACCCTCTGACGATCAAAGCTTCCGCCTCGCTTCTTGAGAAACCTCTGGCCATTAAATATTGAACATGTTCCTCAGATATTTTTCCGACGGCTGCCTCATGCGTGAGCTCGACACCTTGCGTTTTAGCTATGAGCTCCGGAATTGTGTGAATTATAGCCTCGTCAGACAATAGTAGGCCTCTACATTCCAGGTGGGCCTTCGTGTTCTTATGTTCGCCTAGCAGGAGACCTCTAGCATATATTTGTGCTCTATCCCTTGCAATAACTCTTGAGATAATCTCACCCCTAGAATCCTCGTTTTGAAGGACTATTTTTGAGCCTATGTCAATGTAAGGGTCGCCCAGCCCATAGATGATCGTATTAAATCTGGCGCGCGAATTTTTACCTTTGCAATATGCTACTGGATAAGCCTGTAGACTCTTAAGTGGCTTAAAACACACGTAATTGCTCACGAATACTCCATTATCATCAATTACCGCTCCAGATCTAGGCCTTGCGTCAAATTTTTGAGCCCAGTTATGGATCATGGTGAATGTTAGTTTAGCATCATGCTTTATGTAAAACTCTGTTATGCCGACATGAAGCCCGCGCTGAACACTTGGATGTAGAGTACAGCCAGTTATTATCTGCGCCTCTGAACCCGGTTCAGCTATTATTATGTTGTGGACATTTTGGTTTAAGTTATCCGTCGCTATGAATAGACATGCCTGTAGGGGTAATACCACTTTCTGGTCCTCAAGTATCCTAATAAAGTATCCTTGGTCTAAGGCGAGCTCCGCTAAGGCAGTGTACTTATCCTTATCGACTTCCAAAATCTTCCACCAATAGTCTCTTAGCCAGTCATATTTCGCCAAAGCCTCTTTAACACTCATAACCTCGATCTTATTTCTAAAGAAATCTTGAACGGCTTTAAAAATAACTGAATGATCTATCTGAAAATATGTTGCAGATCTCTCATCATGCTTGGCTATAATGCCGACGTTCAATGCTCTCTCTAAGATATCCCTGGGGAGACTAGAAATTATGCATAGCTCCCAGTTCTTTGCTTCCCTAGAATACTGGCTTACGTCGAGATCCGGGCCGTATTCAGAGGGCTTGTTTATAGCTCGCAGCGCTCTATCCTTGCTTGTATGCATTTCTCACACCACGCATAGCCCTCATTGAGTATCTGGCCCAAAATCTTCATTGGCGATCCAGAGCAGACTATGCTTCCATTCATTAACACGTGTGCCACGTCCGCGTTAATATATTGTAGAATGACTCCTAGATGCGTGATTATCAACGCCGAGCGGCCGCGCAGCATCTCGTTAATAACCGTGCCTAAAATCCTTAAGTTCTCGACATCAACGCCGGAATCGGGCTCATCAAGTACAATAAAATCGCCGCCATGAGCTAAAACCTGGAGAATCTCAGACTTCTTAATCTCTCCGCCGGAGAAGCCTAAGTTTATGTCTCTTTCAAGGAAACTTTGCGGGAACTTAACTTTATTAAGGAGATCACTAATTCTCTCTTCACCTGGCATTAAATGTCTTAATATTTGTCCAAGCTTAATGCCTCTGATGGCTGGTGGATGTTGAAATGCTACGCTTATGCCCATTTTAACCCTTTCATTTGTTGGAAGGCTAGTTATATCTTTATTCTTAAAAATTATTCCTCCAGAAACAATTTTGTATGCTGGGAAACCTAAAAGTGCCATTACCAATGAGCTTTTCCCAGATCCATTAGGTCCGAAGAGTACGTGTACCTCACCATTAGGTATCTGCAAATTCACATCATTCAGGACTTTTCTACCAGATACCTCCACGCTCAGACCGTGTATCTCAAGTATATTCTTTGTCATAGTCGACTGCCCTTGTTCTTTTTAATATTGATAAGAGAAGCCAGTAATTAATGTTTTCCTAAATTAATAATCCATTTACGGTAAAATCTATTTAGCCACGTAGTCCAGAATCTTCTTTTGCATACCTCCCTCCTTTAAACTAATAACATAGTTAATTACATCGTTGACTCCCTTGAACCTTATATTTAGGAGCTTGCTGAAGCCCCAGCCAGTACATTTTATGCTTGAAATGATTGAAGCCACCGTTACAGACTTCATTAAATCGTTTGTCTGCTTATATGCCGCTAGGAAGGAGCCGCACCACGTATCCCCAGCACCAGTTGTATCTATGACTTTTTCGACAGGAATTCTCAGCGCTGGCACAACTTGTATATCGCTATCCCTGCTCACTATTGCCCCTAAATCACCTAATGTTACAATTAAAGTTTTAGACTCTAAAAGCTTTAAAGCAGTTGTTAAACTCTTCGCATTTGTTAAAGCTTTCGCCTCAGAATCATTAAGTATGAAGAAGTCCACTTCTGAAGATATTTCCCTGAGAATATTCTTATTTTCACCCCTTATATACCCTATCCAAGTGTTTACAGATATTTTCGTCTTAAGTCTTTTCTCCCTAATTAACTTCACGATTCTCTTAACTCTTGGTGGAGATAGGGGTGAGATGTGCACTATGCTCTCGGGGCCAAATATTTCAACAGGAATCAGCGATGGCAGTATTTTGAGGCCAGAGCCATACTTTACTTCCAAATATTTTGCTTCCCAGCGCTCATTATACTTTATACTGAATCTTGTTGAGGGGGTATTCGAGATCCTTATAAACCTTTTAGAGAAGATGTCTAGAATATCCAGAAAGGGATAGTCTTTCCCCACAATAGAGATTAAGTAAACGTTTTCTAGGAGAGTTTTAGCGGCTACAGCAGCATAGAGCGCCGCTCCTCCAGGCTGCAGGTTAGAGCCATTAACATTTTGAACTCTATCAATTGACACATGCCCGATGAAAAATATCCCGTCAATCATATTTATAATCCCGATTCTTTTCTCACTTCATGGAAGTTTAAACTGAATCATGACTTAAAAAGCCATTGATTATGGAAAGATATATGAAGGATTATGTGGGTTCACGCAAAAATTTAATTAATTAGAACTATTCTACTTGTGGACTTTAGTGGAGATTGGTGGGCTTGAGAAGCGATATTGTTAAATTTGGTCTTGAGAGGGCTCCGCACAGGGCCTTATGGAAATGCTTGGGAGTAACGGATGAGGATTTTAACAAACCATTTATTGGCATAGCAAACAGCTTCACGGAGCTTGTTCCCGGGCACATGCATCTAGATAAGATTGTTGAATATGTTAAGGCTGGCGTTAGGGCTGCCGGCGGAGTTCCCTTCGAGTTCAACACGATTGCTATATGTGATGGCTTAGCTATGGGCCATAAGGGCATGCATTACTCACTTCCATCTAGAGAAATTATTGCAGATTCGATTGAAGTTATGGTAGAAGCATATAGTTTCGACGGCTTAGTCTTACTAACAAACTGCGATAAAATAACGCCTGGCATGATGATGGCCGCCGCTAGGCTGGATATTCCAGCGATAGTTGTGACTGGTGGACCGATGCTCTCGGGCAGATATGGGCGTAGGCGCGTTGATGTGGCAACAATATTCGAGGCTATAGGTGAAATTTCGGCCGGGAGAATGAGCATGAAAGAATTGAAGATGCTTGAAGAATGCGCATTCCCCACATGCGGCTCATGTAATGGCATGTATACAGCTAATACGATGGCCTGTATAGTTGAGGCTATTGGCTTATCGCTTCCTGGATGTGCAACGTCCCTAGCGATCTCATCTAAAAAGATTAGATTAGCTAAGAGGAGTGGAGAGAGAATCGTGGAGATGGTTAAGGAGGGTTTAAAACCAAGCGACATCCTGACGAGGAAGGCATTTGAAAACGCCATAGCAGTCGATGCGGCCCTGGGAGGCTCAACGAACGCGGTTCTCCATTTAAAGGCTGTATCTGAGGAAGCTGGCGTAGATCTGCCATTGGAGGTTTTTGATGAGATCTCTAGAAGGGTTCCACATATATGTGACATGAGACCAAGTGGTCCCTATGATATGGAGGAGCTCGATGCGGCTGGCGGAATACCAGCGGTCATGAGTGTTCTACGCGATAAGCTCCATTTAGATGCCTTAACAGTAACTGGCAAAGCTGTTGGCGAGAACATTAAAGATGCCAAAGTTTTTGACTGGGATATTATTAGGCCGCCAACAAACCCAATTCATAAGGAGGGCGGAATAGCAATTTTATTTGGAAACCTTGCGCCCAGGGGAGCGGTAACAAAAATCACCGCGGTATCGCCTAAAATGCTCGTGTTTAAGGGACCCGCAAAGGTATTTGATTCAGAAGAGGATGCTATGCAGGCTATTTTAAGCAGAGATATCAATGCGGGTGATGTGATTGTCATTAGATATGAGGGGCCAAAAGGTGGACCGGGGATGCGTGAAATGCTTGCACCAACCTCAGCTATAATTGGAATGGGCTTAGGCGAGTCAGTAGCTTTAATAACTGATGGAAGGTTCTCCGGCGCAACAAGGGGCCCCTGCATTGGTCACGTCTCACCGGAGGCTGCTGAAGGTGGACCTATAGCGGCGCTGAGGGATGGAGACGTGATAAACATTAATATACCTGCTAGAAAACTAAATGTTGATCTTAGTGATGAAGAGATTAGGTATCGCCTCGCCTCGTGGAAGCCTAAGCCTCCAAAAATCTTTAAAGGATACTTGAGGAAATATTGGTACTTTGTGCAGTCGGCTGATAGTGGTGGGATATTAAGTCCTCAGCCATAATTTTATGAGTGAGGGGTATCATTGAGGTTTAGCCTAACTTTAGCCCTTCCTGACAAGCCCGGCCAGCTATTGAGGGCGCTTGAGCCAATAGCTAAGAATGGCGGAAACATAATATCCATAATTCATGAGAGGGATAAGCCTGTCGAGGGATATGTTCCGGTAAGCCTCGTGGTAGACTTTTTATCCCACCAGAGCTTCAAGAAGACTATAGAAGATTTAAGGGATCTTGGAATAACAATTATAAAATCTGAGGAGATCATTGAGAGACTTAGACTCACATTTATTCTTATAGGAAATGTGGATGTCAGATGGATTATTGAATCCAAAATGAGGGAGATACGTTTAATAAACGTTGAAGCGATGATGTCGAGGTTAGGTGTGGTCTCGGTTAGATTTGAGGTTGAAGTGCCAGCCAATAAGGCTGAGGAAGTTATTGAAGATCTTAAAAAGGTCGCTGGCGAGCAAGGGGCCTTGCTAATTCCATCAATAGGAATATAGACTGTTGGTGAGTTATCTATGAGGTTAGCAATAATCGGATTTGGCTTCCTCGGCAGAAATCTTCTTAGAATAATATTGGAGAAAATATCCATTCTCAGAAGACTCGATAAAAATTTCCTTGTTGTCGGCGCGGCGAGCAGTAAGGGCTATGTTTATGATGGAAATGGTCTAAATATAGAGAAGATAATTGCCGCAAAAGATTTAACAAATTACCCGGGGTTTAGGGCTGAGCCTGCAGTTAACTTAATCAAGAGGGATTTGTGCGACATAATTGTTGAGGCGACACCAACTAATATTAGAGACGGTGAACCCGGCCTAACCCATATTAGACTCGCATTAAGTAGGGGCATACATGTCATTACGCCCAATAAAGGTCCCCTCGTCCTAGCCTTTAAAGAGCTAACGGGCCTAGCCGAGAAAAATGGCTGCGATCTCCTTTATGAGGGGGCCGTTGCGGGAGCCATCCCAATATTTTCTCTTGTTAGGGAGTGCTTGCAGGGCGATAGGATAATTAGGTTATGCGGGATATTAAATGGCACGACGAATTATATTCTCTCAAGGATGTTCTTTGAGGAGATAGATTTTGATATAGCTCTCAAGGAGGCTCAGGAGAAGGGTATTGCTGAAAGAGATCCATCTTATGATGTTGATGGCATAGATGCTGCGTGTAAGGTAGTTATTCTTGCAAATGCTCTTATGGGGATGGATGCGAAGATTAATGATGTTGAAATAGTTGGTATACGCAATATAACACAGGAAGCCATAAGTCTAGCTAAGAAGGCCAACTATACAATAAAGCTCATCGGCACAATAGATAAGAAACTTGAGGTCGCGCCGAAGCTCATCCCAATAAACCACCCATTATGCGTGCATGGAACATTAAACGCAATACGCATTGAAACAGATTTAGCAGGGGAGATAACGCTGGTGGGTTATGGGGCTGGAAGAGAAACGGTCTCAGCAATATTAAATGATACAATAACCGTGCTAAAGAGAAGATCATCGTCTCTTCCATGATCAATGACGCAAAATTGGCATAAAGCTATTTATTTCCCTTATCTCTTTAATAGTTAAAAATAAAGTCCTTTGGCGGGATGATAAATTTGCCCGTTAAACTAATTAAAAATGAAGACGCTAACTCTCTTCTTCTTGAGAGAACTATGTATACTAGACGTTACACCCTATTTCTCGATAGGGGTAGGTGCGTTGGTTGTGAGCTCTGCGAAATAGCGTGCCCAAAAGAAGCAATAAAGGTTGTTAAGCCATCTGAATTAAAGGATCTCGAAGAGCCTCCAAAGAAAATAACGGCAACAGTTCTTGGGGATAAATGCAATTTTTGTGGAATATGCTCAGAGATATGCATTTTTGGAGCATTTAAACAGAGCATAAACGGAGAAGAATTTGTCCCAGTACTTGAGAGCAAAAGTTTCCCGGAGATAATTCATGAGATCAAAGTTGAGGAAAGTAAATGTCCGCAGGGATGCCGAATATGCGAGGAAGCCTGCCCATTACACCTAATTAATGTTAAATTTAATTCTGAGGTGAATGTGGTTAAAGTTGATGTTGACAGCGAACATTGCCCCGGATGCCGAATATGTGAAATTAAATGCCCATACAATGCAATTCATACAAGAAAAATTATTACTGGTGTTATAAAAATTAATGTAGATTTATGTCCAGAGGGATGTCGTGATTGTGTCGATGCTTGTCCAATACCTGGCGTCCTATTTGTCGCCGATAATGGAAAAGTTGCTGTTAATGAATTATTCTGCGTTTATTGTGGGGCGTGCAGAAAGGCTTGTCCAGTTAATGGTGCCATAGATCTTAGAAGAGTGTCAGTTTACCATGGGCAGGTTAAATCTGGAGCATGGAATAAAGCGCTGGAAAAAATAACCTCAACATTAAATATGAGCAAAGAATTACGTAGTAAATCCGGTTTAAAAGCTTATGATTCAGTTAAGAGACTTCATGTAAGGAGGTAGGGTTGGAGATGAACGTCGAATCTAAGCCTGAGGATATTAGAATAGGCGTCTTTGTTTGCCACTGCGGCCTGAACATAGCTGGCGTGGTAAACGTCAAAGAAGTAACAGAGTATGCGCGTACACTGCCAAATGTAGTCTTTGCCATAGATAACAGGTATACATGCTCAGACCCCGGTCAAGAGGAGATTAAGGAAGCCATAAAGAAGTATAATCTTAACCGTGTCGTCGTAGCAGCCTGTTCTCCTAGAATGCATGAATTCACCTTTAGGAGAACTGTCGCTGAAGCTGGCTTAAACCCATACCTCTTTGAGATGGCCAACATAAGGGAGCATTGTTCATGGGCCCACCCAGGCCATCCAAAAGAGGCGACCGAAAAAGCCAAAGAGATAATTAAAATGGCAGTTGCTAAGGCTAGGCTCCTAGCACCACTGGAGCCGATAAAAGTTCCGGTTACGCCAACAGCGCTTGTTATAGGCGGTGGAATAGCTGGTATGAATGCTGCCTTAGAACTGGCCGAAATGGGCTTTAAGGTTTATTTGCTTGAGAAGAAGGAGAGCATAGGCGGGCACATGGCTCAACTGGACAAAACATTTCCAACATTAGACTGCTCAATCTGTATTGAAGGTCCAAAGATGGTTGATGTTGCCCGCCACCCGAACATTGAGATAATATCGTTCGCCGACTTAGTGAAGGTTGAGGGTTACATTGGGAACTTCACCGTGAAAATCAGAAAGAATCCACGCTATATTATTGAAGATAAATGTACTGGTTGTGGCGAATGTGTACCAGTATGCCCAATCGAATACCCGAACGATTGGGACATGAATTTAGGCGTCAGGAAGGCTATATCAGTTCCGTTTCCGCAGGCTGTTCCATTAATTTATAGGATAAACCGTGACTATTGTATAGAATGCTTTAAGTGCATTGATGCATGCGGGCCGCGCCAAGCAATAGATTTTGAACAAAAGCCTGAAGAAATAGAGCTTAAAGTTGGCGCAATAGTTGTTGCAACCGGATATGACATATACATTCCTGAGGATGGCAATCTCTACGGGTATGGAAAGTACGCTAATGTGATAACGAGTTTAGAATTTGAGAGATTAATTTTAGCCGCCGGACCGACAGGGGGGCACGTTGTCAGGGCATCTGATGGCAATAGGCCGAAGAGTGTTGCTTTCATACAGTGCGTTGGTTCGAGAGATGTTAATAAATATCCGTACTGTTCAAACTTCTGCTGCATGTACACCCTAAAACACACCATTCAGTTAAAAGAGCATTATGGAGACGATGTCGATGTTTATGTATTCTATATGGATCTGCGCAGCCACTTCAAGGGATACGAGGAGTTTTATCAGAGATCCAGAGAGATGGGCGTGAACTTCATTAGGGGTAGGGTCTCAAGGATAGAGGAGGATCCTAAGACAAAGAACCTAATAATATATGCTGAAGATACATTCTTAGGGGAGCCGATAACGCTGGAGGCTGAGATGGTTGTTCTCGCGACAGCAGCGGTTTCAAGTAAGGGTTCGGAGGAACTCGCGAGACTTCTAAATATACCAAGAGGGACAGATGGCTTCTTCCTTGAGAGCCACCCGAAGCTTAAACCGCTAGACACGCCGGTAGACGGAATCTTTCTGGCAGGGGCGTGCCAAGGTCCGAAGGATATTCCGTATAGCGTCGCCCAGGGGTGCGGCGCGGCTGCCAGAGCCGCATCCATATTATCAAAGTCTTATGTCACGATTGAGCCAATAGTATCCGTTATAGATCCAAGTAAATGTAGGAACACTCAGGTTAAGTGTGGTATATGCGCGATGAAATGTCCTTATGGGGCGATTAAAGCCGACCCAGGGAAACCAGCTGTAGTTACGGCGGCTATGTGCCATGGTTGTGGAACATGTGTTGCCGAGTGCCCAGCTGACGCCATAACTCAGATGCACTTTACTGACGCGCAAGTATTAGCGCAGATAGATGCGGCGCTAGAGAGTAACCCTGAAGATAAGATTTTGGGTTTATGCTGTAACTGGTGCGCCTATGCTGGCGCGGATCTGGCGGGAACAAGCCGCTTCGAGTATCCAACGAACATAAGGATTGTTAGGGTCATGTGCTCTGGGCGCGTTGACAGGGATTTTGTACTATATGCCTTTAAAAAAGGTGCTGGAATGGTTCTAATAGGCGCATGCCACCCATATGATTGCCATTATATTGATGGAAACCTTAAAATGAGAGTCAGAATGGATGCGCTGGCCAAAGCCCTCGAAAAACTAGGTTTAACGCCGGATAGACTTAGGATTGAATATGTTTCCGCGGCTGAGGGCATTAAGTTCGCTCAAATAGTGAGGGAGATGGCCGCCAAATTGAAGGAGATTGGTCGGGAAAGGATAATGGCTGAGAATGAGAAACTGCGGCCGCACTTAGAGCGGATACTCAGTAAGAAAAAGTAGATCGTTGATGCTTTTGTATCCATTTCTTTAATAAAGGACAATTTTTCTGGCCAAAAACTACAAGACTGTTTGGCGAACAAAATTTTTCGCCAAATTTTTAGACAATCTTTTTATCTAAATCAATGGATAAAACTTTGGCGGAAGAAAAAGGTTAGGGAACCATTAGGAGGAGATTTTGGAGACCTTATGAGAATTTGCTTTCCTAAAAATAGGCTATCTTTTTGTCCTTCAGCCGATCATTCATTGTGCTCAAAAATCTCCCTGTATTGTGGTATTACATCTGCCATAAAGTCTCTCATTCCCTCAAAGGTCTTTGGATGCCTAGCCATCTCCCTTATAACTTCAAAGGGCATTGTAATTATGTCGGCACCAGCCTCAGCAGCCTCCCTAACCTGCCTAGCATTCCTAATGCTTGAGGCGATAACCTGCGCTTTAAACCCATATATTTTAAAGATTTTGACTATTTTTGCGACAAGATCAACGCCGCTAATGATTCCGTTATCATGAATCATGTGGCTGAGTACCTTCACATCTCGACTTTTATATGCATCAACTATAGAACGGTATTCAGATACCTGCTCATTAAACTTTAAATCCCATATTTTATTGAGCAAGCTATAATCAAAGTAGTCTTCTTTTTTGTAGTCGATGTTGATCTTCATGCCCATTTTCGCCCGTATATAGTCATCTATTCGGCCTGCAAAGGGGCTTACATATGTTGCTCCCGCCTTAGCTGCAAGAATTGCTTGCTCAGGGGTCATGACAAGCGTGCAGTTTACAGGTATTCCATCTTTACTTAACTTCCTTATAGCTTTCAATCCATCAAAATCTAGGCCGTCATCATCACTTAGGCTTGGATTAACGGGTATCTTAATGGCAACTTCGCCATAGGGGCTAAACTTCTTGTATAATATTCTAGCCTGCGCAACCATTTCCTCAGCCCTCACGGCAATAACTTCTAAACTGACTGGTCCGGGAACAGTCCTAAGAATTTCCTTTATGTAATCCTCCATATTGATTCTCCCACCTCTCTTCTCAACAGCCTTTTTGATCAGTGATGGATTCGTAGTAGCCCCGTCTATAACGCCCCACTCACAAGCCTGTCTTATTTCATCTAAGTCAGCTGAATCAATGAATATCTTCAAGGGGGTTTCACCTCTCCACAAACACAGAGATAAGAAGAACCTTTACTTAGAGATTACGGCCAAATCCTGTCAAAATACACTTTTTCTCTCAGCCAAGAAAGGTATACCTGGGGTGGCTGTCGCCTCCGGCATTAGGTTCATTTTCATGGCCGTCTAACCTGATATGAGTACAATGAGACCTGCTTTGATCAAAGCTCCATGTTCATTTCCATCTGGATCATTTCAATATCCTTCCGCGTCGGCTTCCTCGGGAAGTTGTAGAGGGGACCGCGTGGCTCCTCATTATAATATGGCCTGTTACAGCCAGGGCAGCCAGATGTCAAGAAGGGTTCTCCAGAAAGAATTATTCTTTTGATATCGTTTTTAGGGATTCCGAAATCTATAAGCCGCCCATCCTTAAACCTCATGTTCTCGTAGCGCCCTAATCCGCGGGTTATTAGATAATGGGCCACCTGAATCCTTCTATACGAATCTATTGGTGGTCTCGGGTGGCTTGACATTCTTGTTCCAGGTATGGGTGTAAAGGCGAAGACTGCTGGAAAGATTCCCATGTCATGGCTCCTCTGAAGCATGTGTATAAACTCTTCCTCGCTCTCCCCCAAGCCAACTATTAAATGTGTTGTAACTCTACCTCTTCCAATAATCTTAAGGGCAGCTCTTAGAGCGTCGAAGTGCTGATTCCAGCGGTAGGGTCCCCCGACATTCTCCCCCTTAACAATAGAGAATATTTCTTCTGTGGCGGCATCTAATGCTATGCTCACCCTTTCAACGCCAGCTTCGGCAAGCGCGCTGATCTCCACTGAGCTTAAAGGTTGACATGAAACGGATATCGGAACATTACATTTATCGCGGATCTCCCTAACTAACAGCAATATATCCCTATGAACGTCAGGATAATTTAGCGCCTGAATACATACCCTCATTATCTTTCCCTGTTTAAAGGCTCTTTTAATTCCAGCAACAACGTCCTCAACTCTAAAATCCGGCCATATAACTCTTGAAAGCATATCCGTCCTAGAGCTGCTCCCCCTTGCCTGCGGGCAGAAGGCGCAATTTGCCGTACAGCGTCCCTCAAAGTATGTGAGAAGATATGCTGTTGTAGGCTCAGCGTCAATAACTCCTTCGCTTAAGCCAAGCACTATGGCAGTTCCCAAAGATACCCTAACCCTCTCAACTCTCCTGCTTGAGTCCATGACTTTAAACCTGCCTTATGCAATAATATTCATATGAAACTTAAGACATTTATCTAAAGGAGGTATAAATAAAATGTACATTCTCTTCTCAGAGAAGTGTCTTGAGTATTGGAGTCCTGGTCATCCGGAGTCGCCGGATAGAGTGTATCAAACATATAAGCTGCTTGTGGAGAGGAATTATAAGTTCGTTCAGCCGGAACCATGCGGCGAAGAAGATTTACTTCTAGTTCATAGTAAGAACTATGTTGAGAGTATAAAAAGCGAATCGTTCTTTGACCCGGATACCCCAGCGCTCCCGGGAATATATGAGTATGCTAGGCTTGCCGCAGGTTCGGCGATAAAGAGTATGGAGATAGCCCTAAGCGGAGATTTAGCCTTCTCTCTGATGAGACCGCCGGGACACCATGCTGGCGTGGATGGAAAGGCTCTTAACGCGCCGACACTTGGATTCTGCTACTTTAATAATATTGCGATTGCATGTAAGAAGGCTCTTCAAAGAGTGAATAAGGTTGCAATAATAGATATAGACTGCCATCACGGCAACGGAACCCAAGAAATATTCCTCGGTGAGCCGCGCGTTCTCTTTGTTTCTCTTCATAGGTTTGGCGGGGTATACCCGGGAACTGGGGCAAAATCTATTGAAAACTGCCTAAACTATCCGTTTATTTATGCTGTCGGTGATGATGAGTACATGAGGGTTCTGGGTAAAGCCCTAGAGGAAGTCGAGAAGTTTGACCCAGATCTAATAGCTGTTTCAGCTGGATTTGATACTTACAAGTACGATCCGGTCTGTTCTCTTGGCCTGAGCATGGAAGTATATATTAGGATAGGGCGGGCGATCGCTGGGCTTAATCGAAAGACATTTGCCGTCCTTGAAGGCGGATATGGAAGGGACATGCCGCGGTGTGTATTAAACTTTTTGATCGGGCTTGAGCAGAAGTGAGTATACGGTAGCGGTAATTCAGAGGAGTAAGTTTATGTTAGATGAAAAGAGCGTTGTTAAAGATTACAAGCTTTATGGAGGCATGAGTGTAAGCGATCTTATTGAGCAGATGCGTTCAGCATGGGGCTTCACGCCTGGAAAAATTGTATCTGGAATAGATGTACTGAGAGAGATGATTTCTGACAGCGAATGTCTGAAATTTCTATCTTTTCCAGCGTGCATTGTAGCTACTGGAACAAGAGGTGTTCTCGTCGAGATGATTAAGCGCCGCTTAGTAGATGTGATAGTAACGACTTGTGGAACACTCGACCATGACCTAGCAAGGAGCTGGAGGAACTATTATCGTGGATCATTTGATATGAATGACGTGAAGCTCCATAGGATGGGAATAAATAGGCTTGGAAACATATTAATACCAAACGAAAGCTATGGCACAATAATCGAAGAAAAGATACATGTGCTTCTAACAGATTTATGGAACAGCGGTATTAGGGAGATCTCAACAAGAGAACTTTGTTGGGCAATAGGCTCAAGAATATGTAAGGAGGATTCGATACTCTACTGGGCGGCGAAAAATAATATACCGGTTTATGTACCAGGAATTATGGATGGGGCAGTTGGCTATCAAACATGGTTATTCTCTCAGGATCATAAGATAAAAATAGATGTTATTAAGGATGAGCAGGAGATCAATGACATAATATTCAATGCTAAACGTACGGGGGCGCTGATAATTGGCGGGGGGATCTCTAAGCACCACGTTATATGGTGGAACCAGTTTAAAGGCGGATTAGACTATGCAGTTTATATAACTACTGCCGTTGAGTGGGATGGCAGTCTCTCAGGGGCGAGAGTTCAGGAGGCTATCTCTTGGGGGAAGGTTAGGGAGACCGCAAAACATGTAACTATTGAGGGGGACGCAACATTAATACTCCCACTAATGGTGGCGGCACTAATATCTGAAATTTCTAAGCATTAAGGGCGATAAATTTCCTTATCGTTTTAACCTCTTATTTGCTCTTTTATACTCTTATCCTCTAGTAGCATTTCAACAGTCCATTTCGCTACCTTACCAACAACATCTGTACACTTATCCCTATGCCCACCCATCTCCTCAAATTTCTTATAATCGTCCGGATCCCAAAGGTTAAATGACCTCCCAAAAATTTTTGTCTGAACATCCTTACAAATACAGCTGCCGAACTCCCTAACGAATTTGTCGTAAAGCTCCTTTGCCTTAATATGGGATTTCATGAATCTTCCTTTATCCATATCTTCCAACCTTCTGCCGAAGAATATTCCGAGCGCTAGGACCCCTCCAGAAAGGGCTCCGCATGTTCCATTTCCGCTTAACCCTAAACCTCCGGCTAAGGCATGTGCCGACTTAATCACTATCTCTGTACCCTTAAGATTAAAGACTTCATATATTGCTCTTAAGACCGCTTGAGGGCAGCTTCCATACTCGGCTTCATATTTAAATGCTAAATTATAGGCTCTTTCAGCAGCGCTCATACTCAACCCCAAACATTTATAATGTTTAAGAATATATTTAATTTTACATGGAAAAGTCCACCGGTAAGGAGATAATCGGTTTAAAAGATGAGATTCTTAGGTCAAGGGAATTAGGCTGGCAAACGTTTGGAAAATTAATATATTTTTATGTGCCTGGGTTTACGTATTACTATAACAAGTACTTTAAGTCTTCGCCAACAATTTTCCCATCAATATCAATCACTGGCTCTTCCTGCTCCCTGAAATGTGATCATTGTGGTGGTGTGATCCTTAAAACAATGATTCCGGCCACAACGCCAAGCAAGCTAATAGATGTTTGCTCACATCTAAAGAGCCGTGGCGCAGTTGGCTGCCTAATAAGTGGAGGCTGTTTACCAAATGGTTCTGTGCCGATAGAGAGATTTATAGATGCAATATCTGAAGTTAAAAAGAGATTTGGGTTAACAATTGTTGTGCATACTGGTCTGATAAATTTTAAGATCGCTGAAAGGCTTAAGGAGTCCGGCGTTGATGCAGTTTCAGTTGACATAATAGGCTCTGATGAAACAATAAAGGAAATTTATCACCTTAATTGCGGTGTGGAAAAATATGCTGAGACGCTTGAGGCATTAAAGAGCGCTGGAATACCATTTACGCCGCATGTCCTTATAGGTTTACATTACGGTAGCATAAGGGGCGAGATTGAAGCATTAAAGATGATCTCAAAATTTGGTCCATCAGCCCTAATACTCATAATCTTCTTCCCGATCAGAGGTACAAAAATGGAGTCGATTAAGCCGCCTCCCCCAGAAACTGCGATAGAGGTTCTCTTAAAAGCTAGGTCTTTAATGCCGAAGGTTCCAATAGCCCTTGGCTGCGCAAGACCTAAAGGGCTGCATAGAGTCAGGACAGATTTATTGGCGGTTGAGGCTGGCGTTAACGCGATAGCTTTCCCAAGTCTGGAAGCAATAGAGAGGGCAAGAGATTTAGGTTTAAAGGTGAAGTTCTCGCAGGTTTGCTGCTCCCAAATTTATAGAGATTCTCTCTTCGGCGATAGAGGTTCCTAGCAACAATAACCCTTTTCAAAGGGATGTTTCTACAGACACTTTTTCTCCAACTATATAGAATATCTTTCCAGTATAGTGAAGAATCGGCTTAAAGTCTATTTGGTTCACATGCTCCTCGACAACTTTACCAACAATAAGATAATGGTCGCCGAACCTTTCCATGAACTCCATGATGCATTCTAAATGAACCGGGCAGCCCTTTATCCTGGGTGGGCGAACTCTTAAACTTCTTTCAGTTACGAGCCCGGCAAGGGCGAATTTGTCGAAATCTCTGCCCGACTTCGTGCCACATAACCATATCTCCTTAAGCATTCTTTCACTTGGAATATTTACAACGAACTCTTTAACTTCATTAAGATTCTTAAAGGTATGCCTTTCAGGCGCCACCGAGAAGGCTAAATATTTTGGCTCAAAACTAACAGGCATTAGAAAGGAGAATGATGCGACATTGGGTCTTCCACTCTTATCACAGGTGGTTATGAGAGCCACAACACGAGGGAATATAAGTCTACTAATGCTTTCAACCATATGCTAAGAGATGAATTATCTCAAATTTAAATCTTATTTCTCATTTTTGAATAAATCGGTTTAAATCCTTTTTGGTGACTAGATAGAACGGCATACGTCTTCAAAATATTCGGGGAAATCGAAATTTTGAAATACCCTTCACAAATATAACATTAAATTAATATGAGCAATGCTAGAAAGATCAGCATTTTTATTCCAGTTTATAAGGAATCTGATCTCCTTAGGCAGACGTTAACATCCCTTCTTAATGATCCCTATAGAAAAAAGGAGATTTTTGTTGTAATAGATGAGCCCACCCAAAAAAGCTTAGATGTGGCTAGAGAATTTTCTCAGAAGGGGGTTCACTTTAAACTCAATGGTGAGAGAAAAGGTAAGGCTAATGCGCTAAACGAGATTGTTAAAGAATCAAGGGGTGACATTTTTCTCTTCTTGGACGCTGATGTATTAATAAATAATACAATGGGGGAAGGTTTTCTTGAGAGCATAGTTAGGGAGATGGAGAATGCTGAAATAGTTGAGGTTAGGAAGGATGTTATTAAAGACTCATTCGTGGCTAAGATTGTATGTTATGATTACTTAAGTTTCGCACTAACCAATATCTACTTTTCCCGAAAAATAGGGCGATGTCTAGCCATAAATGGTGCGGCTTTTGCCATAAAAAGGGAGACATTTGAGACCTTAGGCGGCTTTAGAAGAACGATCTGCGAAGATCTAGATATAGCTACTAGGTCTTTTGTTAATGGCGCGCGTTTTAAATTTATAAATACTCCTTTCGTGCTCACTAAGGCACCATCTTCCTTGAGAGAATGGTTTAATCAGAGAAAGCGGTGGGCTATTGGCGCAGCCTTCTGGATTAAAGACCATTTTAAGACTCTTAGAAGAGCTGTTCGAAAGCATCCTAGAGTTATAATGCCATCTTTACTTACGACTTTTCCATCCATCCCACTCTTTCTGGCAAGTCTCTTCATACCAGACGAAATTTTCACTAAGGCGTTGTACATGTTACTCCTATTTTCTTCAACAACAACGAGCTTACTGGTCTTTCCGGCAGCCCTAACGTCTGTGATAATCCCAGCATTGAAAAGTCTTATACTACTTCTTGGCAGCTTTTCCGGATACTCTGCAATATTTTATCTGATCGCCAGAAAAATTAAATTCCATTTTAACTTCCTGGAGTTTACGGTCTTTTACTTTGTTATAGCACCACTATGGCTCATGTTAATAGTAACTTGTTTGATCAGAGTTTGCATCAGGAAATTCAATAACATTAATATTGATTGGAAAGTGTGATCTGGAGACAAAATCGTCTCCCTTTTATCTCATTTTTAAAATCTAAGCGTATGCCAAATACTAAATCCATTATATTAGCGGTTTTGTGAAATTCAGTTCGCTGATTAATGCGTGTGGAACTAAAGATGGTATCTCGACCTCCCACCATCTAACCCATGTTCTAGATCTGCCTAACTCCACTATGTTCTGAAGGACCCGAAGCATATTATCGCTTATCCTCAATTCTCTGATCGAGGAGACTATCTCACCACGCTTTACCCTAAACATTCCGTCCCTTGGGAGCGTTGAGAAATCTCCAGTCCTATAATTCTGATATCTGAGGTACCAGTCGTTCGTAAGATATATGCCGTCATCGATTTCAGATAATAGTTCTTCAAAGGACTTATTGCCAGGCTCAACTATGAGGTTCCAGGGGACAGGCACTATTATCCCGGCATTACCAGTGGTCTCCACACCAAACTTCTTGGCCGTTGTGCTATTATGTAGGTAGGTCTTTAGAATACCCTTCTCAACTATAGCCTTCCTTCTTGTTGGAACGCCCTCATCATCAAAAGCTTTTGCGCCAATACTTCCAGCCATAGTTGGATCATCAATCAAAGTAAACTTTTCAGAGAATATTTTCTCCCCAATCTTTTCTATTAGAAACGATTGGCCAGCGTCTACCAAGAATGCCGAGGAGAGTATACCAACCTGGTTAATGAAGTCGGCGAAGACCATCGGTCCAAGTAGGACCATATATTTTCCCGGTTCACCAGGCACAGGGTTATCAGCAGCCTTAGCTATTTCACCAGCAGCTCTGCCAGCCTCTTCTGGATTAAAATCTTCTGGGCTTCCAGCAATCGAGAGGGAGTGCCCCGTTGCTACCTCTGAAACAAATGCTCTAAGAGATAGCTCTAGCCCCGCATTCTCCTGTGAAGCATATACTTCCCCCGAGGTAGCGAGCACTATTCCACTCTTAAAGGCGCTCAATGTCCCAGCGGCCCTCTTAGCCCCTCCCTCCAATGCGCCATTAATAGCCTTCTCAACATGGCCAGACAATATCTCCGGGTCTAATGGTATTTTAGGAGCCTTCAGTAATTTAGGGTCGTATGCGAATGGGCCTTTTGGGAGCGGGGCGTATATATCGGCTGGCGTCATCATCTTAGCGACTTTAACAAGGTTTCTGATGCTTCTATCTATATTTTTAATGGATAGTGTGCTGAGGGCCGTTGCGGCCCTATGTTTCTCAATCATAAGGAAGACGTCTATGGTAGTCTCATAGAAGACCTTCGACACAGTCACCTCGTTATTCGAGAATCTTATTATTACTCTTTGTGATTCAATAAGCTTCGCAGCCACGTCTGTCGCTCCATATTTCTTCCCCAAATCGACAATATATGGCGGGATCTCCTCAGCCCTCATCTCTTACTCACCACCAATTCTAACTTTTCTAAGACGTATGTGTGGTCCACCAGTCCAGACCGGTATGCCCTGCATGGGGTCACCTTTACCGCAGTAGGCTGCCTGGAACTCGAGGTCTTTGCCAGCAGCGTCTACTGCCGACCAAAGACTAATGCTCGTTATTTCTAAAACAGGGTTTCTAACAGGGTTCTTTATTTCACCATTTTCTACTCTGTATGCTTCGAGTCCAACGTAGCGTTGGTTGAACCTTCTGTCATCTATGTTCCACTCCATGAAACTCTTCATATAAATCCCTGATCTAATATCTTCAAACATTTCCTCCCTTGAGTAGTCTCCAGGTAAGAAGAAGGTGTTCGCCATTCTAATTATGGGTTCACGGTTATAGGCTACTGCCCTAGAAGCGCCATTACTTTCAACACCAAATATGCTTGCCGTTTCACGGTTATGGAGAAATTCGTTAACCACACCTTCCTTTATTAGGATTCTCCTCTTAGCTCTAACGCCCTCATCATCATAGTGGTAGAAGCCAAAGGAGCCCTTTATAGTTGGATCATCAACAACATTAACGTATTTGCTACCAACTCTAAGTCCAATGGAGTTTGGTTTAAGAAAAGTCTCGCCTGCCTGGGCAGCCTCCCTACCAAGTATTCTATCAGCCTCGCTTGGATGGCCGCATGATTCGTGGCTCACAATACCAACTATTTCAGGCCCAAGAACAACGTCCATTTCACCTACGGGAGGCTTGGTAGCCTCAATTAAAACTTTAGCCAAGGTAGATGTCTCGTCATGAAAGACTTTCAATAGGTTCCATCTCTCTACAACCTCCCATCCACCGCTTTCTCCCAAATTAATATACCTTTGAATAGATCCCCTCTGCGGGTGGAATAGCGTGATTAGGGCGAAGAAGGCGGCTCTAGGAGTTACACTATAGACATTCGCCCCATCACTCGTTCTTACGAATTTTTCTGTAACCCATGTGTCTAATGCCATTATTCTTGCTGGAACTTTAACTTCAAATGCTGATGCTGAATTAATTATTTCCTCATCAGCTTCCTTGAGAAGGCTGATACGAGATTCTGGATTAACATTCGCAAAGCTTACTCTTGGCTTAACCACTACCTTATCACTCCCGAGCTCCCCCCTCCCCATACATATCTTACGCTTAACCAGCCTAGATGCAGACTTAGCCATCTTAAAAGCCAGCCTCAGAGCCCTTTTAACCTCGTCCCTCCTTAATCGGTTAATTGATGCGAAGCCGAGCGATCCATTCACCACGACTCTTATGCCCACGCCCCGAGACTCCTCGAATGTGAACGCCTCAGGGACTCCATTCTTTAAGATGATTGATTCACGTAAATCGGCATGAAATCTAGCTTCAGCATACTCTGCACCCATCCCCCCAGCTCTTTCAATAATAAATTCGATAAGATCCTCCAACGATCTCACCAAAGACTTCTTTTAAATTTCCTAAACAAAATATTTTTGCTAAGCTATCTATGAAAAGGCTAAATAAGTAATTGGTCTCAATTTTATTTGGGGTTTATATGAGCGTCCATCTTTCTTCACCTAGCAAGAAAGATCTAATCCTCTCAGAGATTTGCCAGGTGCTTAAAAAGACTAATGCGGTAGAATTCGGTACATTTAGGCTGCCTAGTGGTAAAATAACACCATATTATATAGATTTAAGAGTTATCCCAAGCTTCCCTGATGCCTTTGCAAAAGTTATCGAGATATTCTTGGATGCTGTGAAGAGCGAGATTAGCGTAGAGAAATTTGATAGGGTTGCAGGCATACCAACCGCAGGCTTACCATTGAGCGCGATTATAGCATACATTTTGAAAAAGCCCTTCATTTACATCCGCCAAAAGCAGAGACTTAGAGGTAGGGAGCGTAGGGTTGAGGGAGTAATTATGCCCGGTGACAGGGTTCTATTAATAGACGATATGGTGACTACTGGATTGAGCCTTACAAAATCGACTTTAGCAGTTAGGGCGGAGGGTGGTATCGTGACGGACGCATTTGTCCTCTTAGATAGAGAGGAGGGGGGAGAGAAGAAGCTTGAAAAGATCGGCGTAAGATTACATGCGGTTCTGGGAGTAAGCGAGGTCGCCAAAAAACTCTATGAAATGAATGTTATAGGGGAGGACGAGATGAAGATAATAATCAGCCAGACCAGATCAAGGGCGAAAAAACAATTATTGTCAGGTTAACTTCTCCAGAACATTAATTAGCTCACTTGGGTTATCAAAATCAAACTCGAGAAACGGCGGCATACTTTGACTATACGCGCTAAGCTCTCTTTCCAAGAGATCAATAAAAATTCCCATTTCATTTTGATGTAATATGCCATCCCTTATAGAGATCGCGCTGTTAACTGCGCATGAGGGGGAGTATTTGATTCCAATAATAGCGATAATATGGATACGTGGACTCTTACTCATGGCAGTAAAGGTTCTTATCTGTTCAGCAACGCTCCTTGCCAATCTTTCGCAATGCTCCCTAAAGCCCGATAGTCTTTCGTACTCATCCTTTGTTCTAGAGGGCCGCGGGTTTCCGCAAAAGGTGAATTCTGGGCATGGCATTTGAATCAATCCAATATTATGTCTCAAGGCATACTTAATTATCTCGTCGGCTAACCCAACATTTCTCTCAAATGGTTTTCCTTCCCGCCACCACCTTACACTTTTATTCAGCAAGCAATGAGAAACCATCAACACCTTAGATGTAAAAACGTACATGCGTATCGCCATGAGATTTATTATTGGGGCGGTCTCTTTTGAACATAAAGGTATCTTTTCGCCTTACCTTCACGAGTCAATATTCCATCCCTCACAAGATCTAAGAGCACATGCGCCACAGCAGTTCTATCATAGTGATAACCCCTCTTACTCATCTCTACATGAACATCATTTAAAGAGCGGGGCACAGAGAACCAACCCTCTTTCCACAGCTGCTCAATCACACTCCGACAAGTTTCAGCCCTACTCGATGGAACTTCAGTTTCTGGAATAGAAATCCGCATTGACGCATAGTTTGTGACGCTAGAAAGAACTTTTTCCACAACCTCTTTTATCTGATCCTCTCGACAACTTATTTCAAATTCAATATTTCCAACTCTCATTTTTATATGAACTAAAGGTTTCTCCTCACTTTTTTCATTCATTTCTTCTCACTTAAGTCTTGCGCATCTTGTTCAAGATGCGCAACATTTATATACAACATCCTTCAATTATGATTTGGTGAAAGTTGGTGATTGAACAAATACATTATACAACAACACAGAAATATAATTTTCTCCGAGATCTCGGAGAAATGGGCTTCTCAGAGAAATTTACTGAGCTAAGTCTCACTTCGATGAGCGAGATAAGGGATGAATGTTTTCAGCCTTGGATTGAGATTGAGAGACAGCAAATGGAGAAGATTGAGGAGCAGGAAAATGTTGTTGAGATTGATGGGGAGGGCTCCTTTTCACTAATTTCGCCTCTGGAACCTATACCTGATGGAACGCCAGTGATAGCTGTTGATGCATCATGTATTAAGGTTGGTGAAACAAAGGGTGGCGCTATATGCGCTGTTAGGGGCGCAGTGGTATGGAATGAGGGCGGAAAGTATATGTGCCTACGTGTAGGCCCATTTCCTTTTCATGTAACTAGAGAGAGTATAAAGAAGATTCTCTCCTCTCTTGGCAAATTTTCACCAGCAATTTTCAACTCGAATATCATGTTTCTAATTGAAGTTCAAAGCCAGCTATGTAATGCCTTGGAAAGATGGATCCAGATGGCGGTGTCCGGGTCTGTAAGCAATAGCATAATCCTCTTTGATGGAACGCTCTCAACAAGGCCCTTAAACGGCAATGCTGATATCCTGGCGCAGACTTTAAGAAAAGCAAGAAATAACTCAAATGTAGTCATATCCTTCTCAAAAGCCTCAACCATCAAGTTTCTGGGTAAGAAGATTACTGATTTAACCGTTAAGCGGAGGGAGTCTTGTCTCTTAGAAATTGATGAATCCATGCTATCAATATCTTCTAAGGCGATGCGGTTGCTGGGCAAAATTTATGTGGGTAAACTGAGTGGGAGAGGCTATGTATTTAGGATAGATATTGATAGAGCGCTGCCTAAAGAGGTGCATGTAATAGCTATTCAGAGGATACTTGGAAACGATTTAGTCTTTCAGGGTTATCCAGAAACGCTACGGTTAGCTCACATATTTTCAACGTTCACTGCAAGCGATGTTATAGGCACACAGCGCTTTTTAGCAAAAAAGTATGGGCTTAAGATAGTTAATTGGCCTAACTTTAGAAAAGTGCTATTTGGGCCATTTGGAACTGGCTGCACCGGGGGCTAGCAGTTATGCGCCTCTACAAGAAGACCGGAAATACAATACACATCATAAGCTTTCCAGGTGAAGAGGTTGAGAAAGGATGCTACCTGCTAATTGAGGATAGGAGAGACGGCAAGTCAATGATAGTTCAAGTAATTGATATGCAGTTTGCGAATGTCCCAGGCGTGATGGAGGAGCTTTTACGCGAGCCATTGATAGACGATCCTAAGGGGGAGGATTTTGATCCATTTGATATAACATCACATATACTATATGTTCAAGATGCACGCTTACTGATATGCAAAATTTATGGAACAATAGAGGACGGAAGGATAACCTCAGACGCTTCTTGGCTTCCCTCAAGAACACATTCCGTAATATATAGGCTGCCAATCGAGCGCCTTCTTGAGGTGGCCGATATAGTGGGGAGATATCCGATCCCCCTTGGAGAGACAATCGAGATGAACCAGATAACGGTAGATGCATCTAACTTAGATGGAAAACTTAACATAATTACTGGTAGGAAGGGCGTTGGGAAATCACATTTATCTAAGCTCCTAATTTTAGGCCTAATTAAATATGGAGCAACCGTTATAGTACTGGACCTGAATGGAGAGTACAGAAACCTTGGCTTGAACGCTAATGGGGAAAAAAATGATTTCTATGATAGGATTCATGTTCTTGTCTCCGGAGAGAACTTTAAGGTAACCCTGCGCCAGACAGGGCTCTCAGTGATGATGAGGATACTTGTTCACGCGCTTAACTTGCCTGGGACATCGGCCCGCGAGTTTAAGCATATTTGGCACTTCCTAGAAGAGCGGGGAATACTATCCATGCATGAGGTCGGTGAGGCTATTAGAAGATGGCAATGTAACCAGCAGGTTAAAGATGCCCTCTTCTCCCGCTATTACGCCCTTCTCCATACAAACTTCTTCACAGATGACCCTCAGGGAGCAATCGATTTTGAGGAACTGCTTCAAAGGACTGAGAAGGATGGTGGAGCAGTAATCGTAGATTTAAGTGGGCTGGCGCCAATAGATAGGCAGATAGTTGTAGAATATATTCTCGCGAAGCTGTGCGATTTATTGTCCAGATGGAGAATAAATCCAGTATTTCTCTTTGCTGAGGAAGCCCACCTATATCTTAGGGAGACATACTGGGACGACATAGTCACTAGGATGAGACACTTCGGGATCTTCACAACATTCATTACAAATCAGCCAAATACAATAAAGGAGAACATTTACCGCCAAGCAGATAACATTTTCATATTTAATTTCATAAATGAGCATGACTTAGAGTTTATTTCAAGAACCGCTAAAGTTGACGCTGAGACGCTGATATCAATTGTTAGGGACCTTCCGCCGCACCATTGTCTAGTATTAGGCGACATAGTAAAAAATTTTCCAATAATAGTTAAGGTAAAACCGCTAGATGTTCAAACGATGGGTGAAACAAGACTCTTCTTCAGGGAGAAAAATGCTATGAAGAACGAAATGGTCTGTCGCCCAGATCAATAGGTTATTGCCAAAAATGTTTTTAGATTGGCTACTTTAAGAATTCTGCTAAGGATGAATATTTTGCCAATTCATTCTTTAAGTATTCACGGTTCTCCTGCGTTCACAAAGATTGATCTTTTACGTGTTTTATATGCTTGGCTATAAGGGTAGTCTGTGGCTAAGTCTTCTACCCTTTTTAAAAGCAAGTTTCTTTGTTTTAACCTTCTGGAAAGTTTATATCTTGCAAGAAGACTATTTATTATTGCGGCTGTCTGAGAGATTTTCGATGAAGAAAGCGGGTATTACTGAACCGATAATGATGATTAACTTCAGCGATAATTTTTTTATCCTTCTATTATTATGCCTTTTTATAGTGTATTGATGAAAATGGATGTTAAATAAATTAATTGAAGCAATCCCCATTAGGTATCAGTGTCCTTTGAGGAGGGTAATGATGAAAATATATAGTGAGGTTCAATCAATACCAGACTTACCACAAATAGAGCATAAAATATTGAAGTTCTGGAAGGAGATTGATGCCTTTAGGAAGCGTGTGGAGCTGAATAGGGGGAAGAAACCTTACTCCTTCATAGATGGGCCTATAACAGCCAATAACCCAATGGGCGTTCACCACGCTTGGGGCCGCACGTATAAAGACTTATTCCAAAGGTTTAGGGCGATGCAGGGCTATGAGCTACGGTACCAGAACGGTTTTGACTGCCAAGGGTTATGGGTTGAAGTGGAAGTTGAGAAGGAGCTTGGCTTTAGCTCCAAGAAGGATATTGAAGCCTATGGCATAGCCGAGTTCATTAAGAAGTGTAAGCAAAGGGTTCTATACTATGCTGCTAAGCAGACTGAGCAGTCTATTCGCTTAGGCTACTGGATGGATTGGAACGACCCAGACTTTTTACGCTGGCTTGCAAAATCCCTAGAGGACTCTGACCAGGTAATAACTATTAAAGGCGCTAATGGTCAATTAATAACTGATACTGTTGAGAAGATAGTTGGGCGATTAGGTTCCCCTGAAATAGGCAGATCATACTTCACATTCTCAGATGAAAATAACTACATGATTTGGGCTTTTTTAAAGAAATGTTATGAAAGGGGCTGGATTTATAAGGGCAGGGATGTTATGCCATGGTGCCCAAGGTGCTCAACAGCTCTCTCGGAACACGAGATTGTCACTGAAGGTTACAGAGAGCTTGTTCACCCAGGCTTAACAGTTAAATTCCCCCTCCGAGGTAGGGAGAAAGAATTTCTTCTGGTCTGGACCACAACACCCTGGACTCTCACATCCAACGTTGCGGTGGCTGTTCACCCGGACATCACGTACGTGAAGATCAAATATGAAGATGAATATTTCTATCTGGGTAAGCCAGCCCTAGATAGAATTCTTCCAAAAAAGAGCTACGAAGTTGTTGAGGAGATTAAGGGGCGCGACATGGAGGGGTGGGCCTATAATGGACCTTTCGATGAGCTCCCGGCCCAGAAGGAGTTCGGTGCGGTTGAGGCACATAAGGTGATAATATGGGATGGCGTCATCGAGGAGGAGGGCACATGCATCGTCCATATAGCGCCGGGCTGCGGTAAAGAGGACTTTGAACTCGGAAAAATCTATGGTCTGCCGACAATAGCTCCTTTAGACGAATTCGGCGTCTTTGTCGGAGGCTTCGGCAAGTACACTGACATGCACGTCTACGATTCAGCTAAGCCAATAATTGAGGACTTGAAGGAAAAGGGCTTACTCTTTAGGGTTGAGGATTACCTTCACCGTTACCCAGTCTGTTGGCGATGTGGAAGCGAGCTAGTCTTCCGTCTAGTAGATGAGTGGTTTATATCAATGGGTAAAAAGCTTAACAAGTCTCTGGAAGAGCTAACCGAGGAGGAGAAAGCTCAGAACTTGAGATACCAGATTATGGAAGTTGCTAAGAGGGTTCGCTGGATCCCATCGTACGGGTTGCAGCATGAATTAAATTGGCTTGAGAATATGGAGGACTGGATGATATCAAAGAAACGCTATTGGGGTCTGGCCCTACCAATATGGGAATGCAGAAACTGTAGCTATTTTGAGGTTATAGGCAGTAAAGAGGAACTCAAAGCCAAGGCTGCTGAGGGGTGGGAGATATTTGAAGGGCATACGCCCCATAGGCCTTGGGTTGATGCCGTTAAGATAAAGTGTCCTAGGTGCGGCTCATTAATGTCGCGTATACCAGACGTTGGTAACCCATGGCTCGACGCAGGCATAGTTGCCTACTCAACCCTACGCTACAAATATGACAGAGAGTACTGGAGAAAATGGTTCCCGGCAGAGTTCGTCTGCGAGTCTCTTCCGGGACAATTTAGAAACTGGTTTTATGCTATGTTAGCCATGAGCACTGTTATGGAGGGCGAGCCCCCATTTAAGGTGTGCTTTGGCCATGGACTTGTTCTAGACGAGCAGGGGCGTGAGATGCATAAGTCTTGGGGCAACGTAATATGGTTTGATGAGGCTGTAGAGAAGATGGGAGCAGACCTAATGCGCTGGATATACTGCACAACTAAGCCCGAATTAAATTTACTCTTTGGCTACAAAAAGGCTGATGAAGTTAAGAAGCGTTTCATACTATCCCTGTGGAATATATACAACTTCTTCACAACATACGCGAACCTCGATGAATGGACGCCAAAGAATTCTGTGCCGTACAGTATGCTATCGCCACTAGATAGATGGATCCTCTCTAAGCTCAACGTGTTAGTCAGGGATGTTACACGCTTCCTCGAGGACTTTAACCCCTATGATGCTGCCATGGCTATAGAGAAGTTTGTTGATGATCTTTCAACATGGTATATTAGGAGGTCTAGGCGGAGGTTCTGGAAGAGCGAGCGGGATGACGATAAAAATGCTGCTTATACAGCACTATATACTTGCCTGGTAACGCTGATAAATCTTTTAGCACCCTTTATACCATTCCTAACGGAAGAGATATATCAGAATATTGTGCGCAGCGTTAATATAAATGCGCCCGAAAGTGTACACCATAACAATTGGCCAGCCCCGAATGAGGATATGATTGATGAAGAATTAATGAGGGATATGGACCTAGTAATTAAGGTTTGTAGCCTTGGGCGTGCGGCGCGCAATAAGGCTGGGATCAAACTGCGGCAACCGCTTGCAGAGACTAAGGTGATAGCTAGCACAGAGGTACTTAACCGGGTAAGGAAACTAGAATACCTGATACTTGATGAACTCAACGTAAAGAGGTTATCTTTTACGACTGATAGAAGTGAGGTTATCAGCTACGTTATTAAGCCTGTTCCAGAGCTCCTTGGCAAAAAGTATGGTAGACTATTCCAGAAGGTCGGGGAGATTATAGCGGGCATGAATCCGCTAGAGGTTATTAATATTGTCAAGGATAGGGGGTATTTAATAATATCGATTGATGGGCAGGAGGTAAAGATACTTCCTGAGGAGATTAAGATTGTAGAACAACCTAAGAGTGGGTGGGAATTCTCTGAAGAGGGCGGCTTGCTCGTCGCCATAAACACTATTATACCAGCCGAGCTCAAGCTTGAGGGACTCGCCAAAGACATAATTAGGCGTATACAAAACCAAAGGAAAGAAGCTGGATTCAGCATATCTGATCAAATAGAAACGCATTATGAGGCTGGGCCAGTATTGGCAGAAGTGTTCGAAGTTTTCGGAGAATATATTGCTGCTGAAACGCTCTCAGTAATTTTGAGAAGGGGGAGACCGGGTACGGAATCCCATCAGGCAACATATCAGATTGCTGGGGAGACTCTAACAGTATGGCTTAAAAGAGCCAGTTCATAACGCTTATCTCTATTTTCTGCTCATCTTTCTAATGTGGGTTAAATAATGGTTCATCCACAAGAGTTTAGTCTCTTTAAAGACGAGAAGATAGAGGCCTCTCTAAAACCACACCCACTCTCTTTCCTAAGAGACTACCTTGTATGCTTTTACTTGATCTTTCTGGCCGTGGCCTTTCACATGCTTTATCAATGGCTTCACTATAATGTATGGCTAAATCCAGGCGTCTCGTGGATCCTAAATACACTCTTCAGCATAATTCCAGGATTAAGCCCCGAGGAATTAGTCTTCTTGGTAATCTTCTGGGCGGTTCTTGTGTTTAGCGGTCTCTTGATAGGCATCTTATGGGTTAGCAAGATGCCGCTGCTCTATATGATCCTGATAAGCGTCTCTGGGACCCTACTAGAAGTTTACTTATATCCGGGGTCTCTTACGAAATCCGCTGTACTAATTTTCTCCGCAATATTGGGGTTAATTCTAGTGGACGCTTATCGACGTGGACATAAGTTCTTTCTGACAAACTATAGGATCATCGCCGTGAAGAAGTTCATTGGAAAGGAGGTTCGAGAGGTGACGTATGATAAGATAGCAGATATTTATATGCATCAGGGTCTGCTTGGCAGAATATTTAATTACGGCACAATTATACCAGTATCTGAGTCAGGTTTTGGGCTGGGGGAGGATGCATCTCTAGCGGCAATCTCCGCCGGGACCGCTGTAAAAGGTGGTTCAGTAGGAGTTACTTTTGGCGGGAAGAGAGGTGTGAGTAGACCTAGAGCCGCAACATATTTTAGTCTCTATGGGGTGCCGGATCCGAAGAGGGTGCGGGGCATGATAGGCAGCAAGGTACTTGAAATGAAGGAGGCGCCGATATTACGGAGAATTGAAGATTTACTGCAGAAAGGAAGGGAAGAGAAGGTGTCTGAGGAAGAATCTAATGAACTTTAAACCGGAACCTTTTCCCCCACCTCATTATACTTAAAGAGACCAAGGTGATCCTCAACCTCCATTAGATCTTCTATGGCGAAGACGGGTCCATCTTTACACACCCTATATTTGCCTATTACGCAGCTCCCGCAGATCCCCATGGCGCACCTCACATATCGCTCTAGGCTTGCTTGCAGGTGTATTGATCGGGACTTTGCTATATGATAAATCCTTTTAATCATCCTTTCCGGCCCACAGGCATATATTATATCGAACTTTTTTGACTCGAGGATCTTCTCAACAATGTCTGTTACCAGCCCCTTAAACCCGTAGCTCCCATCCTCGGTAGTAAAATATATGTTAATCTTACCGGTTTTTAATAGGTTTTCAAGTCTCTCCAGAAAGATTATTTTATTTCTGTTTTCAGCCCCATTAATAATAAATGTCTCAATATTTCTTTCAATAAGCCTATCTATGAGTAACATAAGCGGGGCCATTCCGGTTCCACCGCCAACGACGAGGGCTCTTTCGCCAATAATTTTAAAGCCCTTGCCGAATGGCCCCCTAACTCCGATTAAATCGCCTGGCTTCATGCTTATAAGGGCCTTAGTAGCCTCGCCGACCTCAGCGACGGTTACTGAGGAAGAGCCATCTGAATATACGGATGATATGCTAAGCGGTATTTCATCCACACCTGGTATCCAAACCATTATAAACTGGCCTGGCTCAGCCAGCGCGCATAACTCATCTTTAAAGAACAGGGTTTTAGCATTTGGGTTCTCAGACTTAACATCCAATATTCGAACAACGCGTAGCATATTATTTTTTGTGAGCCAAACCAACTATCTCACCTACCCTCTTAAACCCTTTTTTCATGAGATACTCATTTAGGCCCATACAAATGGACTTGAATACCGAGAGTCCCTCGAAAGCTATAGCTGAACCCACTTGTACGGCGCTTGCACCGGCGAGCATAAATTCCACAGCATCCATCCAGCTTCTTATACCACCGCAACCAATTATCGGCACATTAACTGTCTCATAAATCTCATAGACGCATCTAACGGCCACTGGTTTTATTGCGGGTCCAGAGAGACCACCAATTTTATTGGCAAGTATCGGCTTAAAAGACTCAATATCTATCGCCATGGCCCTAACAGTATTTATTGCCGTGATAGCATCCGCTCCGGCTGAAGCGGCCGCTTCAGCCAGCCTTGCTATATCTGCGGTGTTAGGTGTTAGTTTGGCGAAGACTGGTCTATTAACGCTTCCCTTAACCGCCTTTACAGTTAACTTAACCATCTTTGGATTCTGACCAATTTCAGAACCAGTTCCCTTAACATGTGGGCATGATAAGTTGAGTTCCACGGCGCTTGCACCAGCATCTACAGCAACTCCAGCAACCTCAGCGTACTCTTCCGGCGAGAACCCAAATATGCTGACTATGACTGGAACGCTTAGATCACTCAGCATCTTTATCTCCTCAGCGAATTTTTGGATCCCCGGGTTTGGGAGCCCAACGGCGTTTAAGAGGCCGCACTCGACCTGTATTACTGTGGGATTCGGATACCCACTTCTAGATTTTAATCCAACCGACTTTGTTACAACCGCCCCCACACCAGCATCGGCAACCCTCCTTAAAGTCTCAGCAGACATCCCAAGTATCCCAGAGGCGAGCATAGTTGGGTTTGGCATGAAGAGCCCAGCTATGCGCACGCTTAAATTAACAGAGTTAACGGGCCCTCTCATTTAATCTCTCCCACGAAATGTAATGCTCCAGTAAATACATATACTTGCTCACATATTTTATAAGGTGAGGCTTGGTGGGCGTCTTGAAGGCTGCTGTTGTGCCAAGTATTGTAGGAGTTTTAGTTATTGATGAAGAGGGAAATATAATTGATAAGGAAGTTTTCGAGAAAGATGCTGTTAAGGTCGCTGAGAAATTATTTGCCTTAGAGCAAGGAAGAATTATACCTGAAGTAAGGAGACTCGTAGAGAGATTGAGGGGACAGAGTTATACGTTGATATTTGAAAATCCTGGTCTGACAGATTTAGTTAGAGGGGAGTTTAAGGTAAATGCCGAGACCAGATCTCTGACCAGCTTTACCGAAAGGCTGCGGGAGAATATTGGTAAGATTGGCGTTGAAGTCGGCTTTCTTAAGGAGCCCAACGAAGTAGCTAAGTGGATACGTGAGGTAGCTATTGAGCTATCGAAGCTAAAGATAAAGAGGGCTACTGAAAAGAGAGATCTTCTAGTGATCCAAGCGGTTCATGCACTCGACGACTTAGATCAGACATTAAATTTATTTGCAAGTCGCATGCGTGAGTGGTATGGAATACACTTTCCGGAGCTGAGCCGCCTAGTGGATAGACATGAAACGTTTGTTAGACTCGTATATCTCCTTGGGCGAAGGGAAAACTTTACCCCCGAGAGGCTTGAGAAGGAGGGTTTCCCAAAAAGCAAGATAGCACAGATAATTGAGGCTGCCAAATCCTCGATGGGTGCAGATCTTGAAGACAGGGATATAGAGCAATTAAGAAGACTCTCGAAGCAAGCAATGCAGCTATATGAGATCAGATCTAGCATAGAAAAGTATGTTGATGAGCTCATGGATGAAGTTGCCCCAAACCTTAAGGCTTTGGCCGGCCCATCCCTCGGCGCTAGACTAATAGCCCTCGCAGGAGGATTAGAGAACCTCGCTAAGCTTCCCGCCAGCACTGTTCAAGTTCTGGGGGCTGAGAAGGCTCTCTTCAGGTCCCTTAGAACTGGCAGCAAACCCCCAAAGCATGGAGTTATTTTCCAGCACTCTTTAATATTTAAGGCTAAGAAGTGGCTTAGGGGTAAGATCGCTAGGGCTCTTGCTGGGAAACTCTCTATAGCTGCTAGGACTGATGCGTTTACTGGCAACTATATGGGAGATAAGCTTAAGGAGGAGTTGATGGAGAGGGTTAGGGAGATTGAGGAGAAGTATCCTGTGCCGCCTAAGGTTAAGAAAACAGCAAAAAAGGTTGCTAAGAGAGCTAAAGGTAAAGGTAAGAAGTAGTCTCTAGGGTGATATTTTATGGGCGTTAAGGTTGAGCCAATGCCGAAATTTGATGGTGTATACCAAGTTACTCTTGAAGATGGAAGTAAGAGGATAGTCTCAAAGAACCTCGCTCCGGGAAGGGATGTTTATGGCGAGCGCCTAATAAAGTATAAGGATGCCGAGTATAGGCTCTGGGACCCCTACAGAAGTAAGATTGCCGCGGCAATACTTAAGGGGTTAAAGATGCTCCCAATAAAGCCCGGTTATAAGGTTCTATATTTGGGGGCTGCCTCAGGGACTACTGCAAGCCATGTTTCAGATATAGTTGGCGAGGAGGGACATGTCTATTGCATAGAGTTTGCTCCAAGACCCTTAAAGGAACTTATAAACAACGTCTGCAGGTATAGACCTAATATGTCACCGATATTGGCTGATGCTAGGCTCCCGGAGAAATATGCTCATTTTATTGAGAATGTCGATATGATTTACTGTGATATAGCGCAGCCAGAGCAGGCTCAGATATTGGCAGATAATGCGAAGATTTTCCTTAAGAAGGGCGGATGGATAATGCTTGCTATAAAGGCTAGGAGTATAGATGTTACAAAGGAGCCGAGCGAAGTCTATAAGAGGGAAATAGATATTTTAGAGAAGAATGGGTTCCAAATACACCAGGTGGTTCACCTAGAGCCATATGATAAAGATCACGCGATGATTCTGGCGCAGCATTTACTAAACCAATAAATATCTCAATAAACCTTCAACACTTTGTGCATGGAAATGGGGGAATACTCTTGGATATTTACCCCCAGTGTGCGAAGTGTGAAACAGTTTATTGCGTATCTTCTTCAATGGAAGAGATTAACAAAAAACTACTTCCAAACTTCTGCCCAATGAGGAATGCGGAGCAAATAATTAGGTCTGCGCAGGCTATATACGGCGATGAGTACATGAGGAAGATGTATCTAGCCTCGTCAATAGTAGAAAAAAGAGCCTATGAAGTTGTTGGGGGAAGACTGATGCCAGTTTATCCTAGGATAAGGGAGCTTATAGAGTTCTGTAAAATTATTGATGCTAAAAAGCTTGGCGTAGCTTTCTGCACCGGGCTTAATGATGAGGCAGCGAGAGTGGTAGCGGTTCTTGAGGAATCTGGATTTACCGTGCTTTCAGTTAGATGTAAATGCGGGGCTATTGATAAAACAAGCCTATCTGTGCCACGCGAATATAAGATTGGGGATCCAAGCAGATATGAGGCGGCGTGCAACCCCATAGCCCAAGCCCAGATATTAAATGAGGCTAGAACGGATCTAAATGTAATTGTTGGCTTATGCATTGGGCATGATATACTCTTCACGATGCATTCAAGAGCTCCAGTAACAACCCTAATAGTTAAAGACCGCCTTCTTGGACATAACCCTGTAATCGCCTTATATAGCAATTATCACAAAAACATCATAAAACCATAAGAACCTAGGTCAGAAGATGTTTTATTTTCCAGAAATACTAGGCATTACTATAAGGGCGTTAGCTTTATTCCAAATATTAGATCTAGAAGTGTGCTACGCCTTCGAGTAGTGATAAAAAAGGATTCGCGGAGTGGACCAATAAAACTTTAACATACTTATGCCTGTAAGTTCCGGACTATAAGGTTTCGGAAGACGGATCTCCGGCACAGGAGGAACAGCATAGTAGAGATGAGTAAATGATAAAGAATGATAGAGTTGACCGTAAAAACAGTACTGTTGAAAATAAACCATATATCCACCGGACGTAACTATTAATCCAATGGAAGCATAAAAAGAAAAGAGTAAAGAAATTTGTTAAAGTGCTTTAAGTGCCAGCTCTGTTAAGTCATAGTATTTTATGCTTTCTTTGCTCTCCATTATCGCCTTCTCAAAGTTTATGGCACAATGTGGACAGCATGAGACTATTGCTTCAGCCGCTGTATCTTTTGCCTCTTCTAACCTCTCTTTCGCCGTCCATAAGGCTAAATCTGGAAAAGCCTCTTTAACGCCTCCACCCGCCCCACAACACCATGCAATCTCCCGGTTTCTTTCCATTTCGACTAGCTCTACACCCGGTATAGCTTTTAGCACTTCTCTTGGAGGATCATACACGCCTCTTGATCCGAAGAGCCATTTTTTTAGTGGCTTTGTAATGCCCAGAAATCCGATTTCTCCTTCCCAATGAATATAGGTTTCTCCAAGTCTCCCAAGCCAGCATGGATCATGATACGTTACTCTCAGATCAATTCTCTTAGTTAGCTTTAGTTTTCCTTCATCTATAAGGTTCTTCATAAGCTCGCTTATATGAAGCACTTCGAAGTCTAATGTTCCAACAACCTTAGGATACTCTCTCTTAAAGGTTCCATAACAATGGGCGCAGCTAACCAACAAGGTTTTTGCACCAGTTCTTTTAATAACATTGACGTTATGTTGCATTAACTCCTTTGCTCTTTCTCTTTGACCTGTCTGCCATAAAATGGCTCCACAACAGTATTCTTCTGAGCCAAGTGTCATAAAGTCGATTCCAGCCGCTTTCAATATTTTTGTTGTTGCCTGTGCTATTTGGGGCTTTAAGTATGAGGTTGTACAGCCGGCAAAGTAAACTATATCGGCCTTTTCAGCTGGTTTTGTCTCGCTAGGTATCCAGTTAAACCTCTCTTCATTGGGTCTGCCGTAAACATTGTGGTATTTAGCAATATTTTCAGCTATTACTTTATGCTGAGGCATAGGTCCCTTTCCATCCTCAACAGATTTGGCTCTAAGCTCAAGTATTATGTCAAGAATCTCTGCGTTCGCATGTGTCCATTTACATGCATAGTCACAGAAGCCACAAAGAATACATGAATACAGAATATGCGGTAGCTTTCCTTCAAAACTTAGTTTCCCATCTAAAATGAGTTTTCCAATTTCCATAAATCCCTGTGCAGAGTAAGCGTCGAACCCATATCTTTTGTGTATTGGGCATGGCCTGTTATATTTCCAGCTCTTTGCTTTTTGACTTTGTATTACTTTACATGACGCGCATCTGGTGCAGCACATCATATCACGTTTATATTTTTCTAGACCCATAACATTCCCCTCCTAGATGACGGATAATGCTCCAGGATTCAAGATGTTGTTAGGATCGAATATTTGCTTAATTTTCTTTAGAATCTCTACACCTACCGAGTATCTTTCGTAAACAAGGTCGGCCCAATAGCCATATACTCTGCTGAAGAAAGCTCCCATGTTCATTAGGGTTTCACTGAGTTCCATGTAAACTTTCTGAGTGATCTCTGTTTCTTTTGGATCTGACGGGTTATACGGAAAGTCAAATTCCATATGATAAGCATGACCCTGCGCAATCGGCTGGATATACCCGCCAATATCAGCTGTGGAATACCCGTTCTTAGCTGCGATTTCATATACCTTTGGAATAAAGAGAGCAGCTTTACTTGGTGGCGCTAAGAAAAATACCTCGCAGCACGAGCCCTTATATCTCAACTTCCAGTATGGTTCTTTGTCCCAAGGTTTATGGAGAAGATCACGCATCGACTTTTCCTTTCCAGGAGCCCCAGGTAATGAAATGGACGGATCAAAAGCTAATTCTTGTGCTATCTCCATTAAACATTTTTCTTGGACTTTTATCCGCTCTTCCGCTCTTCGATAACCACCTATACATATGATTAAAGTCCATGGCGGCAACTTTTTCCTTAAAACTTCAAAATCCTCAGGCCATTTCTCCGCGAGAATAACTGCTAGGTTAAAATTATTTAATGCTAAGATTTCATCGGCAACGCTTCCCATAACTCCATATTTTAAAAGCCTATTTATCGGCTCTATTACATCTTCGCCCCTTTCAAATGGTACAAAGTACAATTTTTGTAATTTAGGCGCCGTTTCAGCTTTCACCATAGCCCAGGTAACTATGCCGAATGCTCCATGAGACCCAGATAAAAGCTTAAAATACTTTATATCTCCAGGTCCGAAAGGATTAACCATGTCACTCTTCATTTCCCCCGGTAGCCCCGGACCAGATGCCGTGCCAGTTCTAAACTCGTCACCTGTACCAAAAATAACTTCCATCGTAAGCAGTGGATCTACATAGTCAAACTGATATTTAGGCATGAGCGGGGGCTCCCTCTCCAAATAGCATGTAACAACTGATTTTGTGGCACGAGGAAGCAACGGCATGTTTAGCTTTAAGCCATGTTTCTCCAGTTCTGGAATAAGCTCGCCAAAAGTTACGCCCGGTTCGATCATTACAGCACGATTTCTTGCATCAATCTTCAAGATTTTCTTCATCCTGCTCAAATTTACAATTATTCCTCCCTCTTTTGGAATAGTGTCCCCGCGAAAGTGAGGTGCTCCGGAACTGACAGGTATAAGCGGGATTTTATACTCGTTGGCAAAGCGGACTATCTTTTTAACATCTTCTTTATCTTTTGGAAAAACAACACATAAAGGTCTTTGAGGCTTCATGAAGCTATGATCTTTCGTGAACTCATCAAGGAGCTTGGTGTCACATGAAACATTTTCAGCTCCTACAATTTCGCTTAATTTTTCAATTACATTTTGAGGTTCAATTACCATAAAATTCACCTCCTCACTCTTCCGGTATCATGAACTTAGGATTAGCCACTAAGTTAGGGTCTAGAGCCTTCTTTATCTTTATCTGCCATAAATGAAAATTACTGTATAATGGCCCAAGGTTTTTAACTTCTTGTCCGTTATATGCTCCAAAGCGGAACATTGTATCCGGGAATTTTTCGTTCAAGTTTCTCTTCTTTATTCGTTCTGCATATTCAAACATCGCCGCCCTAGACTCTGGGATCGTTGGATCACCTAAAATGAGGTTTTCAGTGCATGCCATGTGCCCATATTCCGTAGGCACGATCCAATAACTGTCTAAGGTATCTGTGATAAGACCTTTTTCCACATATTCTTTCCTTATTTCAGGTATAGCCATTCCCCATTTTACCATTGTATCAATTGAATCCACTCCACAACCAGCGCTTACGAAGCCTCCAAATTTTTGAACGTGTATACTGGATATACCTAATAGTATGCTTATTGTGCTACAGTCAACTTGAATACATTTTAGTCCCGGCCATCCTTCATCATAAAATTCTCTAGGCGCTTCCTTTCCTCCATACTCAGCTATGATCTCTCTCACAACCTTTTCTTGATATTCTAGATCTTCACGGCAACAAGCTTCAATAAAGATCGTGATCACACGAGACGTCTCTTTTTGGAGGAGGCCGCTGGCAATTTTCTCCCATGCTTCTTCCACGGTGTAGCATCCCTCCACAATTATCGGCCAGTTAAAAAGCTTAAATACTGCTGTGCCCACTTCAGCTTTGCTTATCTCATATAATGCATCGGCCAAGTTCCATATACTCTTTTCCCAGCCCAGCTCATCTATGGACGGCATCTGAAAATACAGGAGTTTAAACTTATCCTCAGGAAGTTTGGTCCGATAAACAAATGCGCCTGATTTTGGATGTATATATGTTTCCACCTCGAGTTCTCTTGGCCCCCACCAAGGATAAAGCTTAACCGCTATTTTTGTAATTATACCCATACTTGCCCGAGTAACTAATCCGTCAAGACCAGGGCCTGGACCTGTTGGACAGAACCAGCCAGCACCTGTACCAAGCGACCCAAGCCTAAATATCTCTCCTGTAGGCAAGACCCATTCGGCAGCCAATATGTGGCGCCGACCGTCTGAAAACCTATTAGCCAGATAACCGTGCCCCTCTATACCTTTTGCAACAGCTCCAACCAAGGCTGATCCTGGGGCGCTTGCAACCGGATACTGCAACCCCTTCTTAAAACATTCGATCGCAAGTGCATGCCGTGTAACGCCAGGCTCCACGATGGCATACATATCTTTCTCATTTATCTCAATTATTCTATTCATCCTCTTCAAGTCAAAGAGGAGCATTCCAGGCTCAATACAGGCCGTACTCATTGTGACAAAACAAGTATACTTTATTTTGTACCTGTTGCATATCTTTACTACAGCTGCAACCTCTTCTGTGCTTGCTGGCATCACGACCGCCGCAGGAAGATATGTTGGATGAAGTGCTGCTTGATAAGCAGCTAGTACAGCGGGATCATCGCTTATATTCTCTGGCCCCACTATTTCTTCGATCATCTTATGAGCAACTCTAGGTATGCTCACTTTTTCACCAATTCTTTTATGTAACCACATAATGTTTATATAACTTTTCATAAAGGGCTAAAGCGTTTGATTTCGCTTTTTGATATGGTTGCGCAAGAATATCCAGATAGTGAAGTTGTCTTTAATAATTATGGTGTCTTAAGAGTTCTTTTAAGCGCATACAATAACTTGAAACCAGTTATGGGGTGTTTGCTAAACAAAGTGAAAAGAGGGGAGACTTATGAACTTTATCGGAGTATTTATGAAAAATTCCGAGTAATTTAGATACTACTTTATCCATGGGCATGGACAGAATAGTATATGAACTTGAACTGCCAATTTAGATGAGATTATTAGTGGCTTTCACTTTTACTTTTACAGTTCAGTGTCTCGGGGACTGGGCACAAAAGTATGATTACTAGAATTTCTACCAAGACAGGAATTACCATGATTAATATCCCGAAGCCACAATCCCAAAGGATGCCTCCAGCAATGGTAAGAATCCTTGACACAGCAGTTATAATGCCCTCTAACCCATATAGTTTGCCTATACTTTTAGAGGGAACCGCCTCCCACCACATAGTCAAGAGGGAAGTCATGGCTGCCCCTCCTATGCCCCCACCAACTATGCCCCCAATTCCTATCCCAAAAATACTAGCTAACATTAAGTATTCAGGTGCTGGGGCAAGAATTAACATAATTAATCCTACACAATAAAACGTGGTAAATAAGAAGAAAGTCTTTTTTCTGCCGAATTTATCCGCAAGCTTGCCTGCCGGAACTTGCATAAGCAAACCCGATGTGACTGACAAGGTTGATAATATGCCTAACATCGTAGCAGTTGCACCTTTGACGTTAACAATCCACAGGGGAGCAAACGTTATGAGCAAACCGTGGGAGCTATCCCGAAAAAGTCTTATTACTATCCAATGCAAAAGATATTTTTCGCTTTTAAAGAATTTTTGATACTCATAAAGTAACATGCTTTTTTTCTTAGGGTAAACTGCGTTTCTCGTGTCATTAGACATTGAAATTTCATCCAAACCTTTATATAAAATAAGTAGGGCTGCTGAGAGGATGGGAATAGAAATATGATATAAAGGGCGAATTCCGTGCATATTTATACCGCCATAGTAGGTAACAATGGCAGATGCTATTAATGGGGCAAATATCGACATTATACCACAAAATATCCGTGATAACCCTATGAGAGTGGCTCTTTTATGCGGCTCTGTAAAAGTTATAAAAACTACATCTGCAAGTGGTATTTGCCTAATTACCTGATTATATAAAATAAATGCAGGTATGAGTAGGCGCCAATCGTTCGCCAAAGCAAAGATAACCATGGCAGTTATGTCACAGATTAGACCCAGAATCATCATTCTTTTTATAGGTTTTCTCTCAATAGCTAAACCAATATATGGGGCGCTAATGAGCAGCACTAGCCCACTTATGAGCATTATTAACCCTATATCAGTACCACTTGCGCCTAAAGCTTGAGCGAAAAGTATATTATATTGAGCGAAAAACTGCATAACAAATATACACAAAGATTGAGCAACCAGCACGACCTTTATTCTTCTATCGAGATCCTTAAACACTAAACATCCTCTTCCATGGCAATTAAATATGCTTACTTTGATTATTCAAAAGTGGTTAGACTTAAATATTTTTGTTTAACAAGGCTCATAGAAAAATTGAGTAATAATGAATCTATTCGTCATTAAAGTTAAGCCTAGTAGCTTTTTGTACCTTAACTCCTATTTTGATTTTTAAAGCGTGAAGCTTCTTTAAATGGGACTAAAAGGAGTTTTCTGGTAAAACCGTTTATCTTGAACTATCTTATGTGGAAGAATCTTTTGATGATTCTCGCCACCGGAACTGATATTATCAAGCCTATAATCATTTGTCCAATATTTATTGGGACTTCAGCTATAGCGATTGCTTCAATGCCGAAAAGTGGGCCTATAAGGTATGCCTGATAGAGGAAGTACCCCAGAACCATTGTGAGACCACCAATCATAATGGAAAGTACCATCCAGCCAACCTCAGGCTCCATTAGAAGACCTGCTAATATTATTAGGATTGTGACAACCCCGCTGAGAGCTAGCCAGAATATTTGCGGGATATGCGGTGTAAGAATTGTATATCCTAATGCTAATTCAATATCCCCGCTGTAATAATTTGAGCCGACAAATGCTAATATTGCGCCAACCAATACTCCTAAGAGTGAAGTCGTGATTTTCCAGCCTTTCCTACCGAGTTTTAAATTATATCTATACAGGAGACCAACAATGAAGCCCTCAGATGCTTTTATTATGAGGGTTGCTGGCGCATAATAATAGTAGCCCAAGAAAAGATCAGCCAACATCGAACCCACCCCACCAGCAAATGCCCCAATGAACGGCCCGAACAATATGGCTGAGAGATAAACCATAGTCTCCCCCATATTGAAAAAGCCTTTAGTCGCTGGAACATAAACAGTGAAGAGCATTGTTGTGGCGCATACCAACGCGGTTGTTACGCCTAGAGAGGATATCACTCTGGGCGCATCTTTATTCATCAATTTTAGCTGTCTCTCCATATGGTATAGTTTTTACTATACTAGTAAAGTTTAAACTATACTATATAAAACTTTCGCAAAATAGACGATAGATTAAGTTAAAAGGACTTTTACCTCCTCTATAGCCTCAAGAACTTTCTTGCCCTTTTGGGTTATCGCAAAGTATTTTCGGCCATTTCTTACATGGACCGATATTAAGCCCTTATTTCTAAGATCATTTAGATGCTGGTATATGGCGGCTTTTGTCATGGTTTTGCCGAGCTCCTTCCATATCTCGTACCCATAGGTTTCTTTCCCAGCTATTATGCGTAGTATCTTCTCTTTTGTGCTTAGATCGGCTTCTACAAGAATCATTTTGCGTCTCTTCGATATGGTTTGCAAGACATCCGTTGCCTTAAGACCGCTTCCGGTTATCAGGCAGACTATTCTTTCATCAGCGCCTATAACTGACTGGTTTATGAGTCCCTTTAATGCGGCTATTGTTCCGGAGCTTGCTGGTTCAGCAAATAGGCCTTCCATCCTAGCTATTTCTTGCTCCGCCTCAAATATTTCTTGATCCGAGACTGCGATAGCTAATCCACTTGATTCCCTTATAGCCTTTAAGGCAAGATTTTCTCTTAGTGGATTAGCCATGAGAATGCTTGTAGCCCTAGTCATAGGATTCTTGATCGGCTCCTCCCTGCCTAAATATGCGTTTACTATTGGTGGACAGCCAATTGACTGAACGCCGATCAATCTCGGTGTGCCGTTAATTATTCCGAGATCATTAAGTTCACGGAAGCCTTTCCAAATAGAGTATATTGTTCCTCCGCTTCCCATGGGCACGATTATAACGTCTGGCACCCCGACTTGCTCGGCTATCTCAAAGGCTATGGTCTTCTGCGCTTCAATCGTGAGCGGGTTTATGGCTGATGTGGCTTGGTACCAGCCAGTCTTCTCAGAAATGCTTATTGCCTTTTTTATCGAGTCGTCAACGGTCTCTCCGTGCTCCTCAATAACAGCATCGTAGATTATCATCTGGGCTAGTTTTCCGATGTCAACGTTCTTCGGTATTATTACATGGCAGGCTATTCCATGCTTTGCGCAGTATGCTGCCAGCGCGGCGCCCATGTTCCCGTTTGATGCACAGACAGCTGCCGTGTAGCCAAGATCAAGCATATTTGAGACTATTAGTGCGGCAGCTCTGTCTCTAAAAGAGTTTGTTGGGTTTCGCGTCTCATCTTTTAAGTATAATTGTGAGACTTTAAGGCGTCTAGCTAAGCGCTCAGCCCTATATAATGGTGTTCCACCCTCGTGCAACGATACATAATTCTTTACCCTTGGAAGGAGACTTCTATACCTCCAGAAGCTAAAGTCCCCGGTGAAATTAACTTTTCCAAGGGATTCATAGTCGACTTTATATTCAAGTGTTCCAATCTCGCCGCAATTTCTGCATCTATATCCTTGACCTTTAGTCTCAAATTCTTCATGACATTTAGTGCACATTAGAGTTAACATTTCCTTCCTCAATTATTGTTATCTTTAGAAGCTTTTAAATAATCCTATTTAACCAGATAAGGTTGGCGGCGTAGGTTGGTGCAATGGTGCCAGTGAAAATGGGCGACCGGGAACTATTTTATCTCGCGTGTATAAATTGTGGATCAATATATTTGTCAAGCGAAGTTGTCTATTTTTGCCGTAGGTGCGGGGATCTACTCTCAGTGGAGTATAATAGGGATTTGATGAAGCCCGAGGTTGTCTCAAAATGGATGGAGAGGGCGCTATCGGTTTGGCGTTATGCCGAGCTGCTGCCGATAATTGATAGATGTAAGATTGTGACTTTAGGTGAGGGGGGGACATCTCTAAATAAATGTGATAGACTTGGAGGGTATCTTGGGTTAAGAGAGGTTTACGTTAAGAATGAGGGTGAGAACCCGACTGGTAGCTTTAAGGATAGGGGTATGACTGTAGGTGTAACAAAAGCTCTTGAGATGAGTATGAAACGCGTTGCGTGCGCCTCAACTGGCAATACATCAGCCTCTCTAGCAGCCTACGCGGCTAGGGCCGGATTAGAATGCATCGTTCTTATACCCTCTGGTAAAGTGGCCCTTGGAAAGCTCGTTCAGGCGATAGTTTATGGTGCAAGAGTTATCCAAGTTAAGGGGAACTTTGACGACGCTCTGAAGATAGTTGAGAATTTATGTATGACCCAGCCAATTTATCTGCTTAACTCCATAAATCCATATAGGCTTGAGGGACAGAAGACTATAGCCTTTGAGATATGGGATCAACTCGGCGGCAAAGTTCCGGATAAAGTTATTGTTCCAGTTGGGAATGCTGGGAACATAAGCGCTATATGGAAGGGATTTAGGGAGCTGTATATAATGGGCCTAATTAATAGGCTGCCTAAAATGATTGGAATACAAGCTGAAGGGGCTGCTCCGATAGCCAGCATGATGAAGATGGGGTCGAGCGAGATCAAGTTTGTGGAGAAGCCTGAAACTATTGCGACAGCCATAAGAATTGGCTCACCAGTAAATTGGAAGAAGGCCGCCAGGGCTATTAGAGAGTCTGGCGGGCTGGCTGAAACCGTATCTGATGAGGAAATACTGGCTGCTCAGAGGCTCCTAGCAAGGTTTGAGGGAATATTTGTTGAGCCTGCAAGTGCAGCCGCCATAGCTGGGCTAATCAAGATCTCAAGAAGCGGACTGATTGAGAAGGATGATCTTGTTGTTTGCGTGGCTACTGGGCATGGACTGAAGGATCCAGATATAATTTTAAGGCAATTCCCAAAACCAATTGAGATAGAAGCTGATGTAAACACCCTTGAAAAAATCTTATCAGCCTAATGAGCGATATCCTTAGGATAAATTAATGTTTTTTAATAACCTATTTATCTTTACTATGAATCTTGGATACGATATCTTGTAACCCTCTGCTACAGCTATGCGCCAGAGATCCTTTTTTGACAGCCCATGATACTTTTTAATCAGTTTCACTAGAAATTCATCTGGGACGGCGGGCGGCCTACCGACGTGCTTTCCCCTCTGCCGGGCTCTCTCCATCCCAGCCCTAATCTTATCCTTTAGGCTCTCAACATACTTCTGGTATCCATAGGCTAGAGCCCTAACAACTATGTCGAAGATCAGTCTTCTAAGGGCTTCATCTGGTATGGCTGCGAGGAATTGGAGCCATTCCTCCTGGTAGGCTATTACCTGTATGCCATAAGCCCTTAAATCCTCAAGGGCCTTAACGAGATAATCGTATTTCCGCGCTATCCTATCTAAGCCGAAGACCAGCAACGCTGCACCATGCTTCCTCGCCGTCTCAACAGCCTTAACCCAGCCTTCCCTTCTCTCGGGCGTAATCTCATAGCCGCTGACGCCCACGTCTACAAACTCCCCGAGAACCTCAATCCCTCTGCCCTTAGCGTACTCCCTTAGGACGAGCAGCTGATTCTCAACGGTTCGGTCTTCGGTAGATATTCTCGCATAGATAACTGCCTTAAGCATGTTATGGCGCGCTCCTAATTAAAGAAAATTATAGATCATTTCGTAAATATTTTGTTAACATAATCATTGGTTTCGTAACTGTTACTGAAAGGCGCCCTTTCGCAATCAGCCACCATAAACTTTCTCTGAGAAAGGTTTAATTGCCTAATGTGGTGTGTTACTAGGGTGGGATCAAAATGCTAAACCAAGGTTCCCTAGTGTTTTAGGATGACTTTTCGATATGTTGCCGCGGCTATAATATGCTTCAGCACATTTCCTTCCTTTCTCTCTTTCATGGTTACCTTAACTACAGTATCTGTCACATTAACGTCCATGTAATGTATGCCTAAGTATTCTAGCAGATCCTCAATGTCGCTGCTCTCGACTGGTTCTGGCTTAACATCCTTATTGCATGGGCCCATGTTACACATGGCGCAGTGCTTCCCATGCTCATAGATGTTCGCCTCGCAGGCAGCCCTAAAGACCATAAGGCCAAGGTCTTCTGCAATCCTCTTTATTCTTCCTTTTTGATCCGCTAATCTAACCTCAATCTGCGTGGAGCCAGCTAGAGGTCTGGTTAGCCTTCTCTTAATCTCGTCCACATTGGCACCGCAACGATCGAGATTTCTAAGGATTCTCTCAGTAGCCCTCAGCGACCCGAGGACAACGGATTTTACTCCGCTTTCTACGGCGAGCTTAAGAATCTTTCCTGCTTCAACATCTGTTACACCCGGAATTATTGGTCTCATGAAGAGGGAAACGCCTAAGCCCATTTTTGATGCTTGCCCAGCTGATTTGATCCTCTTGGCTGGATCTGGCGCCCTCGGCTCAATCCTCCTATTAGATATGGTTATGGCCGTCACAAGTATGCTTGTCTTTAGGTCCCCGGAGGAGATTCCTCTTAAGATTTCCTCTGTTAGGATGGCTTTTGTTGAGACCTGTGTTGGGAGTTTAAGCCACTTATATACCTCCCTCATGTAGCTGATTGCGTATCCAGCGGTCTCTGGCAGGAATGGCTCTGTCACTGAGCCGTATGCGGCTAGGGTTCTTTCTGGGATGACATACGGGTTTAGTGCAAGGGCATAAGTCATCTCCCTTGGCTCTAGCGGGTATGGCTTTGGCTCGGCTGGGAAGCCCATATCATAGATATAGCAGTATATGCAGAGGTAGTTGCATCCGATGCCAGTGTGTATCGTCATGCCGCATGGTCTAGGTCTCCTCTTAGCGTGGTGATCCTTACTAGCCTTAAGCTTACACTCTGGGCTGAGCTGAACGCTAATATCCTTTAAAACCCTCCTCTTAAGCTCAAGTAACTTAACGAGACTAGACAAAACACCTATCCCCTAAATCAGCTAGGGTATTGCAAACTCCCCAAATGGTTGATATCTTTTCAAAAAAATTTTCATTCATCTAAGAATAAAAATATTCAGGCAATGAAACTAAGGATATCCCTCCCCCATCTTCAGCAAGATCTCTAGCAGGCTGATGAGACTTTTCAGGCGGAATAGTTGTAGTTGTTACTAGATACCTTTCTTTAGGTCTTGCGTTAGTTTTGGTTTTCTGATGTATATTTTTGTTCAGAAAGGATTAAATATGTCCCTTCATGTTAATAATTGCTAATGCCGCATGCATGCTTGGAGAGACCGATCCCTAGCGTAAGAAGAATAAAGTTTAAGAGCGTAGGCGAGGCCGGGAAGATTTGGCTAAGGTTGAGGTGCTATGCTGGGCACCCTTAGGGAGACTCTTAAAGGGAGAGCGCTCATGGCTTATTTGACTGCAGGGGATCCCTATGTAGACTGGGAGACTATAAATATTTTATCTGAGGGCGGAGTTGATATCTTCGAGTTTGGGATTCCAATGGCCAAGCCAAAGTATGATGGTCTGACGATTAAGGCGAGCTATAAGAGAGCTTTAGAAGGCGGAGCAACACTTGAGAAAAGCTTCAATATTATAAAGGAGTTTAAGTTAAGTCATAAGATCGTCTTCACATACTTTGAATATGCTGAGAGCGTCGGCCTAGAAAAATTTGTGGATTATTCTAAAAATGCTGGTGCTGAGGGCGTACTCTTTCCAGACCTACTTATAGATTACCCGGAGGAATTAGATACATATATAAGGTACTGTAATAAGTATGGTTTCAGCCCAATATTTTTTGTTACAAGCTCCTTCCCGCATAACCTCATATCTAGGCTGGCTCAGCTGGACCCGGCGTTCATTTATCTTGGAGTGATGGCTTCTACTGGAACTCTCCTACCCATATCAATTAGCAGGAACATTAGAATTGTGAAGAATCTTATAGCTGATACACCCCTATTCGTGGGCTTCGCAATAAGTGAGCCGTTGCAGGTCATGGACTGCGTAAGGGCTGGTGCAAGCGGGGTAGTCGTCGGGAGCGCAATAATTAGATTAATAAGCCAAAAGAAGGTGAAGACGGTTATCAGGGAAGACTTAAAGAACTATGTTGTTAGCTTAAAAAGTGCGTTGAAGGTATAGGTATGCACAGCCTCCCAAACTACTGGTATAATATTGTCCCGGATCTACCAAGACCGCTTCCTCCCCCAAGGGATCCAGAAGACGATTACATCTTCTCTAGGATTGAACTGCTAGCGAAACTCTTCCTCCCGGAATTACTGGACCAGGAGTTCACTGCCGAAAGATATGTTCAGATACCCTCAGAGACCTTAGATTCCTATAGGCGGATAGGTCGACCGACGCCCCTGGTAAGGGCTGAAAAACTTGAAAAGTTCCTTGATACCCCAGCGAAAATATACTTTAAGCGTGAGGACTTGAGCCCGGCTGGAAGCCATAAAGTCAATACCGCGTTAGCACAAGCATACTATGCCAAGAAAGGGAATGTCCGTATGCTCACAACTGAGACTAGCGCCGGGCAGTGGGGCTCAGCCCTAGCCTATGCATGCGCCATGTTCAACATAAAGTGCTTGGTGTTTATGACTAGAAGCAGTTATCTAAGTAAGCCATATAGGAGGACTCTGATGAACCTTTATGGCGCCGAGGTTATTCCAAGCCCGAGTGAACGCACGGAGATTGGTAGAAAGCTTTTGGAAGAAAATCCGGAGCACCCTGGCTCCCTTGGGATAGCTATCTCCGAGGCTATTGAAACGTGTATGAAGCATGAGGACGTAAAGTACGCTATCGGCAGCGTAATGAACTTCGTTTTACTACACCAGACCATTATAGGCTTAGAGACAATGCGGCAGCTTAAGGAGCTGGGAGAGAACCCGGACATAATGATTGGCTGTGTAGGCGGAGGAAGCAACTTCGCAGGCTTCACGTTCCCATTCATTGGAAAGAGACTTAGGGATGGGGACTTCAAGGATACGAGGTTTATTGGCGTTGAGTCGAAGGCCTCTCCGAAGATGACTAAAGGAAACTATGTTTATGAGCATGGGGACACGGCCGGATACTTACCAATGCTAAAGATGTATACTGTCGGGAGGAGCTATGTGCCCCCGCCGATACATGCTGCTGGGCTGAGGTATCATGCCGCCGCACCGACCCTATCGCTATTAATCAGGGAGGGCCTAGTTGAGACGGCTGCCTACTCGCAGGAGGAAGTTCTTGAGGCAGCAAAAATATTTACGAGAGTTGAGGGAGCTGTTCCGGCTCCAGAGACATCCCACGCGATCAAGCAAGCAATAGTTGAGGCACGGCAGTGCAGAAGAAGAAATGCTCAGAAAACAATAGTTTTATGCTTCAGCGGACATGGGCTTTTAGACCTATTAGTATTTGAAGACGCTATAAAAGCTAGCGAATCTAAACATCTTTAAACCCGAAAGCGCCGAGAATAATTCTCCTCGCAAAAGATCCCCTTTATAAAAAGAAAGCTATTTTTGGTTAGAGATATTTTTGGCCAATCAGCATGGATGAACCGTTCTCCATAGTTATGATTATCCGCCAACTGCAGAAGAAAGTTAACGAATTGCTGTGTGGGGTCTCATTTTCTCCAGTCTTAAGTATTATCGGTCTTTTAATACTCAAAAGATAGAAAAGCAAATATCACCGCTTGAGACATTTTCCTTTAAGATCTTAGAATAACCTGTTTTTAGTGGGGGAATTATGTGCCAACGCAAATGAAAGCCGCTGTGGAGGGACGTGAGACCGAAGAAATGCGCCTAGTCGCCATAGAGGAGGGAGAGTCACCACAGAATATACGCGCTCGTATTGCTGAGGGCTCAGTTATAATAACACGGAACATTATGAGAGAGAATAGCCGCCCCATCGGTATTGGGAGGGGGCTGAGGATAAAGGTTAATGCAAACGTTGGTACTAGCCCAGACCTATGCGACTTAAACCTCGAGGTTGGGAAGGCTTCTATAGCGGTCAAGTATGGCGCTGACACCATCATGGATCTGAGCACCAGTGGAGATCTAGATGAGGTCAGGAGGAAGATCCTAAAATCTATCAACGTTCCAGTCGGGACAGTCCCCATTTATCAGGCCGCTATAGAGGCCGCCAGAAAGAAGGGCTCAATAGTCCACATGAGCGAAGACGACATATTCAACGTCATAGAGAAGCATGCAAAAGACGGCGTAGACTTTATGACAGTTCACTGCGGCGTCACAAAAGAAATTATTGAGAATCTTGCGAAGCAGCCTCGCCTAACCGGGATAGTTAGTAGGGGTGGAGTGTTCATAGCTGCATGGATGCTCCATAACGGCAAAGAAAACCCACTATACGAGAACTATGATTACCTCTTAGAGATGGCTGCGAAGTACGATTTCGCATTAAGTCTAGGAGATGGATTGAGACCGGGATGCATCTTTGACTCAACAGATCACTTCCAAATACAAGAGCTATTAACTATTGGAAGACTCGTGGAGAGAGCGAGAGGGGCCTGCGTGCAAGCGATGGTTGAGGGCCCGGGCCACCTCCCGCTAAATCATATTGAGACAAATATTAAATTGGCAAAGGCTATTTGCAAGGATGCTCCATTCTACGTTCTCGGTCCAATTGTAACTGAAATAGCTCCGGGCTACGATCATATTGTAGCGGCAATTGGGGGAGCCCTGGCGGGCTTAGCTGGCGCAGACTTCCTTTGCTACGTCACCCCAGCGGAGCACCTCGGCCTCCCCTCAGTGGAGGATGTTAAGGAGGGCGTTATAGCGGCCAAAATAGCGGCCCACGCAGCCGACATAGTTAGGTTGGGCAGCAAGGCAGCAAGCAGGGACCTAGAAATAGCTAAGGCTAGGGCTAACCTTGACTGGAAGAGACAGATAGAGAATGCATTGGATCCGAAAAAGGCTCTTGAGATCCGCACAAGGGTGAAATTGACGAAACCTGAGACTTGCTCAATGTGCTCAGAGTATTGCGCAATAAAACTATTAAAGGATTATTTGAGGGCTCCTTGTCCCTAAGAGTTTGTGTTTTATGGGAGAACCATGTATGCTCAGGAGTCTTGTGGGGGTTAGGATTCCAGTCGCCATCACTATCGCTGGGAGTGACTCTGGTGGAGGCGCTGGGATACAGGCCGACCTGAAAACCTTCGCCGCCCTTGGAGTTCATGGTACAACTGCAATAACCTGTGTTACAGCCCAAAATACCTATTCAGTGACGAATATAAAGTGTCTCAGGCCGGAGATTGTTAGGGAGCAGATCAGGCAGGTTGCTGAGGATATGAGGATAGACGCTGGGAAGACTGGAATGCTATACTCCGTAGAGATTATTAGGGCTGTCGCGGAGGAGGTCTCAAAATACAGATTCCCGCTCGTCGTCGACCCGGTTATGGTTGCCAAGTCAGGGGCGCAACTCCTAAAGCCTGAAGCGGAGGAAGCATTAAAGAGATATCTTCTTCCAATTGCCACGGTAGTTACGCCGAACAGGTTTGAGACTGAGAGACTTGCCCAAATAAATATAAGAGATATTGAGGACGCGAAAGAGGCTGCCAGAAGGATACATGCCCTCGGCCCGGAGGCTGTTGTCATTAAAGGTGGGCATATTGAGGAGACCGAGTATTCAATTGACATATTATATTATAAGGGCGAATTTAGCATCTTCAGAGCGCCAAGAATACAGACTAAAACTACTCACGGCATCGGCTGCAGCTTCTCGGCGGCGATAGCGGCCTACATTGCCAGAGGGATGGATCTCATCTCGGCGGTTAAGCTCGCTAAGGAGTTTATCACTAAGGCAATAAGGTTCGGCTTTAATATTGGCAGAGGAGCTGGTCCAGTTAACCCAATGGCCCAGCTCTACAAGGAGACTGAAAGGTATCATGTTCTAAGAAATGTTGCTGAGGCGAAGGTTATACTTGAGTCTACGCCGGGCATTGCTGTGCTGGTGCCGGAAGTTGGCATGAATATCGCTATGGCTCTATCATACGCTGATAGCGCTGATGACGTGGCTGCCATACCTGGTAGGCTAGTAAAAGTCTTTAGTGGTGTTAGAGCGGTCTCATGCCCAGAGTTCGGCGCATCAAGCCATCTAGCCCGATATTTACTAGAGATCATGAAGTATGATGCCAGAAAAAGGGCTGCAGTAAACTTAAGATACTCAGAGGAGATACTCAATGCCCTTAGAGAGAAGGGATTAAAGATATCATTCTATGAGAGGTCTGAGGAGCCGGAGGAGATAAAGCGCGTTGAGTGCATGACAATCCCGTGGGGCGTTAAACAGGCAATAAGTAGGATTGGGGGAGTTCCAGACGTAATATATCATAGGGGTGACATTGGCAAGGAGCCAATGATAGTTATTTTTGGAGAGGACTCTGTCTCAGTCGCTAAGATAATAGCAGAGATCGCCCGTAAGATCGGCTAAGATCATTTATAAAAAAAGTTAAGCTTCTCAAAAACTCGCATTTTACAACGCTACTAATATTGTTACGTCATTGACGTTGGTGCCCGTTGGGCCAGTAAAGATAAGATCCCCTAGGTGTTTGAAGAACGTGTAGGAGTCATTGTTAAATAGGTAGCCTTCGGCATCAAGGCCCATCATCCTAGAACGTTCGATCGTTGATCCGTCAGCGATAGCTCCAGCGGCATCCGTCGGCCCATCAATGCCGTCAGTACTGAAGGATGCTATGGCGACCCCATTCATCCCGGATATGCGTAGCGCGGATGAAAGGGCTATCTCCTGGTTTCTTCCACCTTTACCCTTTCCGATCACCGTGACAGTCGTCTCCCCACCAGCAACTATGCCAGCTGGGCGCCTAATTGGACTCCAAGAAACTATAACTTCCCTAATTATGCTGCCAAAGAATGAGCCTATAACCCGCGCCTCACCTTCCATGTAAGTCGTTAGTAGAAGTGTGTTTAACCCCTCCCTTCTAAGCTCATCTATGGCAGCCATGCAGGCGAGCCTATTATTCCCGATCACAAAATTATGCACTCTCTTAAAGCATTGATCCCCGGCTTTAGGGGTTTCCTCAACTAAACCCCCATCTCCACTAACCAAAAAGTTTCTAACGGTTTCTGGGGTATCATTCCAGACATTATATTTTTTTAGAACGTTTATTGCATCCCTGAACGTTGTTGGGTCTGGAACGGTTGGCCCCGAGGCTATCACGTCTAATGGGTCTCCTATCACATCTGAAAGCAGTAGGCTTATTACTGTTGCTGGGTATGCTACCCTAGCTAGGCGCCCGCCCTTAAACCCTGAGAGGTGCTTTCTAACAGCGTTTATCTCATCTATCTTTGCGCCGCACTTGAGAAGAATATCCGTGACCCTCCTCTTATCTTCGAGAGATATTCCATCATGGGGATAAGCCATTAGGCTCGAGCCGCCCCCAGAGATTAGGCACATGATTAGATCCGATTCCTCAGCGCGCTCAGCCAATTCAAGAATCCTTCTAGCCCCCTTAACGCTATCCTCATCTGGAATTGGGTGGCTCGCCTCATGAACCTTAATAAATCTGAGATTAAAGTTCCCCGAAGTTCCATGTGGAATAACAATTATTCCATTGTTTATCTTATCGCCGAGAATCTCCTCTATGGCCTCAGCCATATACCCGCTAGCCTTGCCGCCGCCAACAACAAAGATCCTCTTAAAGGATTCAAGGTTGAAAGTTTCTCCATTAATAATCATCTTCCCCTCAACGACCTTAACCCTTGAGTAAACAATATTCTTTGGGTCGGCTGCCTCAACAGCCCTCTCAATAGAGTTTAAGGCTATCTCCCTAGCCCTGCGGTCGCCCTCAGATAACGCATTATTGAGAATCTCCTCCCTATTTTTAACCCTGGCAACCACTCCAAGCCCACCGTGGAAAATTATTCGGAAGCTAAGGATTTAAAGAAATATAAAGATTAATTAAATGGTGATTTTATTTTTAGTGGGTTGAGAAGGGAATTGGAGGATATTCTTAGACTACCTAATGTGCGTGAATCCCTCTTCTATAGAAGGGTTTCTGGCGATAAGATTGAGTGCACATTGTGTGAGCGAAGGTGTATAGTTACTCCGGGGGAGAGCGGCTTCTGCAGGACGCGACTAAACATTAATGGCAGGCTATATACAGTCGTTTATGGTGTCCTCAGCGCTATAGAGAGCAGGCCCATAGAGATAAAGCCATTCTTCCACTACTGGCCTGGCTCAACCGCCCTCACATACTCGACGTGGTCATGCAACTTCCTTTGCCCCTGGTGCCAAAACTGGGAGCTCTCAAAGTTCCCGCCAAACCCAAAGCAAGCAAATTACTATTCGCCAGAGAGCATCGTTAACTTAGCCCTTCAATATGGCGATAAGGGTCTTTGCTCAAGCTTCCAAGAGCCAACTCTCCTAACTGACTGGAACCTCGAAGCATTTAGGATTAGGCGTGAGAGGAGGCTATATGCATGCTATGTCTCTAATGGTTACATGAGCCTTGAAGCCTTAAGGGCTCTTTGGGAATCTGGGATGGACGGTCTGAAGATTGACATCAAGGGGGATCGGGAGGTTTATGAAAAGTTCTGTGTAGGGATAGATGCCGAAAAAGTTTGGAGAAACGCTAAGGAGGCTAAGAGGATGGGTTTCCATGTTGAGCTAGTAAACCTTGTAATCACAGGCGTTAATGATGATGAGGAGTGTCTGAGGGGCATAATTGAGAGAGCCATTAAGGAGGTCGGCCCGGACACACCCCTTCACTTCACTAGATATTACCCGGCATACAAGTTTAACAATCCGGTGACGAGTATTAAGACCCTTGAGGATGCCTATAAGATGGCTAAGAACATGGGCATACTATACCCGTATATAGGCAACGTTCCAGGCCATAAATATGAACACACGTACTGCCCAAACTGTAACGAAATCCTAGTAAAGAGGTATGGGTTCGGCGTCACACGCTACAATATTACGGATGATAAAAAGTGCCCGAGGTGCGGCTTCCAAATAAATATACGCGGTCAACACATTAAAGAGAGACACATATACATTTAATGGGTACTCAACACTAGACTCATAACAGCATGTTTAAAAATAGTGTTCTTGGTTTTAATATGCTCATCCATTCGGCGCCAATTAAGAGATTGACCCCCAACAAAACGTTTAAATGTAAGGGAAAAAGAATCTAGCCCCTTTTGAGTTAGCGGAAATCATATGTAAGCGCCAAGCAATAGTGAAACCACCACAGCAATAACTATCACTACAATCGTTTGAAAGAGGATTATTTTCCACGGCATTTTCGTTTTACGGGAGCGATAGTATACTAGGAAAAGACCTGCCATTGCTCCGATTATAGGGAGAGAGAGGAGTATGTCAATGGGGTAGGGAAATGATAGGAAGATCGCTAAGGGAGCTATGCCAGATAGGAATGTTGTTACGCCGCAGACTAAAGAAGATAGCATGCTAGACCTGTTTCTCTTGGCGCGTAATAGGTTAAAAATTCCTCTTGTTAATAGCAGAGCTCTCTCCCTCTTATTAGCATCAGATACACCACTTAAACTATAAGTTACTAAACTCTGCAACGTCGCTAGGTCAGCCAAGTCCTCAGTTATTCCACCTAGAAGAAAGCTTGAGAAGTTCGTTAGGGCAACGACTGCCAGACTTAGCAGGGAGACGATGAACGCGACTTTGGATGTTAGACCAGCTATAAGCGATGAAATTATCACTATAAGGCTGGTAATAGAGCCATCTGCTATGCCAACGATAACTTCCAATATTGGCTCATCCTTATAGAGGAAACTCTTCCATTCAGAGTTTATTTTAGCACCCTTCTCCGTCAATTTAATAGTATTACCATAGTCAATAATTAGGTCCTCTTCAACCATACTCCTAAGGGTTTCGTCAAAATCCGCTCCATCCACACAGAAATTCAAGATCCTTTAAATCCTGCAGTTCAAGAGACAATTTACATTTTCACCGTCTTTTAATTAGAGAGGAAAAAGCAGTGTGGTTATAAATTTTATTCTGTGCCTGCTAAATTGTCTCAAGCCTTAAGTTGCTCTCCTCATCCCTGCTAATAGAATAGTCATCAACAATTTCTATCCGCTTAAAAATCCACTTATGAGGAAACTTTGCCGCTAAAATAGCCATCTTATTTGGATAAGCCTCGAAAATTTCTAAAAAATCAAATAGTTTCTTTACCTGATCCCTTGGAAAGTACGCTCTTCCACGGCTTGGGGCCTTAACCTCGAACGCCACTATGCAGTCATCCTTCACCGCAAATACGTCTGGTAGGGGCTCACTGCTAGGCGCTGATACTGGAATTCTAACCGACTTAAATCCTATATCACGGAGCCTCTTGACTAGATCCCTCTCAGCCTGATAGCCCCGCTTCTTCATCCGCTTAATTTCTCTTAGCGTTAGAATTCTACCGCGCCTAACATTGCCTCTTCTCCCCTTTTTTGCGGCCAACTCCCTAAGAGACAATCTCCAGCACCATTAAAACTACTTCTTTTCCTCAAGCGGCCTTATAACTAGCCTTATCAGATCCATAAGCCAATCCGAGAAATTCTTTGCGTTCGCGTATTTCTGGTACTTTTTCTTATATGGAACCTTCGAGATCATGTGCATCTTAATCATCTTTCTAATATAGTACTTGGCCGTCGAATTTGATATCCCAGCCTCCCTCGCAAGATCACCGCTTGTGAAGACATTTCCGAGGCGCGAGTAAGCCCTTATAACTTCGGCCGGGAAAGGCATTGAAACATTCACTATCTCAATAAGCTCATTATTTAACCGCGACATAATTTCCACCATTTCTGGATTACTAGTAGACTAAAAATCTTATAAAGTTCTTTCCAAAGAAAAAGCTAAGTATATGAGATGTAAAAGTGGTTCACCTCATTCAGGTTAACTATAAGATTTTGGAGGAAATCATTGAGCTGCAATATTGGTACTATTGGCGTCCCCTCATAGAACTTGCATTGTGATGGGTGTAGTGAGAGGATTACTGGCACAAAGTACGCGTATTCCCATCCGCTTATGCCAATCCTGCTCCTAATATGTCTCGACGTCTCAGCCAGAGCCTTTGTCCTCTCAGCCTGACTCTTAGCGGCTTTGAAGCTTGCGGATCCAGACCACCTGGAGCGCCAGTGCTTGCAGTCCGCTGAGACAATTATGGGCTTCCTAGCACCAACCATATCTATCTCCCATCTCTTCCCAAGCCACTTAAAACGAAAATTCGTTATAACCGTAAAATCATTTAACTTTAATAGTGCTTTTGAGAACTGCTCAAACTCAGACCAAGTTAAAAACCTTGCAACCCTCTCAACGTCAGACCCTAAATTTATAGATTTCACAGCAATCTTTAAGCGCTGTTCTCCATCAACAAACACTTTATCACGTTCTATTCTTAAAAGCCCAGATTCATAAAGCCTATTTAACGTATCTAAAACTATTGCCCGCGGCACCCTCGCCTCTCTACAAATATTTTCAATTTCGGCATTGGCTTCCTCCTGCGTATTCTTTAGGATCACGATTAAAATCTTTCTTTCAGCAAACATAAATATTATCACTTGCTAGAGGGGCCGGGAAAAAATTGCTTTTAGTTTAGATGCCTTGGATACAAAAGCATCGACAAGCCTAAGATTCTCTTATATGCCCCCTGCCTAAAATGAAATACTTAATGTTTGTGAGGTGCTCTACGCTCATCGGTCCACGGGCATGAAGCTTCTGCGTGCTTATGCCTATCTCGGCGCCAAGCCCATATTGATTTCCATCAGTAAAGCGCGTTGAGGCATTCCAATATACGGCTGCAGAATCAACATCCCGGATGAAGCGGAGAGCCTTATTAAAGTCCGATGTGATTATGGCATCCGAGTGCTTCGTCCCATACTTATTTATGTGCGCTATCGCCTCATATAGACCGTTTACAATCTTAACACCGATAATTAAGTCTAGGTACTCTGTATACCAATCCTCCTCAGTTGCAGGCTTAACATCTGGAACAATTCTTCTGGTCTCCTCGCAACCCCTAACCTCAACACCATGTGCACGCAGGGCGCTAATAATTCTTGGTAGGAAGACCGGGGCTATATCCTTATGAACAAGAAGTTTCTCGGCGGCATTACATGTTCCAGGTCTCTGACATTTAGCATTAATTATCACTTTTTCCGCCATATCAAGATCAGCATCGCTCTCAACATATATGTGGCAATTACCGATCCCCGTCTCGATGACTGGAACCTTCGCATTCTCTATTACTGCTCTAATAAGGTCTGCTCCACCCCTCGGTATGAGACAATCTACATAGTCCCTCATCCTCATAAGCTCGAAGGCTGCTCTCCTCTCGGTGGTCGGAACAACCTGTATTGCGCCATCAGGGATACCGGACTTCACGGCAGCCTCGCTTAGGATTCTTCCTATGGCTACGTTAGAGTTTATTGCCTCTGAGCCGCCTCTTAGTATAACTGCGTTTCCAGATTTTATGCATATTCCAGTTGCATCTGAAGTGACGTCCGGGCGCGATTCATATATCACCGCAACTACACCTAGCGGCACCCTAATCTGCCCAATTATGAGACCATTTGGTCTAACCCATGTCTTAACTATTTGGCCAACCGGATCTGGTAGTTCAGCAACCTCCCTTAGGCATTGAGCCATTTTTGATATTCTCGACTTATTTAAAAATAGTCTGTCGAGAAGAGATTCCTTGAGACCACTCGCTCTAGAAGCCTCAACATCCTTCCTATTGGCTTCTAGAATCTCATCAGCGTGGGCTTCTAATGCATCGGCCATATTATATAGCGCCCTATTCTTAACCTCGGTCGGCAGTTTCGCCAAAATGTAGGAGGCCTCTTTGGCCTTCTTACATATATTTAGAATGAGGCCGCTTATATCTTCAGTCATTCTTCTCAGCCTCACCAAACACATACATAAGCTTTCTAACAATTACTTCTTTTCTCCTAATGTACCCTAAAACCTTTTCTATCTGCGAAGTTCTTAAGCCCTTAATGAGGTTTAGTTCATCGCTTGAGTAGTTAACTATGCCGCGCGCAAACTCTTCTCCATTGGGGCCAAGAATGCTAACAACGTCACCGATTTTAAATTGACCCTCAACTGACTCTATGCCCACCGCCAGCAGACTTGCGCCATTAAGGATTGCTTGCTTAGCCCCCTCATTAACTTTAATGGCTCCCTTGGCTCCAGCCCCATAGGCTATCCACCTCTTTATGCTCGGCATTCTACCAAGTGGCTTAAAGTATGTTCCCACACCCCCCTTCCTCAGAACATCTATTATTACATTTTTTCTCCTACTATTTGCAATTATTAATGGTATCCCGCTTTGCATAGCTATTTCAGCAGCCTCTAGCTTAGTCTTCATACCGCCCCTACCAAGCAAGCTCTTGCCCTCAGCGGCCGCCTTAAGTTCAGGAGTTATCTTCTCAACAACCGGGATTATTTGAGCATCTTCTCTCTTCAATGGATTAGCATTGTAGAGTCCATCAACATCGGATAGAATTATAATTAAATCCGCCTGAACCGCATTTGCTATTAAGACTGAGAGTATGTCATTATCGCTGAAGTTAACTTTATAGCCCCTCATAACTGGCATTATCTCATCAACGGATGTGACATCATTCTCATTTATTATTGGTATAACGCCTAAACCAAGTAACCTATCGAGGACATTGCATGTATGTATATATGAGACTCTGTTCGCCAAGTCCTCTTTTGTCAAAAGGACTTGGGCAACTTTTAAGTTATGACGCTTAAAGAGCTGACGGTAATGTTCCATAAGGATTGCTTGGCCGACCGCCGCGCAGGCCTGCTTAAAAACTATATCATTTGGCTTTGGTTTAATCGTGAGCTCGGCTAGTCCCGAGGCAATTGCGCCTGAGGTCACGAGAATTATCTTATAACCCATGTTAATAGCTTCCGCAATTTGATCCACGAGGTCGCGCATCGCATCCAAGTCCAGGCTACCATCATCCTTAGTTATGCTACTTGTTCCAACCTTAATAATAACTAGGTTATCCATTTTACTCAAAGCCTACCACAAACATCTTTATTAAAAATCCCCTTTTATTCTTTTTTAACCCGCATGGTCACAAATTCAATTTCAATATTTTAATATGAGACACGCGTAATTTGCCCCCAACAATTCTGTAGCTACCAAAAATATATTGGTTATATGCCTCTGAAACCATAATTTTCTACTAGAAATATCTTAATAATGAGGTTGCGCACCCTTCCACCGAAATGAAATATTTAAAAGTTAGATTTTAGGAAATAAGAAATAATTGGATGTTAAGAGTGTTTAATGGTCCTTAGTCAGAGAGGTTGTAAGGAAGATCTTAGCGTGATTGAAGTTGGTTGATGTGTGCCTGATTTTTGAGGTTCATCAACCTTTTAGATTGAAGTGTAGTTTTGAACTTGGTACCTCCATTGGCTTAAAAAATATTGAAGTAAAGGATCTTTTTGATCTCTATTTTGATCAGCATTTAAACAAGGAAATTTTCATGCGCGTCTCTCAAAAATGCTATCTTCCAGCAACCAAGATTATCTTAGAGCAGATAGAGAGATCTCGTAGAGAAGGGAAACCATTTAAAGTCTCCTTCAGTTTTTCTGGAACCTTCCTTGAACAATGTGAGAGATGGAATCCAAGTCTATTAGACTTCTTTAAACAAATTGTTGAAACGGGATGCGCCGAGCTATTAAGTCAACCTTACTATCACTCACTAGCAAGTCTAAATAATCTTGATGAATCAGAGCTCATTGAGCAAGTTAGAATGCATAAACAGGCTATTATAGATTTATTTAATTATGTTCCGGAAACCTTCGAGAATACTGAGTGCATATATAATAATGATGTTGCTAAGACCGCCGAATCTCTTGGATTTAAGGCAGTGATCGCCGAGGGGGTTGATAGAATACTCGGTTGGAGGTCGCCAAATTATGTGTATAGGGCTAAGGGCTCCTTAATTAACCTTCTATTGCGCAATTATAGGCTGTCAGACGATATAGGTTTTCGCTTTGCATCAACGTGGTGGGATCAGTGGCCCTTAACAGCAGACAAGTATGCAGCCTGGCTCGCCCATACCCTTGGTCAAGTCATAGTGATATTTCTAGATTATGAGACTTTCGGCGAGCATTACTGGGCTGAGAGCGGAATACTTGAGTTTCTTAGGTGGCTTCCAATGGAGGTTTCAAAGTGGAATAATTTATGCTGGTCCACTCCTAGAGAAGTTATTCAAAAGTATGCCCCATGCGACATAATAGATGTTCCTCCAAAGGACGCTATCTCGTGGGCTGATGTTGAGCGGGACTTAAGCGCATGGCTAGGAAACTCTCAACAAGAGATCTCATTTATGCTACTTAATAAGATTGGGCTTCTTGTTAAAGAGGTAAACCACCCTAATTTACTTAAGGTTTGGCGGTACCTTCAGACAAGTGACCACTTTCATTACATGTGTACTAAGGGTGGGGGATCTGGCATAGTCCACAGCCTATTTAATCCGCATGGAAGCTCGATAGAAGCCTTCAGAACGTATATTGAGGTTCTATTTGATTTTGGAGCGAGATGCCTAATGGAACTTAATAAGCCAGAATCTAAATATAGGCGCTTATTAAGACATGTGCCGCCGGGTAAAGGCTTTAGGTTCTTCCGCCAAATCGGCGTCCCAACAGATATATTGGTTACAAGCCTTGAGGATTTCTATAAAGCAATAAAGAGAGTGGACGTCGAATCAATAATTTTCCACTTAAATAGGGGTGATTTTAAGAGATGGATTTCTGAGGTTATTGGCGATGATTATCTCGCCGCCAAAATATCAAGTCTACCTATGAATCTGGGAGACGATGGAGAAAGCGCTAGAAAAATCTTAATATTTATATTAGAAAAGAGATTGGAAGAATTGAAGAAATTTAGTAAGTTAAGTTAGGAGAAGAAGGATGAGCGCTCAAATCTGTCTTGAGGACTCCCTCTCTTTTAATCTTATAATCTCGAGGTCTATTTCGTCCCTTAATGTCGACTCGTTGAACCATCTCTTACACTCAATACAGTAGTGTGCGTCAGGGGCATGAAGAACGGGGTCATCGAGGAATTTATGGCCGACTGGGCACCTCAAGAGATGTAAGCGTAAACGCTCATTTATTGCCAAAAGCTCCCCAGAGGAGAGACCTAGGGTCTCTGTTATCTCAAATATAGGGTATTTCTCAAGGTAAAGGGACTTAACAATTTCCTCTCTGGGTAACCCGGCTGCCTCCATCTCTTTTATGCGCTCAGCTATCATCTTTCTTTCCAAAAATATCACCCAGTAGTATGGCTTACTAATACAATCCTTGTATCAGTTCCCTGAACACCCTCAATCTCTCTGATCTTAAATACTATTCTGCTCAGCTCATCAACATTCTGCGCCGAGACCTTAACTATTATGTCGATGTCGCCCGTAACCTCATATACTTCTTTAACACTATTTATCTCCGATATCTCTGATGCAACCTTTGACACGGCGTCTACATTGACGCGGACAAATACAAATGCCAGCATAGGTATCTCCTTCTCCTAATGAGATATCTTGGCAATACTCGTTAAATCTTTTTCTGAAAAATGAGAAAAATTTAAAATTCTCTGAGGCTTCTTGTTTTCCATGGTTAATCTATGGAGATAGTATTCTTTACCTATGAGTATCCACCGTATCTCGTCGGCGGGCTTGGGACATATGCCGAATACATAACAAGGGAACTTGTTAGAATGGGACATGATGTCACAGTATTCGCCATGCATACGAAGGACGCCCCGACGAGGGACATATATGGAGGAGTGGAGGTACATAGGCCAATAGTCGAAAACATGAATATTAGCCTACTACTACCAATGTTTATACCAGAAGAAATACAGAGATGGAACGAGAATGGAAAGAAGTTCTTCGGGGACATATTTCTCTATAATATATTGTCGGCCAGCAAGCTAGTAAACGATCTAGTGAGAATGGAGAAGAGAAAAGTCGACTTAATCGCGGCGCACGACTGGCTTGGCTCGATAGGGGGGATATTAGCCAGCAGGGGGCTGAATAAGCCCCTTATATTCCACGTACATAGCACTGAGCAGGGGCGGACTGGTGATGGCTCGGACACTATAAAGCGTTTGGAGAGACTCGCGGCTGGCTACGCTGAGAGAATAATAACGGTGAGCTATGCCATGCGTGATCACCTTGTTAGCCTAGGCTACGATGAGAAGAAGATTCGCGTCGTGTACAATGGTATAGACGCCGAGAAATATTCTCCGGGAAGTGTGCCTCGGGAGGAGGCTTTAGCCTTAAGAAGAAGCCTAGGGATCTCTGATGATGAATATATGATCCTATTTATAGGGAGGTTAACGTGGGTTAAAGGCGCAGATATACTGATACTGGCGATGCCGGAGATTTTAAGCCGTGTGCCAAAAGCTAAACTAGTTATAGTTGGTGTTGGGGAGCAGGAGGAGCTCTTAAGAGAGGAGGTGATTAGACTTAATCTTCAGGATAAAGTCATACTTAAATATGAATTTTTGCCAGAGGACTTAAGAATAAAGTATTATGCTGCCGCTGACGTTTGTATTTTTCCATCAAAGTACGAGCCCTTTGGAATAGTTTGCACCGAGGCGATGAGTATGGGTAAACCCGTCGTCGTCGGCGCCCGCGGCGTGAGCGGCATGAGGGAACAGGTTATCCCCTCAGGGCCAAATCAAACCGGTTTTCACATAAATCCTTACGACCCCAGCGACATCGCAAAGTTCGTGACAATTCTTCTAGAGGATGAAGATCTTAGAAGAAGATGCGGCGAGAATGCCAGAAAGAGGGTTTTAGAAATGTTTACATGGAGGAAAGTCGCTGAAGGCACGATTAGAGTGTATAAAGAAGTTATTCCATAAAGAATATTATCTCGGATCAAGAATGAAATTATATTTTAATGCCGCTGGAATGATTTCCATAGGAAGATTAATATTCTATAATGCTCTTTAAAAATAATAATTTAAGCTTAAACAAAAGCGTGTTAAAATAAATGAACATTTGCATGATTACATGGGAGTACCCTCCAAGAATAGTTGGCGGTATATCAAGGCATTGTGAAGGTTTAACAAGAGAGATCGCTAAGAAAGGACACACTGTTCACATATTCACTTTGGAGTTTCCCGGAGCACCCTCCTATGAAGAGTGGGGTGGCGTAAAGATTCACAGAGTCCCCATAGAATTGGGTCACCCAAACTTCATTACCTGGGTATTACTGTTTAATCATTTTATAGAGAAGAAGATTGCTGACATTAGTAAACATGAGAGATTTAATTTAATTCATGCACATGACTGGCTCGTCGCGCCCGCCAGTATAGCCTCAAAACATTATTTGAGGGTGCCGCTTGTATTAACGATGCACAGCACTGAAGTAGGTAGGGCGCAGGGTCTCCATAGCCCAGATTCATTTCTGATAGATGGATTTGAGTGGTGGCTAACTTATGAGTCAAAGAGGGTGATTGTGACAAGTAACGCTATGAAGAGTGAGATTAAAGGTCACTTCCGTTTACCAAGCGAGAAGATAGATGTCATTCCAAACGGTATTGATATAGCAAAGTATGAGGTTAGTGTTGACCGTGAAAGCGTTAAGAGGAGATTTGGAATAGACCCAAGCGAGAGGATAGTCCTCTTTATTGGAAGGCTCGTCCCACAAAAGGGCGTAGAATATTTAATTATGGCTGCGCCAAAAATAATTGAGCGGCATCCGGAGGCTAGAATAGTTATAATTGGAAACGGTTGGATTAAGGATAACCTTTGGAATCTAGCACATTCTACTGGATGCCTCCATAAAATAACATTTTTGGGGTTCTTAAGTGACCAGGATGTAATTGACTTGACTTTAAGCTCGGATGTTCTGGTGATACCATCAGTCTATGAACCATTTGGGATAGTTGCCCTGGAGGGGATGGCTGCCGGGATCCCCGTAGTTGCAAGTAGCGTTGGTGGTTTAGCAGAGATAATTGAGCATGATAAGACTGGCTTCTTAGCTTACAAGGAGAACCCTGACTCAATAGCGTGGGGTGTGAATAAGATTTTATCTGACCATGGCTATGCACATTGGCTTGTGCAAAATGCTAAAAGGAAGGTTCACGAAGTGTATAGCTGGGAGGCTGTGGCGAGGAGAACTATTGAAGTTTATGAGAAAGCTCTTAGGGAGTGATCTTTATGCAAGATAAATTAACACGAATCCCAGACGATGTATATCTTCTTTATATTCTGCATAATGTTGGCGCAATAAATCCAGAAAGGGCGCTCTCAATCGAAGAAATATCATATTGGACATCTATGGAAAAGCCGAGGGTCGAGGAGAACCTCAATAGACTTATAGAAAAAGGATATGCCGAAGTCAAGGTGGGTGCAGGAGTCAGAAAATATTTTGTGACGGCTAGTGGAATAAGGAAAGTTCTTAGCATTTACAGTTAATCAGCCAGACTATAATATCCGCCTTTAATCTCAATTTTTATTTTCCATGGCGATACGGAGACTTCCAATTAATAAGTCATCTGACCCTAGTAGATGAGGGCTCCTTTTTCTGACTCAAGTTTTTCCCTTAAGTATTTAGCAGCCTCCTCCGGGGGTACGACGTTGATATATATTCCGGTGCTCTTCTCGAAGCCAGCCCAGATGGATAATGCTGGATAGACTTCAACATGCCAGTGGTAATATTCTTTGGGCATCATATGAAAGCCAAAATTATATGGAGGGTCGTTAAGCAGACTCCTTAACCCACCTAAACTAAGCCTGAGAACCTCTGCAAAGCCCTTAACTTCGTTATCTTTAAGATCAAGTATGGAGGATTGATGTCTCTTGGGGAATATCCAGAACTCAAAGGGGCTTATTGAAGCCCATGGAGCAAAGATTATGAAGGCACCATCTTCATATATGAGGCGCTCACTCTTCTGCTCCTCACTTATTATATCGCAGAAGATACATCTGTCATTATCCTTATAGTATTTTTTGCTTGCAACAAATTCCTCAGAAACTATTCTTGGAACCATTGGCATGGCTATTATCTGCATATGTGCATGGGATAGCGAGGCGCCAGCGCTAGCGCCGTGATTTCTAAATATTGAAACGTACCTTATAAAGTCCTTTGTCGTGAGGAATGCGGTTCTGTCTTTAAGCGCATTTATAACATGGATTAGTTGTCCTATTCTGGCTACGCCTGGATGCTCATCATGGTTCGGCGACTCGACAAGGACTTCATGATAGCCTAGCGCCCCTAAATGAATATACCTATATCCGCCCTGAATATTTGGCATGATCTTCGGCTCTACTGGAGAGAATGCTGGGTAAAGGTTTGGGAAGCATCTAATAATCCAGTTCTTATGTCGCTCCCCATTCATATCCCGATCCTTTCTTACCTTACCATCGCCCTCCACTAAATAGACAAGGGACGCTGGTGGGGTCAAATGCTCATTCCCGGGACAGAAGGGGCACGTGCTGTACCTTCCCTCTTCAGGGTGCTTCTCAATAAAATCAGAGGGTCTCTTTCTTCTATGCGATGCAATCACAACCCACCTATCTATTATATAATCCTTTCTTAACTCATTAACAACCATAAGGACCACTATGATTTTTAAGCCCCGGATACTCTTATATACTATGGTGCCCGGCGATTAGGTGCAAGATCCGTAAAATAAATTTCCTCCCCTCGATCTCACTTTAGTGAGGATGAATGGAGAACTTAAATCTTGGTTTTCCCGTGGAAGCCATCCGTGAGGGGATGATCGATATAATTATTCCTAGACTTGAATCTTTTAAGAGGGGTTTCTGGGATTACGCCCCCGCTAGGGCACCAGTATTCTATAATCCCAAGATGAGGACTTGTAGGGATATAGCTGTCTTATCCCTGCAATCCTATCAAAACATAGTTAATAGGGATTTGAGCGTTTCCGAGCCTCTCTCAGGTTGCGGTGTTAGGGGGATAAGATTTGCTAAGGAGGTTAAGGGCGTAAAAAGCGTCTATCTTAACGATATAAGTGAAAGAGCCTACCAGCTCGCTAAATATAACGTCCGCTTGAATAACCTTGATGAGAAGGTTTTTGTATCAAATGAGGATGCAAACCTTTTTCTCAGTAGGCATGCTGCTCCGAGAAGCAGATTCGACTTTATAGACATAGATCCCTTTGGCTCTCCAGTGCCATACCTTGATTCGGCGATAAGGGCATTGAGGGATGGGGGGCTACTGGCTTTAACAGCGACCGATATGGCCCCATTATGTGGGGTTTATCCTAAAGTGGCCTTAAGGAAATACTACGGTTTATCCTTAAGGACAGAGTACTGTCATGAGATAGCAATAAGGCTTCTCGCTGGTTGTCTGGCGCTGGTAGCGGCTAGGCATAATATTGGAATAAGGATATTGTTTAGTCATAGTACGCGGCACTACACTAGATTATACGCTCTAATAGAATATGGTGCCGAGAAGGCTGATGAGACTTTAAAAAACATGGGCTATATACTGCACTGTTTTAAGTGCTTTCATAGGGAGACCCATCAAAACATGCCAGCGCTAGTTGAATGTAAGGTCAGATGTCCAGAGTGCGGCTCCATGTTAAGGGTTGCTGGACCATTATGGCTTGGGAGAATAGCCGATGAGAACTTCTGCAACAAATTGGAGGAGAATTTGGAGAGGGATGATTTCAATCATATAGGCCATGAGGCTAGAAGGATAATATCTCTGGTGAGAAGTGAGGTTGATGCGCCCATCACCTATTATGTTATTGACAAGATCTGCGATAGAATGGGTTCACCTACACCGCCATTAAAAGAAGTTATTAACTGTCTTTTAAGCATGAATTATAAGGCTTTACGAACATACTTTCATGCCAAGGGAATAAAGACTGACGCACCAGCATCCATAATTGTGGAAGCTATTAAAAGGGCTGCTGGAAAATAATGGTTAGGCTAAAATTCACCTTTCAACATTAATAATCTCTAGGCTCATATCGATAGATTTAACAGAGTGCGTGATAGCTCCAACAGAGATTATGTCTGGACCAGCTTTAGCATACTCTAAAATATTATGTCCAGTTATTTCTCCAGAAACCTCTATAAGAACTTTATCCCTCAAGCCAAGCTCCTTAAGAGCATTAATTACCTTCCACACCTCCTCAACGCTCATATTGTCCAGCATTATGATGTCAGCACCCAGTTTAGCCGCCTTAACGGCATCATCCGCACTCTTAGTCTCAACCTCGATCTTCTTTGAGAAGCTGGCGGAGGTTATGGCTCTTCTCAAGACTTCCTCTAGGCTACCAGCAATAGCAATATGATTATCTTTAATGAGTATTTGATCATCCAATCTAAATCTATGTGGATCTCCACCGCCGATCATAACAGCCCTCTTATCAAAGTACCTTAGCCCGGGAGCAGTCTTTCTAGTAGCGGCTATGCGCACATTAAGCCCAGCCTCCTTAACCTTCTTAATTAGATTCCTTGTCTCGGTGGCTATTCCGCTCATCCTCGAGAGGAGATTCAATACTGTTCTCTCAGCTAAGAGTACACCTCTTCCATCACCCTCAACAACGGCTATAGGGGTGCCAGGTTGAACCTCATCACCATCCCTAACATTCGGCAGTAGCTTCACGCCAACAATCTCAAAGATCATCTTGGCTTCATTAAGCCCCGCTACAACCGCCGGCTCCTTCACAATTATCTGTGCGCGGACCCTAATCCCGATTGGAACAATAGCCTCTGTTGTAATATCGCCCAGCCCTATATCCTCTTCAAGGAAATCCTTAATTTTTTCTCTTAGCAGGATCTCTGGGATACTCAACTTCCATCACCTATAGTTTCCTATGGGCGCCACAGATAAAATTTTACCACATGCCCCAGAGCGCCCGCCCCAGAAAAGCTTTATATTGCTGTGATAATATTTTCGAAGCAAAGACTGTTAAAAGATTTTCTCAAGAGAAAGGTTTATAACCTAATTCTCTTAATTGATGAGAGACAAGCCAATAATGTGAAAATAGAAGACGAAGGTTATAAGGTATGCCGAAGCATCATGCGCCTAGGAGAGGCTCATTAGCATACTTACCTAGGGCTAGGGCTTCACGCTCCATTGGTAGGATAAGGTATTGGCCTGAGGTTAAAGAAGGCCCCACACTACTGGGCTTCGCCGGATATAAGAGCGGCATGACTTATGCCATTATAGTTGAAGATGAACCCGGCTCAATAAATTTTGGCAAGGAGGTCATCAAGCCCATTACTGTTATAGATGCTCCACCAATATATATAGCTGCGATCCGCGCATACACGCGGGATGAGCATGGACTTAAAACTTTAACGGAGGTTTGGACATCCCCATTACCTAAGGAGATGGAGAGAACCATAATCCCTCCGAAAGATTATGGTAAGGAGAAGATGGAGGAGGGCTTAAAAAGAATAGAGGAAGCTCTTGACCAGGTTGTTGAGTTCAGGGTTTTGGCGGCCACGCAGCCAAAATTATCTAGCGTTCCAAAGAAGAAGCCTGATTTAATGGAGATTAAGGTTGGCGGTGGAACCATAAAAGAGCAGTTTGAGTATGCCAAGAAGATTTTAGGTAAAACTGTTTCTGTTGAAGAGGTCTTTAAAGAGGGGCAGTATGTTGATGTTATAGCTATAACTAAGGGTAAGGGTATCCAAGGCCCTATAAAAAGGTGGGGTGTAAGAACATTACAACATAAATCTCGTAAGACGGAGAGGGGTGTCGGAACTCTAGGCGCCATAGGCATGAAAAGGGTTATATATACGGTGCCAAGAGCTGGTCAGATGGGCTACCACCAGAGAACTGAGTATAATAAGAGGATAATAAAAATTGGGAGAGATGGGAAGGAAGTAACGCCTAAGGGCGGTTTCCTGCATTATGGTGTGATTAAGGGAACTTATATATTATTAAGCGGGAGCGTCCTGGGACCAGCGAAGAGAGTAATAAGATTGAGGTATCCTGCTAGGCCGCCGAAGAGGGTGAGTGAGACGCCGCCGCAAGTAACATTCATATCACTTGAGTCGCAGCAGGGTGTTTAGGGGTGAATTATTGTGGAAAAGGTTTACGCTAAAATCTTTAATCTTGAGGGGAAAGAGGTTGGCACAATAGAGCTGCCGGAAGTTTTTATGACGCCGTTTAGGCCAGATGTTATTAAGAGGGCTGTCATAACTATTCAATCACACCGCCTACAGCCAAAGGGCAGAGATCCATATGCTGGGAAGAGAACAACAGCTGAATCTTGGGGCGTTGGCTATGGACTTGCGAGGGTCCCACGCCTAGAGAGGGGTAGGGCGAAATTTGCACCTGGAACAGTTAGCGGACGCTTAGCTCATCCACCAGTGGTTAAAAAGAAGATTTATAAGAAGATTCCAAAAAAGGAGAAGTGTTTAGCACTATTCTCCGCAATAGCTGCAACTGCGAGAAAAGATATTGTAGAGGGGAGGGGACATATAATTGATAGTGTCCTGAGTATACCATTAATAGTCACAGATGATCTTGAGGACATAAAAAGGGCGAAGGAATTAAAGAGGGCGTTAATAAACCTTGGCGTCTGGTCTGATATCGAGAGAGTTATAGAGAGCATCAAAGTTAGGAGCGGTAAGGGCAAGATGCGTGGCAGAAAGCTGAAAAAAGCTGTCGGACCACTCATAGTAGTATCAAGAGATGGCGGCATATTTAAAGCATCAAGAAACTTTCCGGGGGTCGATATAATTAATGTTAAAGACTTAAACCCTGAAGTGCTAGCCCCCGGGGCACACCCAGGAAGATTAACTATTTGGACGATCTCGACCATTGAAAACCTTAGGAATATTATTTCGGTTAAGGAGGTTAATTAGTTTGAAGCAGCATGAGGTTATTTTGTATCCGCTTATAACTGAGCGCGCAAGCCGAATTATTGAGAAAGAAAATAAAATAACTTTTATTGTCAACCGCAAAGCAACAAAAAATGATATTAAGATGGCCGTCGAGAATCTATATGACGTTAAGGTTGAGAAAGTTAACACTGTTATAACTAGAGATGGAACGAAAAAAGCTTTTGTAAAGCTATCGCCAGAATATAGTGCAGCTGACCTGGCGGTTAAGTTGGGCATACTCTAGCTGAGAGGTGATTAAAATGGGAAAAAGAATAGTAGTTCAAAGGAGAGGAAGAGGATCATCAGTATTTAGAGCGTCTACTCATAAACGGGTTGCGCCAGCAAAGTATCCTAACCTCTCTACAATTGGTATTATGGATAAGGTTTTGAAGGGACAAGTACTGAAGCTTGTTCATGATCCAGGTAGGGGGTCTCCATTAGCATATATAGAGCTCGAAACTGGCGAGAGATATTATACTCTGGCAGCGGAGGGATTACGTGAAGGGCAAATAATAGAGGTTGGGGGGAAGGCCTCAGTAAACATAGGTAACATCCTTCCGGTCAGAGCAATCCCCGAGGGAACGGCGATATGCAATATAGAAGTATCGCCGGGGGATGGTGGGAAGCTTGTTCGTGCCTCCGGGGGATATGCAACGGTGCTCTCGCATACGCCTGGGGGAACACTTATATCACTTCCATCTGGTAAGACGCGCTACATCAACGACCAATGTCTAGCAACAATTGGTATTGTGGCGGCGTCAGGACGTACAGAGAAGCCCTTCGTGAAGGCTGGTAAGAAATTCCACTTGATGAGGGCTAAGGGGCATAAGTATCCAAGGGTGCGTGGAAGGGCGATGATCGCAGCTTTACATCCCTTTGGGAGCGGTAGGAGAAGTGCTAAGAAGCCCACAGCGGTCTCACGTAACGCGCCCCCTGGAAGAAAAGTTGGGCATATAGCGGCGAAGAGAACGGGGAGAAAAAAGAGGAAGTAAAAGATATTACTTGATTCTCCAACTAAGTTTATAATATAATGCAGTTCAAATCGGCTGATAAGATATGGGTAAGACTATAGTGGAGAAGATATTTAGCTTGGCTTCTGGGAGAGATGCTTATTCTGGGGATATAGTTGTAGCTAAAGTAGACGCCGCTATGGCACACGATGGGACCGCACTGCTGGCTATTGAAGCCTTTAAGGATATGGGGGGAGGAGGAGTTTGGGATCCATCGAAAATCGCCTTAATTATAGACCATGTATCTCCCAGCTCAAATGAGAGGTTTGCGAAGGTTCATGAGGTTATACGTGACTTCGCACATAAATATGGCGTAAAGATTTACGATGTGGGATCCGGTATATGCCATCAGCTCATGGTTGAGTCTAGACTCGTTCGCCCTGGTTCGCTGATTGTCGGCGCTGACTCACATACATGCACTTACGGCGCTTTAGGAGCATTCTCAACCGGGGTCGGATCGACTGAGATCGCTGCCGCATTCATGTCCGGTAAACTCTGGTTTAAGGTTCCTGAAACAATTAAGGTTAAAATAAACGGCTATCCACCGCCCATGGTTTTGCCCAAGGATATAATCCTCAAGATAATTAGCATTTTAGGGGCTGATGGCGCAACATATAAGGCTGTGGAATACTGTGGCGAGACCATTAATAGCATGAGTATTGATGGCCGTCTAACGCTTTGCAACATGGCTATCGAGATGGGTGCTAAGACTGGGATAATTGAGCCGGATGAAAAGACCAAAGAATACTTATATAATATTAGGGTTAAGGACTACGTTCCTATTAAGAGTGATGATGATGCAGAGTACTCCGAGAAAATAGCAATAGATGTCTCGAATTTAGAGCCGATGGCCGCATGCCCCCATTCTGTTGATAACGTCAAGCCAGTTAAGAATATTGAGGGGATAGAAATAGACCAGGTGTTTTTAGGCTCCTGTACAAATGGACGCATTGAGGACTTAAGGATTGCCGCCAAGATACTTAAAGGGAGAAAGATAAAAAATGGTGTCAGAATGATAGTTATTCCAGCCTCTAGGAGCATATACCTACAGGCCTTAAGGGAGGGCCTAATTGAAACATTTGTTGAGGCTGGTTGCGCGGTATGCAATCCCGGATGCGGCCCATGTGCGGGCGCCCACCAAGGGATATTGGGCCCGGGAGAAGTATGTTTATCAACGTCTAATAGAAACTTTAAGGGTAGGATGGGGAGCGTCGATGCGGAGATTTACTTAGCGTCACCAGCGACAGCGGCGGCCTCAGCCCTCGAGGGGAGAATAACTGATCCAAGAAGATTGTTAAAGCGTTAGGTGGTGGTGATGGCGGTAATTAGGGGCCGTGTATGGAAGTTCGGCGATGACATAAACACGGACTTAATTATAGCGGGAAAATATAAGTTGAGCATAACTGACATTGATGAGCTCTCAAAGCATGCTATGGAGACACTGATACCTGGATTCGCTGAGAAGGTGAATAAGGGTGACATAATTGTTGCTGGAAAGAATTTTGGTTGCGGATCAAGTAGGGAGCAGGCGCCGCTCGTCTTAAAGCATATAGGTATAGGCGCGGTTATCGCTGAATCATTTGCAAGAATATTCTATAGAAATGCAATAAATATTGGTTTACCAGTCCTGGAATGCAAAGAAGCCCACAGAATATCTGATGGAGAGATTTTGGAGGCGGATCTAGCTGGTGGTACTATCAAAAATATAACAAAGAACGAGATCTACAAGGTTAAGCCTATACCATCAGCCCTACTCGAAATCTTAAGTGAGGGTGGTCTGGTCAGCTATGTTAAAAAGCACGGAAAATTGCCATGGTAACCTAATGCAAACCAGAGCTATTAGCCACCGTGAACTACTGGAATTAAAACTATTTCATCACCATCTCTAATAATCGCATCCAGTCCGCCAAGCAGACCCATTTCCTTCCCATTTATTAATATTATTGTGTTTGGGCGGGGATCCTTTAGATCCGAATCTAACAATAAATCTCTTAAAGAAGCAGCTTCCCATAAAATCCTCTCAATAACATCTCTTAGCTTTAATTCTCCCCTCGAATCCAGGTCCAATAGTAACTCATCTTTTCCAAGGGCCTTCTTTAATACCCCCAGCGCTCTGACTCTAACCCTCATTCCAATCCCCAGCATGAAATTATCTAAGCGTTAGCTGCTCTCTTAAAAAGATTTAATCCAAACCTCTTCAAAAACATTTCAATATCTTCGTAATTATCTACTTTAAAAAGATGGCTTGGACATTTGCAGTCAGATGAACCGAAACCTCTGACAGGCTTGCAGAGACTATTTAGGGCCAGCGCCAGCTGGCACTCCTCGCTTTTAGGAGCATCTTTAAAAAGAACATTAATGATCTCCGCGTTCTCGTTATTAAGTAGATAATCTATATGCCAGAAAGCTTGTTTATATTTATTAAAGTGTCTTTCGATTCTCTTCTCAAGGTTGTTTTGGGCTGAGCCGACATAAGCATAGAGACCCCCTTCAAATGTTAATGTACCGAGGGAGCCGACCTCTATCCTCCTCATCCCACTAATAGATATGATAAGCAGATATATGCCCCTCGTCTCCAACACCTCGAATATCAGTATAATTTATATTATTTAGCGTTAAAGATTGTTCTTTGATATGCCCAATCAAGTTGTAGTGAGGAGAGCGAGGAAATCAGATTTAAGGGTCCTATATGATATAGAGGTTGAATGTTTTCGGGAAGATTCTTTTCCACTCCACTATATTGCGCGTTTCCTTGAGGATCCAACGTTTATAACGCTGGTTACCACTTTAGAGGGAAGGATCATTGGTTATATAGCTGCTCATGTGGAGAATTTTGAGGGAAAGCGCATGGGTCATATATATTCTATAGCCGTTAGGTCAGAATATAGGCGGAGGGGGGCTGGTTCACGCTTATTAGAGGCCATAGAAGAGATATTAAGACAGAGTGGAGTTAAGGTCTGCTACTTGGAGGCGCGTAGGGATAACATTGCCGCCATAAACTTCTATCTTAAGCATGGATATAGAATATTTGAGGTTCTTAAGGACTATTACGGTGCTGGAGGAGATGGAATAAGGTTCCTGAAATTTTTGTAGTGGCTGAAAGGATATTTTCGCTCATGGCGTCCGCTCATAAAGTATTAAATAGTTGTTGGTTTGATAGAGAATTGGTGACCATTATGTTAGAGTTGAGGATTGGCCATAGGGGTGCTAAGGGGTATGAGCCTGAGAACACCATACTTAGCTTTAAGAGGGCTTTAGAGCTCGGCGTGAATGCTATTGAGTTTGATGTTAGGAGGACTAAGGATGGCGAAATAGTTGTTATTCATGATGCCGAGGTTGATAGGACAACCAATGGAAAGGGGCTTGTTGGTGAATTAACTTTAAGTGAGATTAAGAGTCTCTCTACCGAGAAGGGTGAGAAGATACCGACTCTAGAGGAAGCTCTCGACTTCCTTGATAGGAAATCGAAGATATTTATAGAGATAAAGGAGGTTGGTATAGAGGAGAAGGTGCTGGAGATTGTTAGGAGGAAGGGTTTGGAAGACAACGTGATAATAATCTCGTTCTATGAAGAGGTGTTGAAAAAAGTTAGGGATCTCAGCGGCACTATTAAGACTGGGCTAATCTATGTAAGACATAAAGATCCCATTGGAGCCGCCCTATCATTAAAAGCCCAGTACCTGCTTCCAATGTACAAACTCATTTTCCCATCCTTAGTGAGGAAGGCCCATGATAGGGGTTTAAAGGTCATCGTCTGGACGATTAACACTCCTGAAGAGGCAGGAAAATACGCAGGGATGGGTGTTGATGGGATAGCAAGCGATAAACCCGATATATTAAAGAACCTATAAGCTGGCGTTCTTTTAAAGCAGAAGTTAAATTTCAATGTTTTCAATCTCTTCCTCCCGCGACTCCTCATAGTCTTCTTCTAAGTAGTATTTTCTAGTTTTTATATCACAGCCTACTTTACCCTTCTCAAATAGCTTGCGCAGAGCGGTGAACACTGTCTTAGGATTCTTATTTAGTTTTTCAGCGATCTCCATAAGAGTCAGCGGCTCTGACTTACTCAAAAGTTCAACAATCTTCTTCTCAAGAGTGCTCACTACATCACCCCAGGCATTATGAAGATAAATTAAGGTGGAGAACCATTTAAAGCTTAAACTTAACGTAATCCGTTAATAATCCAGATCTTAGCCTGACATTGCAGACTAAAGGATAAATGATTCTATGAACATTTTATTTTTGAGAAAAATGGGAACTTGCTTAGTCTGTAATGCCAGCTCGCCATTGATCTCCAGTAAATTAGGGGTCTGCGCAAAATGCATTAAGGAGAAGTCTCAAAGGGCTCTTGAAATAGTTAGATTTGTTCGAGGAGAAACACGCAAGTGCTTTGACCTTCCACCGGAGGTTCCGAGGGATCCCAGCGGCGTTAAGTGTGAAATGTGCGCAAATGACTGCATTATTAGGCGGGGCTCACGTGGATTCTGCGGCCTAGTGTTTAACGTTGACGGGCATATCAAGCGGATGGGAGGAACCCCCGAAAGAGGCATTTTAGAATGGTATTATGACCCACTACCAACAAACTGCGTCGCGTGGTGGTTCTGTCCAGGATGTACTGGCGCCGGGTACCCGAAGTATGCATATAAGCCTGCCGCTGAGACAGGTTACGTGAATTTAGCCGTATTCTATGGGGCCTGCAGCTTAGACTGCCTCTTCTGTCAGAATTGGCATTACCGCTACTTATCACAGAGACTCAGCCCATGCATGAGCAGCGAGGAGCTGGCTGATAAAGTTAATGAAAGAGTCTCATGCATATGCTATTTTGGGGGAGATCCATCTACACATATGCCCCACGCAATTAAGACTAGCAAGATAGCCATGGAAAGGGCTAAGGGTAGTGGGCGCATACTCCGGATATGCTGGGAGACCAATGGTAATATGCGCAGGGAGTTCGCTATAAAGGCAGCCGAGCTATCGCTTGAGAGCGGCGGGGTAGTTAAATTTGATCTGAAGGCTTGGGATGAAAATATTTATATGGCATTATGCGGTGTGCCAAAGAAGGAGATTTATGAAAACTTTAGGATTATTGGTGAGAAATACTTTTCTGAGAGGCTTGAGGTTCCAGTTTTAACAGCAAGCACGCTACTCGTTCCAGGCTACGTAGATTCTGTGGAGGTTGAGAAAATAGCTAAGTTTATTGCTGAGATAGATCCGCGAATACCATATACGCTGCTAGCATTCTACCCACAATATGTTATAGATGACTTACCAACAACGAGCAGAAAACAAGCATGCGAATGCTATGAGGTATCTAAAAAATATCTTAGAAATATCAGGATAGGAAACATACACCTATTGAGCTAAAGAAAAAAGAAGAATATTGAAGTATCATTCGTTTATACTAGCCCAATTACTATTGGTGCGAAGACTTCTGCAACCAGAGACATCACCGTTATCATCGTGTTGAGGGAGGGACCCGCTGTGTCCTTGAATGGATCACCAACAGTATCGCCCGTAACCGCCGCCTTATGGGCCTCTGAACCCTTTCCGCCATAAGCCCCTGCCTCAATATACTTTTTAGCGTTATCCCATAGCCCGCCGGAGTTAGCCATGAAGAGGGCGAATATTATACCAGTAATAATGCTCCCAGCTAGAAATCCCGCCAGAGCCTCCTTCCATAAAATCCTAAGCGTTAATACTGGGACTATTATCGCTAGTAAACAGGGTAAGAGAAGTTCCCTCAAAGCACCTTTAGTTGCAATATCGACGCACTTAGCATAATCTGGCTTAGCTTTCCCCTCCATCAGGCCAGGAATCTCCCTGAATTGGCGTCTAATTTCATTAATCATCCTCTCAGCATTCCTCCCAACGGCCAGTATCAGCAGTGCTGAGAGTAAGGGGGGCATCATTCCTCCAATGAATATGCCAGCGACGACCTCAGGCCTCATTAGATCTAGCATCTTTATGTCTACCAGATGAGCGTATGCCGCGAAGAGGGCTAGAACCGTAAGTGCCGCAGCGCCTATCGCGAAGCCCTTCGTTATAGCTTTTGTTGTATTTCCAGCAGCATCAAGCCTATCCGCAATCTCAATTACCTCTTCTCCAAGCCAAGACTGCTCGGCTATGCCTTTAGCATTATCTGAGATTGGGCCGTAAGCGTCGGCTGATATGGTCATGCCAACAGTTGACAGCATTCCAACCGCGGCTATCGCGATCCCATAGAACGGATCAACTTCAAATAGAGTTGATAGATACCATGCCGCCAGCATCGCAGCACATATGCCTATTATGGGCGGAACAATACTCATCACACCGTAGGAGAAGCCGGTCAGAATATTGATCGCTGCGCCGGTCGTTGAGGCCTCTGCAACTTTCTTAGCAGGCATTCTATCTATTGATGTGAAGTAGTCTGTCGTGAGCCCAATGATGACCCCTGCAACCAAGCCAGCGACAGTCGGCAGGAATAACCCAAGCCATCTATTTCCACGAAGCCCTGAAGAGAACGTGACTAAAAATAGAAGTACTGCGAATATGATCCACGTTCCGAACGAGCCCCTGTTAAGCGCCGCCCCAGGATTGCCCTTAACGCTAGCCTTTGTAATCATTACGCCTAGGATTGATGCAAATAGACCTACGGCTGCTATTATGAGTGGAAGCATAGTGAGCATGCTTTCGCCACATTCCGCTCCAATGAGCATCGCGGCAGCCAGGCTTGCAATATATGAGTCTGTTAGATCCGCTCCCATGCCGGCTACATCGCCGACATTATCGCCGACATTATCAGCTATTACCGCTGGGTTTCGCGGGTCATCCTCAGGTATGCCAAGCTCAACCTTACCAACGAGGTCAGCACTTATATCAGCTGTTTTTGTATATATTCCACCACCAGCCTTAGCAAAGAGGGCAAGGGCGCTTGCCCCGAAGCTGAAGCCTAAAACTATGCTTGATGCCATTTCATCGCTGAAGTTGAATACAAATCTGTAGAGGTGGAATAATGCGCTGACGCCTAATAAAGATAAGCCAATGATGAATAAACCCATAACTGCTCCGCCGTAAAACGCTATTGGAAAAGCTCTTTTAAGTCCATCTCTCGCCGCATTTGCGGTTCTAACATTAGCTTCAACGGCGGCTATCATGCCAATGTACGCTGCAACTGTAGTGCATATGGAGCCTAAAACGTATGCGAATGCCATACTTGCGCCGAAGAATATGTCTCCACGATGATATATTGTGTAAAGCGCTCCGACTATGATTGTCATGATTATTACGAAAATGGCTAAAGTCATATTTTGTCTCCTAAGATAAGCCTTTGCGCCCTCCTTTATGGCGCCAGCTATCTCTTTCATCCTCTCTGTTCCAGCGTCCTGCTTTAGAATATATTGATATAGGTAACCTGCGAGCACAACTGAAATAAGCCCTGCTATAGGCGCTATATAAAGCCAGACCAGCAACCGCATCCCACCTTAATACGCATTTTAGTCTTTATAACAAGAGAAAATTATGGAAAACCTAATAAATTTATTCTCGGTCATTTAAAGAAAACCTTATCTAAAGCCTTTCATATTATCAGTTTTAAGGAATTTATTACGTGAAGGGTGGTTTTAACGAGGATCGGCGCTGGCTTGGTTGGTTGCGGTGCAATAGGTACAGTTATAGCTGAGGCCATAGACAGGGGGGAAGCTGGCAACATAAGTTTAATAGTTGTTTATGACATTATTCCAAGGATGGCGGAGAATCTAATTTCTAGACTAAGCTGTAAGCCTCTTATAGCAAGGTCGCTAAGTGACATTTTAGAGAGGGGAGATATTCAACTGGTCATTGAGGCAGCCTCACAAGAGTTTATTAGAGACTACGCTGTTAATATCTTGAATAGCGGTAAGGATCTAATGGTTATGAGTACAGGCGCCCTACTTGACGAATTAACATTCTCCAGAATAATTGATGCCGCTGAAAAAACTGGCAGGAAAGTTTATATCCCATCAGGGGCGATCGTCGGCATAGACAACATCAAATCCGCGGCTCTAGGCAATATCAAAGAAATCACGCTCACGACCAGAAAGCCGCCAGAAAGTTTTAAGGATGCTGACCTAATTAGGAAGGTTAAGATTGATCTATCTTCGATAAAGAGGCCATTGGTCTTATATGAGGGGCCGGCCCGAGAGGCTGTTAAGATTCTCCCACAGAACATTAATGTCGCGGCTACATTAAGCCTAGCTGGCGTAGGCCCAGATAAAACGAAGGTTAAAGTCATAGCCGACCCCACCATAAAGGATATAATTCATGAAATCCAGGTTAAGGGTGAGTTCGGGGAGATATATACGAGAGCCGTGAACAAGCCTTTTCCAAATAACCCTAGAACAAGCTATATTGCAGCCCTCTCAGCTATAACAACCCTAAAAAGAATAACCAGTAGTATAATTATTGGTACTTAGGGATTCTGTTAGAAGATTAAGTATAGCTAAAGTTGCATAGATAGCCTCCTCCGTCCTGACAGTTTCTGCAGCCTGCCTTGGAATAACATTCACTATAAAATCTGAGATCTCTCTTAGATCGAACCCCTCCTGCCTAGCTATTTCATATAAGCCCTGTGTCGGCGATCCAAAAGCGATAAGTACTCTCTTAGATCTACGCCATCTCTCCAGTAGCTCATCTTTGATCTTCATAAAGGGTTCTCCATACCTGGATGTCGCAATAACTAGGTCGAATAAACAATTCTTAATCGTTCGGCCAATGGGATCTCTCGATACTACCACCTTATATCCCCAGTATACTGGAATCTCATTTACGTCTATGGGCATAGCTCTTAGATTGTTTCCATCACTAACAATTTTAACGGTTACTCGCGCACCCTTCTGGATATGTAAATTAGGGATAAATATCGGCTCTTCAACACCTATATCTACAAGTATACCACGCTTATTCTTCTCGACTACAATGCCATCTCTGAACTCCCCATCCTTTAGATCCTTCTTTTTATTCCGGGTCGGATGGTGAGGGGTTCGAAGTGGAGGAAGTATTCCAGCATAGCGGAGCTCAGGCATTATATCAAATAACCTCTTTCTAAGGTACTGTGGTGTTTCCATATAGGATAGAACAGTTGATAAGAACTTTTGATCACGGCTCTGATCAACGCCGAGAATGTCTGGATAAATTATGACCTCATCAACACGAAATATCGCAAGAGCGCGACCTATAAAACCAACCTTTAATGTCTTCTCCCTAAGATGGGGAACGTCTGAGACAACTGAGGCTGGAATAGCTATGGCGAGCCTCTGTCGCCGCTTCAGAGGTTCTGAAAGCAAGATTACCCCTTAAAATAACCTTTAATGACGTATATTTAAGCATAAACCCATTCTATTCAACCCGCATTTATCTTTTACGGGCCCTTCTCAGTGATAGATCACTAGCTTAGGGTCGAGAAGCACGATCTTGTCAGGTCTTGCTTCCAGAATATTATTGATAGTTTTATAAACTAGAATGAATAAAAATAATTTTAAAAGCAAAAAGGTGCCTTTTATGCCGCTTACATTAAGAGTGCGGGATGTTATGGAAGGCGGCGTTGTGACAGTTGATGGAGATAGTCCTGTCATGGAAGCTGTAAAGAAGATGCTGGAGAACAATGTCTGGTCAGTCGTGGTAACGGTCAATAATATACCGACGGGAGTCGTTACAGAGCGCGATATATTTAAGAGAGTTATAGTAAAAGGCTTCGACATAAATAGAGTACCGTTAAAGGATATAATGTCATGCCCACTAATAACAATCGACCCAGAAGCATCTTTTGGAGAAGTGTGGAAACTCATGGTTGAAAAAGATATCAGACGAGTATATGTCGTTGAAAAGGGTAAGATTATAGGCAGAGTGACGCGCGCAGGCCTATTTCAAAAACTACTGGACGCTGTCCTAGCATTGACTTCCCTTAGAACTCTAGTATAAAAACTAAAAATACTTCCCCTTTTATTCCTCATCAACTTATTTCTCTTAGAAGAAACTAGGCCCTTCGTTTAAAAAGGCTTTAAAAATGATGGTGGGGCTGGCCGGACTTGAACCGGCGACCTACGGGTTTCTCCAAGCTCCAGACAGTCTTCATCCCCTAAACCGGGTCAGTAAACCCGTTTTCTGGCATCTGGAGCCCTTAACGGCTTGAGCGGAGCCGCACTAAGCAGTCGTCATACCTCTCTAGCAGCCCACTTGGATGGGCTGATGCTAGACCACAGCCCCACCATCATAAAAACTTGGTGAGAATCCATTTTATATACATTATGCCTAGTTCTCTAAGCGAAAAAGTTAAGAGAGAGAATTATTAACAGAATAATCGAGTGGATTGCCGGCCAAAGGGTGCGGGAAACACCCAAACCCATTCCGAACTTGGAAGTTAAACCGCGCTCCGTTCCCGGTTTTAGTGGGGTCTTCGGCCCCGCGAAGCCGGGAAAGCTGGCAATCCACTCTTTTATCCCTCTTCTAGAAGCCATTTTAAAGGTATATCTTGGTAGGTTCCATTCGGGAGGGTTCTACGAATCGTTATTGGTAGGGCGCCGCGTTTCAATTCCTCAAGCGCAATATCTATTGGGCTCTTCATATTTTCTTTAACCTCTATTAAGATTGGGGCGCCCATAGCTATCTGTAATGCCCTCGCGCCTATAATTCTAGCTTTTTCAAAACGAGTGAGTTTAGGCGGCCCAATTAAAATCTTCTTTTTTGAACTCTCAATGTTTATGCTTTTAAGCTCCTCAGATGTAGATTTAATAATCTCTCCCCCTCACTATTGTTTAGGAATGGAGATTTTTAAATGGCAATTTATATGCTTGATGCACTCTAAAACACTAAACTAAATATAAATTTTGCGAAGCTTTAATGTTATGTAAACAGAAGCATAAACTTAAATGCCACATCTATTTATACCTTTAAGGGTTAAATGATGCTTAATAAGAAATTAAAGGAGCTAAGTATTGGCAGCGTGATTATTATTTTTGATAGAGATTTTGGTAGGCTTATATTTCGAGATATTAAGGGGTATGGAAACCTACTAGACGATACAGAGTGGCTGCTTGAGAGAACCCCGCAGAGATCATGGGGCTTCATGATACGCCCAATCATACAGGATGGACTTTATGGACTCTGGATAGGCGAGTATACGCCGAATAGTAACCAAGTAATCCGAGAAGAAACTCTCTTCGGCAAAGGCTCATCAATCATAAGTAAACTCCTTGTAAGATATATTGAAAATAAGGTCAGCGAGAGGGAAATTAATAGGAGGATAAGTATCGATGCGCTTAAAAAAATGATACCTGAAAGCAATATAATTCGAGATTTCAAATACTATATTTGCCCGGAAGAAAGATTTTATGGGAAATGCCCTCTCATAGAGAAGATATACAAGGCCATTGGGGAAAAGTATGATTCATTCACAAGGCTATATTGCTCTCAAATAACGGAAATCATATCTAGCGTTAATAAATGCCATGATGTACTAATATGCCCAATATTGGCGTCGCCAAACGCGCTTGAAAGGATTATAATTCTTAATAAAGTCTTAAAGAATAGGAGAATTGGGGAGATAAAGATCAATAGTAAAGGTTCTGTTCAAGATACCCTAGTTGGATCTTTCAAGTAAAATTATTCTGGCTTTATTTAAAGAGTCGTTTATTCTCTTCCAGTGGCTGCCCTTCCAATATATTTGCCCGCATGCAGTACAGATCCAAAATTCGTTGTATATTTTATAAGTCGAGACCGGCACCTTATCTTTGATATTTTCCTTATTCACCATTCTAATTGCAGAATTACATCTTGGGCAACGTGACCTCTCCATATTTATCTCTAATCTAATGTTGAGTTGTCTTATGAGATCAGCCAGCTTCTCAACATGAGTATTTCCCTCCACAAAAACCGCTTTAATTCCATTTATGTTGGCTTTTCTGAAAAGTTGATAGTCCTTAGTTAATATAATACGCCCTTCATCCATAGCTATTTTCAGTATCTCTTCATCATGCAGATCATTAGCATATTCTGTATCATAGCCAAGCATCCTTAGCCATCTAGCAACTTTTCCAAGCATCCCATCAGCAATAAACTTCATGTCGCTCATAACCTTCTTCACCTAACTATTCTACCACATCCTGGCTTGGCTACGATTTCCCCCTCGTCCATTACTAATATACCATTTACAAATGTCTTCAAAGGCTTCCCCATCACACGCCAACCATCAAATGGTGAGAACTTTGCCTTTGAATAAAAATCTGGTGAATTTATAGTCCATTCCCTCTTCAAATCAACAACAACAAGATCCGCGTAAAAACCCTCGGCAATTTGACCTCTATCCTTAAACCCAAATATTCTTGAAGGGTTTTCAGATAAGACTTTAACTAGGGTTTGTAATGGTATTTGCCCCTTATTAAACATGGTGAGCATTAGAGGGAGCATAGTTTCAATTCCAGGTATTCCAGCTGAGACATCCCATATGGAAGAAGTATCTTTTTCTTCAAATGCGTGGGGGGCGTGATCAGATGCGACAATATCAACTAAACCGTTTTTCAATGCTTGCTGCAAGTATAAAACATCAGATAATGGCCTGAGGGGCGGATTTACAAGTGCAACATTACCAATCCTTCTTAAATCCCTCTCTGAGAGGAGGAGATGATGTGGTGTGACTTCGCAGGAGATTGGAAGGTCTCTGGACTTTTCACGCAATATCGTCTTTAACCCCTCAGATGTACTAACATGGCATATATGTGCACGCGCACCGCTTTCCCTCACAAATCTTATTGCACGTAGAATCCCTTTAATCTCTGCCTCACTAGAATGAACTTCGAGATAAGCATTTATGTCATCTCGATCTCCAATTTCCTTAAGTTTCTTGCTAAGGAGAAAGCCATCCTCTGCATGTATCGCAACTGGAACGTTGATAGCCGCAACTTCCCTAAAAGCGCTTACTACTCTTCTCTCGTCGTCTGGGTTTAAACCACCAACCTTATGAGCCAGAAATATTTTGAATGCTTTTGCGCCAGCATATATTATTTGTTTTATCTCATCTATATCCTTTGGAAAGGCTGAGAAGAAGGATACATTGACAACTATCTTCCTAGAGGCTCTCTCCATCCTTTCTCTCAGCGTCTCTAAGCTCATTGTTACTGGCTTATTATTCGGCATATCAATAACAAGCGTTACGCCCCCGTTAGCGGCGGCGCATGTGCCAGAATAGAAATCCTCCTTATATGACAATTCTTGGTTTCTTAAATGAACATGAGCATCTATAACGCCCGGAAGAACAAGCATTCCATTCAAATTAATCTTCTCTGAGGCGCTTGGGAGATTAGCTTCCTTAGCAATCCTAACGATTCTTCCTTCATCAATAGCTATTCCACCTTCAATTACTCTATTATTCACGTATATTTTAGCCTCTTTTAGAACAAGGTCTAGTACCAATCTTTATCTCCCAAAACTTAATTTTCTCTAATAGATATGACTATAAATTATCTTTTAAAATTACTCTCTGCTTTTTCTATCTATGTAGCAGTCTTCACAAATATATGCGCCATCGACTTCTTTAAGGTTATCAGACCAGGCTCCACAATAATCGCAGTATCCAGCCAGAGGTAAACTTTCTTCAGACTCTTCACCAGCCGAAATCTTCGCTCTTTCCTGAATTATCTCTATGAGTTCCGGGGTAACAGAAAGTATATCCTTGCTAGTGATTATGCCAACGAGCTGGCCCTTATACATGACTGCAAGTCTCCTGACATCATAGCGATTCATTTCCTTAGCAGCCTCGCTTATCGTTTTTTCAGCGTCAATTGTTATTAACGGTGAACTCATTATTTCCTTAGCGGTGATCTCGCTTGGCCAGATATTCTCAGCAATAACCCTTGTGACAAGGTCCTTCTCTGTTATTATGCCAACTGGCTTTCCATCCTTGCTACTCACAATGACGCAGCCAATTTCATTATCTCTCATTAGCTTGGCAACTTCGTGGGCGGAAGCGTCCTCACTGACAGTTACTACTGGGCTACTCATAACATCCTTTACTAGTAGTCTAGATCTTATCTCAAAGCCATCCATGCCAGCTCCCTCTCCTCTTAAAGAGAAAAAGAGACAGTTGCTATATATCTTTTTGGTTTAAAGCATCTAGGTTATTTAGAAGATCATTGCAGGAGCATAAACTTAAAATTTCGTGGTAAATGCGTCTAATTCTCTCAACTGCCGGGTGATCTACCCCTAACTCTTCCTTAAATCGTCTTATCGTCTCCTCAATAGGAACAACATTTGACCCTTCAACCATTTTATCAGCGCATAAAACTATCTTCTCCTCAATGGTCTCTGGCATATAATCTTTCTTCGGCCAACCTAGTTTAACAGCCTCTTCAGAAGATATTCCGCCCCCCACATGCCGCTCTATAATAGCTACAATTTTATCTGCTAAACCAAGAGATCTAGCTATTTCAGCACCAATAATTGCATGGTGAACGCTATGCGTTTTTGATCTACCCACGTCATGCAGAAGCGCTCCAATATAAACCAACTGCATATCTACGTTTACACCTTTTTCCAAACACTTACTGACTATCTTAACAGCTAGTTTCGCGACTGTTTCACAATGTCTTATTACTTCGTTAGAGCAACCTAAATCCTTAAGAATTTTAAGAGCCTCTTCGGGTGAGGGTAAACCTTCATTCATTTAACTCACTTTTAATCTTCTCAATCTTCTTCCTTAGGGCTTCAATTATTTTACTGTTATTGTAATATGTTAACGGCTTGTTACACTTTGGGCACCTGAACAAATATTCCGTCGCCTCCTCAAAGGATAAACGCTTGCATCCAAGCGTATAACAATAGTAAAAGCTGTGACTATTTTCATACTCAAGTCTCTTCTCAAGTTTTTCTAATATGCGTCTCTTTTGGCTTATTATAAAGCCCTCGATCTGATCTAACTGCACTCTCCAATAGAATGTAAACCAGCCAGTATCTTTGCTCCTGACCCGCCTTAGCCCAATTATGGAATGTTCATAAAGTTTATAAAGTATTTTTCGGACATCGTTAAGCTTTATTCCAGTTTTAGACACAATCTCGTCCTCGGTCATCTCACCATTCTGGCTGAGAACCTCAACTATTTTAGCTGCCTCTTCACCACCGACGGCGCATGCAACCTTAATTAATACATCGTGGCTCACAATCGACATGCTTAATCTCGCCCTGAAATCAACAAATATATAATTATTAGTTGTTAACAAACTTAAATTAATCGGACTCTTTAAGAAAGAAATGCGTCTCTCATGAAATCCTTATGACTTTCTTCCCCCTTGCCTGCGGAATAATCTTTATTTTTGCGTTCTCAAACTCCTTCTTAAGTTCTCTCCCCATATACAGTTCATGCAGAAAAACACTTAAAGCTCCGACTTCAGAATGCGGTTGGGATGTTATTGAAACATTCCAGTCCACGAGCTCGTAAACAATTCTCGGAACCTTTTCACTGCCGACAGCTATAAGTTTATCTTTTTTTGAATCCCTTATTTCTTGGATAACATCGTCTAATGGTATGCCATACATGGTTAAGTGTATAACTTCGCCGCCATCTTTTTGCCATTCCTTTATTTTTTTAACCCAGTCTTCAATATATTTCACGGTGAAGGAACCTCCCCATGATTCTACAACCTTCCTAATGCTCATCTCGATCTTCGCATCCCTTTGACCACTATAAAAGGCTCCATGGGCGCCAAAGGCTCTGGCGACAAGAAGAACATGCGTCGTAACACGCTTATCTCTCTCAGGCCTATGTCCAAGTCTGAGGACAAAGACTTTCCAATCATGCTGATGGCACAATCTTGCCACCGATCCTCTCAATGAAATCTTTAATTCTCTCTATCAAATTTTGCGGCGCGCCGAGATACACCTCTAAAGAATCATCATTATACGTCACTTTATGCACTTTTGTATTTTCATAGATCCATGAGAGAAGGGAGAGCGATTCTTGGCGCACTGGCACTATAAAGGCTAGATCCTTATATCTTCTTAGAAACCTGGCCATTTCCATCTTAAGTAAATCTAAATTAGTCTCATAAAGGGCGGATATTGGAATAAATTTTAAGCTTGTATAGATTGTGCCTAAATGCTTAGTCTTCCCATCTAATTCTCTTTGAGAAAGTAGGTCGATTTTATTTAAAGCGATTATTGTAGGTATCCCGGCCGCACCTATCTTCCTTAAAACTTCAAATGAGGCTGTAAATTTCCTCACAACCTCGTTAATCGGATCGCTTATATCAACGACCAATAATATTAGATCAGAGTATACTATCTCTTCCAAGGTTGAATAGAAGGCTTCAATTAGAGTTACAGGTAAACGATCTATGAAGCCAACAGTATCCGTCACGAAAACCTTCTCCCCAAAAACCTCTGTAACTCTTGTCGTCGTGGAGAGAGTTGTGAAGACATCCGGTCCAGTTAAAACATTTTCTTTTGTCAGAGCATTAAAGAGCGTACTTTTACCAGAATTTGTATACCCGGCTAACGAAATAAGGGGGAAGCCAGCCTCAGCCCTGCGCGCTCGATGGACCTCTCTTAATCTTCTAATCTCTCTAAGTTTTTCTTGAATTTTATGAATTCGCCTTTTAATCGCATTATAATAGACGTCTGCTTCATACCTACCTAGTCCATGAAAGCCGGGCTGCTCGCCCATCTTAGCAAGCCTAACCTTCTCCTTAGCATGAGCCAACTCGTACTGTAACCGCGCTAACTCAATTTGTAGTCTAGCTTCCTTCGTTGAAGCCCTCTTAACAAATATCTCTAAAATTAGCTGGAAGCGATCAATTACTTCTACGCCAGTTATCTTGGCAAGATTATATATTTGAATTGTTTTAAGATCATTCCCAAAGACTACCTTCTCTGCTCCAACATCTTTAACCATCTTAGCGAGTTCCTTAGCTTTTCCCGGACCTATATTGTAGCGTGGATGAGGCAATCTTATCTGCTCAACAATACCAGCAACCTCATAATCAGCTGCTTCTGCCAATTCTTTAATCTCATTTATGTATGGTTCTTCAAATGGTTCTCTACGGCACACTATTATCGCTTTAGTCCTCGTCCACTCCTCCCCTCTTATCGCCCTTTATTTGAACAACCTCACCTAATGTAATACTCCTTTTCTCCTTTATTGGAGCACTAACTAGCTTATTTAAATCCATTTCGGATTGCTTAATTAATAATTTTATCCTTAGCGCGCGCTCGAGCTTAGTAGCTAACCTAATATCGGGAATAATTTTCTCACTTTCAACCTTCTTTATTACGGATTCCTTTTCTCCAATCATTTTACCAAGATCTTCATGCGTTAAACCCAATTTCTCGCGGGCCCTCTTAATTATCGATCCGAAGCCCTCGATTATTTCAAGGTCGTCTATTGAAGATATCTCTTGATGGGAATGCTTATCTCCTATAGTCAACCTCGTACTTTTTAATAAACTGGGGGTAGCTTTTTTCTGGTATATCTCGTCTTTTTGGCTCCAATAACCTGATCCAAGCTTTGCACACTCAGCGCACGTGATCACTTTAGCTCCCTCAATAATCACCTTATGCGGCTTTCCAACAATTTCGTGACCACAAACATCACACTGCAAAGCAGAGCACCTTTTAAATGAATTCAATAAAATATTTTTCCGACTTAACCTTAAAATTATTTACTTTAATTTATTCTATTCGAAAGGTGATTTGGCGAGCCGCCTTGGAAGAAAACTTTAAGGTCAGCCGGAGAAATGTTTTGGAGCGCATAAGGAAGATAGCTGATTATCAATTTGGCGAGGGAGTTGGGGAAAAATTATTTCCAGATGATGTTAAAGTTGTCTTCTCTAAGAAGACTGGTAGGATAAGGTATGTTTATCTAGGCGAGAAGCTCCTAGCATCATTAAATCCGATAACCGGGCTTTTCACGCTGACTATTGAGGGGGCGAAAATAGTCTTCCCGTCTATGAGACAGAAGCGTCTATGGGTTAAAATAGATGATAGCGTTGTCCCATTCGTTGAGAGAGGAAACGATGTATTCGTTAAGCATGTTGTGGACTCTGATATGGAGATCCGTCCTGGGGAAGAGGTTATTATTATAGATCGTAGTGAAAATGTCATAGCTGTTGGTAAGGCATTGCTTTCTGGCTATGAAATGAGGGCTTTCAAGAGGGGGGTTGCCGTTAAAGTGCGTAAAGGTAGATATAAAAATAAATAGATTAAGTAAAAACACTCATGTATAGGAGGTCTGAATTATGCACAAGCTAAGCCCGCGAGAGACAAGGAGACTTCTGCAGCGTATGGGCTTAAGTATGACGGCAATTGAAGCAAACGAGGTCATAATTAAGGCGAAGGATAGAGAAATAATAATAGAGGACCCAGAAGTTGCCGTTCTTGAGGTTCAAGGGCAGAAAGTTTTCCAGATAACTGGTGGAAAGATAACTGAGAAGAGCTTCATGAAAAAAGTTCAAATTCCGGAGGAAGATGTTGTTTTGGTTGCTCAACAAGCAAATGTGAGCCTAGATGAAGCAAGAGCTGCGCTTGAGCAGACTGGCGGTGATCTTGCCCAGGCAATATTACTCTTAACCCAAAAATGATCTGCGTCTCCACATAGTTGTTCATGGTGGAAAGATGGGTGATAAGCTTGATGTTGCAATAAAGATAATGGCTTCAGCCGTAATAATTTACATGTTTATATCGATTCTTTACCTCTATGTTGCCGTCGGCGAGAAATGGGATCTTATTTTAAGCGCATTACTCAATAGTAGAGTTCATGGAGCCATCATGATTAGCGTTTCCTCAGCGTTCATCGTTGGCGTCCTAGCCATAGTGACGGCGATCCCCGTTGCCTATGTATTAACCTACTCCAATTTCCGCGGAAAATATATTCTCGAAATATTCCTAGTAGACCTCCCACAAACATTTCCCCCAGTTACAGAGGGACTTGTCTACTTACTTATGTTTGGTCGTTTCGGCTTAGCTTACACGTTCGTAGCCGTAATAATAGCGAAGTTCTATGTCTCGGCACCCTTTACAATAAGCTTCGCCGCCAGACGCTTTCGTGAAATAAAGGAGAGCGGAATAGACGTGATAGCTAGATCTTTAGGCGCGAAGACCAGTCATATTTTAAGCAAAATCCTTTTCCCAATGACCTTTAGAGACCTAGCAGCAGGCTTCTCGCTAACGTGGGCTAGAGCTATGGGTGAGCTGGCCGCATCACTAATTTTTGCAGGCGCGATCCCATGGGCGACGGAGACTCTCCCGGTACTAATTTATTTGGCCTCTCGGGAAAGTCCTGAGGTAGCAATAGCTGCCTCCGTAATAACGGAGAGCTTATCAATAGTAGCCCTACTTTTATTCAAATTTGTCGCGAGGAGAGGTGAATGAAGAGCCTCTTTGTTCGAAAGGTCACAAAGTACTTTGATAACGTGAAGGCTTTAGACAAAGTTGACCTCTTCGTGGAGCCAGGCGAGCTAATGGTTGTCATGGGTCCAAGTGGATGCGGTAAGACAACGCTACTATTAGTTATCTTAGGAGCTTTAAGGCCAGATGAAGGGTCGATATGGTTAGGTGATGAGGATATCACCAACGTACCTATTGAGGAGAGGAATATAGGTTATGTACCACAAGACTTCGGGTTATTTCCCCACTTAAACGTCTATGAGAACATAGCTTTTGGCTTAAGGGTCCGAGGTTATCTGAAGAAAGAGATTGATGAAAGAGTGAAAAGCCTATTAAAGATGGTTGACCTACAAGGATTTGAGGAGCGGAAGCCAAGGGAGCTGAGTGGTGGGCAGAAACAGCGTGTAGCTCTAGCTAGAGCTCTAGCAACAAAACCGTCCCTTCTCCTTCTCGATGAACCGCTCAGCAATATTGATGAAATGACGAAAACTGAAGTTATTGTAAATATGAAAGATCTACAAAGAAAGACTGGTGTAACAACACTTTGTGTAACACATAATCCGGATGATGCAGTTAGACTTGGCGACCGGATCGCAGTTATGTATTCTGGCAGGATAATACAGTGTAGTAAGCCTGAAGAGATCTTAAGGAAGCCGAAAAACGAGATCGTTAAGAAACTTATTGCCCCAGCATATGTACTTTGGAATAAATACTAGGTTTATGACGCAAATAGCTTAATATGAGGGATGCTATAGATTACTTAATCAACTTGATCAGATGTGTGGGAGAGAATTCTTTGCCCCATAGAAAGATATGCATAGTATATCATGAGAAATATACTCAATATGATTTGGGCGTTAATCATCCGTTTAGGGGAGATAGGTTCATAAAGGCTATAAAGTACTTTGAAAAGAAGGGACTTTTCAATATGCCAAACATATCATTAATAAGGCCGGAGCCCGTTAGAAGGGAAATTCTCCTCAAAGTGCATACAAAAGACTATGTTGACACTATATTTCGTTTGGCTGAGATGAATGAGCCATATGACATAGATACACCAACTTCAAAAGGGATTCTCGAGGCCCTAATGTACATTATTGGTGGGGTTATTAGGGCCGGGGAATCTGTTTTTAGGGGGAAGTTTGAGAGGGCGGTAGCCCTTGGAGGGGGCTTTCACCACGCTGGCAGGGATTATGGCGGTGGATTCTGCCTCTTTAATGATATAGCGATTTTAATAGAATATTTAAGGGAGAAGTTCAATGTGAAGAGATTCCTAGTTCTCGATTACGACGCCCATGCAGGGAATGGGACAAGCGACATATATTATTCAGACCCAACAGTACTCTTTATTTCAATACACCAAGATCCCATGACCATTTACCCAGGGCGTGGCTACATTAACGAGGTAGGGGATAGTGAGGGATCAGGCTATAATATAAATATCCCACTTCCCATGAGAACTGGTGAGGAAGCCTATCTTTATGCCCTAAAAGAGATTTTTCCGCCGCTCGCAAAGGAGTTTAGACCAGAAATCGTTATAGCTAATGGTGGAAGCGACGCCCACTTCGCTGATCACCTAGGAAGTCTCGGACTGACAGCCAAAGGCTTTTTTAAAATAGCGCGTCTAATAAGCCAAGTGTCAGATGAGGTATGCCATGGAAGGGTTGTCCTTCTCATTGTAAGTGGGTATAATATTCATGTTTTACCTTACTGCTGGTATGCATTAATAGCTGGAATAGCAGAATTAAATGGCAGTGAAGAAAACATAGAGAATCATTATCCAGCGCCAATGGACCCATGGCAGAATATAAATAAGGTTAAAAAAATAATTGATCAACTAAAAGATATATTGAGCGCCTACTGGTCCTGTTTTAGATAAAGGAATCAGTATTAAGCCTTTATTATCTTGAATACTATCGAGAGGCTGTTAGGAAAGAATCTCTATTTTATTTTTAATTGTTTAAAAAGAATTGCATTTTTGGTATATTAACATTTTTATGACAAAATTGCTTCTGTTGACGTGGACTCCTCTTTTATATGATGGATTTTTGCAGCCTTTTAAAATTGTGAATTTATCTGTAGGAATTTAAGTAACTATTACCGTAATTTTTCTCAAGAAATGTGGGGCGGAAGCTGTTGATTTCAGAGCATCAGGAGAAAATCTCCGAAAGAAGGGAGCTCTTAAAGAAGGCTTACACAATAAGACATCTCTTTGATATTGGTAGATGGTTAAAGATACCTTATTTTGAAAGGTTTAGTTGTTGCTGGGATATAGATGAAGATGAAGTCTCCACAGAGATATCTTCAAGAGTAACGGATGATGTTCTAAAGCAGATATTCCAAAAATATGAGCCTAGAAACTGGGCGACCTTTAAGGGAAAATATTACATGCTCATTAATGGAAAGCTCTTCCTCGATGGTTCATGGAAGATTGTTAGTGATGGATTGCGCAGATTTAAATTAATGTATGGTTCAGTTGGAATGAATTTCTTAAAGACCATTGTTAAGGGCGGCGGCATCATAGACTCATACACTATTAAAGAGATCGTTAAACTACCTCAGGCCTATGAAATGCTGAGCGATCTGGAAGATTTAGGCATAATATCCACGTCTTACATTGGCGAAAAATATAGAGAATGGAGTATACCAAGAGAGATGCTTCCAATAGTTGAAAATGAGATAAGTGAAGGAAAAAAGATGCTCCAAATAGAACCTAAAATCCAAACTGCAGCTCTAACCGAGGAGAGGAGGGGAACCGTTTCATTAGATGAGGAAAGAAATCTCCTTGAGAAAATGGATTCGGAGTTAAACTCATATTTAACTGACCTAATTCAGAATAGACTCGAAGAGGCGATAAATTTTGGTAAAACCTTCAACATATTGAAGCTGTCAAGCTACCTTCAAGATATTTTTGGGCCAATCTTATACTTTGATAGCTTACTTAGCTTAACTCAACAGTATGGATTGGCAAACGCTGAAGTAATTAACCCATGTGGAAAAATGGTTAAGAGAACAGGATGGTCTCTGGCGCTATTCGGTGACCCTGGAACAGGGAAAAGTTTTGCGACAAGAGACATGGTATTTGGGAAACCGAGCATGGGATTGCCAGCACATGGAATACCTGGAAGAAACCGTTATTGTGGGGGAATGACGCCTGCTAGGTTTATTAGGATTGGGCAAGCTTACGCTGGGAGAACGTTCAACTTCATAATTCCAGAGTTTAATGATTTCTTCAGATATAAGGGTATGGTTGAGCCGCTTAAGATCGCCATGGAGCAGGGCGAAATAAAGTATGAGACCCAGCGGGAGGTTATAGGTCCATACAAGTTTACCTCTTTCTTTACCGTAAATTACAATGTCGAGGTTCGTAAGAGGGGGTATAATGTAACGATCCAGGATCCAAATTTCAGGGCCATTGAGGATCGGATGTTATGCAGACTCCACCGCTTAACTAAGGAGCGCTTCATGGAGATAGCGGAACGACAGATGAAAGTCCTTCTTGGAAAACTAAATATTGGGAGAATGGCGCAGGCGATAAGGGATCACTTAACCCTAATTTATGCAATTGAAACGCAACACCCGCTCGTTAAAAATGAATTTCCATGTAAGTCAGTAATGATAACTGAGGATGCATATCAGTTGATCACCGAGGCCAGGGAGATCATACTCAGCGAGATAAAAGATGATACTCTTATGTTCTCAGCAAGACTCGAAGATAAAGCTTTAAGATTCGCATGCTCCGCATCACTCATGGAGTACTTTAACGCTAAAGAAGATTTTATACCAATAAGTAGGGATTCCATGAGATATGCTATTCAGATATATGTTGAAGAGGCTTCGATAAGATCCCAAGAGGAATTTAAGCCAGAGGAAATTCTGCACAAAATATCCCTCTAATAAACCTCATTAGCGCGCCCGCTAATATTTAGTTTTGGTGTCCAACTTGACATACGGGAAACGCATTAAAAGTCTGAGGGAAAAGATTGCTGAAATGGGCTTTAACGCAATCTTAGTGAATGACGAAAAGAACATATATTATTTGACTAATTTTTCATGGGGTGCAAGACTCTTAGTTACAGTTGAGGGAGAGAGCGTACTCTTCGTATACTCAGTAAACTATGAAAATGCTAAAAGACTCGCCGAAAATGTAACAGTTGAGCTGGTGAGATCTGGCGAAAAAGTTGAGGAAAAAGTTTTTAACGAGATTTTGAAGAGGGGCTTTAAGTCCATAGGGTTCGACAGAATGGATGCCACCGAGTACCAAAAGATGAAAAACTCTCTAAAGGAAGTTAAAGTTGAATCATTAGAGGATGTCATCTGGTCTTTGAGGAAAGTGAAGGATGAGAACGAATTGGCATTTATTAGAAGGGCAGCGGAGTTAACGAGCCGTGGAATGGAGAGGGCTCTTGAAGTCATTAGGCCCGGCATGAGGGAGTGGGAGGTTGCCGCCGAGGCGGAATATGAAATGCGTAGACTAGGTTCAAGTGGTGTAGCATTCGATACAATAGTTTGCAGTGGACCAGAAACAGCTTATCCGCATGGGGGTTTAGGTGAGCGTGAAATTAGGGATGGGGATCTCGTCGTGATTGATATTGGAGCTAAGCATCATGGATATTGTGCGGATATGACTAGAACTGTTATTGTTGGGGAGGGGACGCGGATACAAAAGCATATACATGAAACCGTTATAAACGCGCAAAAGATAGCAATAAACCACATAAGGGCTGGTGTTAAGGCAAAGGATGTTGATGATGCCGCCAGAAAATTCATTGCAGAAAATGGTTACGGCGAATACTTCGTTCATAATCTAGGTCATGGTATAGGATTAAATGTGCATGAACCCCCAACATTAGGGCCATCAAGTGAAGATTTGCTACTCGCGGGTAATGTCGTGACCGTTGAACCAGGCATTTATATTCCAGGATTCGGCGGGGCGCGTGTAGAGGATACCCTCTTGGTATGTGAGGAAAAGTCCATAAAGTTGACGGGAATAAGGGCTTAGCGCCTAAGCTCATAGCATAAATTCTATTTTTCACTCTCTCGAAGGAGAGCCTTCCTAGCTACTGGACCATTAGGGCTAGTTTCCTCAAAAATTATTGCCTGAAATTTATAGATTTTTGTTCCCTTTAGAAGCCAGTAGTCTGGTGGTAGGCCAGCCTTTAAGCAGCATTGACATAAAAACTCTTCCTCATCCCATTCCCATTCAACGGGGACTTGCGGCAACAATAGACCCCTGTAGAAACCCCTCTCAACTATTAACCCATCCTCACCAACCTTTATCTTTGACGGATACTCAAGCGGAGAATTAACCTCGATTAACTCGGGCTCTGTTAGAACACTCACCTCGAAGACAACGTTATCGAGCTCATGAATCCTCATTGGTGGGAAACGCGGGTCTCTTGTTGCCGACTCTATGGCCGCTTCTATAACCGCCCTGACTAGGGAGTAAATTGGGTATGGAAAACCTATGCATCCTCTAAGAACTCTTTTGCCATTGATCACACTATTTATTGTAACAAAAACCCCTCTTTTCTCAAGCAGATTCTGTGAAACATCCTTAGGTGGGCTAATTATTCTTCCATCCTTAAGATTTTCTAGAACAGCTCTCCTCGCAAGTTTAACAAGAAATGCTCCTTCCTCATCGCTCAAATCAAACTTCATCTTTTCACCAATAACACCTTTTCATAAAAGACTAGAAGATTTTATAGTAACCTAAAACATGATAGTTTCTTCTTTAATTCCATTTTTCGTTATTATTAGGAGATCTATTCCATCGCCGCTCATGGCGTCACGGCTTATCGCGGACTTTATGGCTTTTATGGCTAAATTCCTCCCTTCCTCAACAGTCATTCCCTCCCCATATTCGCCTTCTAAGACTCCTATTGCTATCTCAGCCCCAGAGCCGACAGCGGCATATTTATCCGGTATCGTTGAACCTAAGAGATCAAGAACATATAGTGACGGCCCTTCATCATCAACGCCGCCGATTATAGTCTCAGTTATATAGGGAATTAACCTGCTGCTGAAGAGCATATTAGACATAACTTTAGCCGCAGCCTTAACGCTTATCGGACGCCCAGTCTCAAGCTTGAAGAAATTTGCGTAAACCCCAACCTCGCGCACCAATATTTGCATGTCAGAGACCAGACCAGCACACGCCGCGCCTATATGGTCAGAGATTTTAAAGACCTTCTTAGCAGCCCGGCTAAGAACAAAATTTCCATACGAAACCCTCTTCTCCGATGCCAAAATAACACCGTCAGAGCACACTATTCCAACAGTCGTTGCTCCTGGAATCATCAAGTATTGAGCCAACGCCATACCTCTCCAACACCAAAAAATAAAATTTACAGATTAATATATCTTTTTAAGATTTTCCGTTAATAAACCTTGTTTTAAATGATGGGTTTAAGCGTTACTGGGCTTCCTAATAAAGGATTTCATCGCTCAACTTAACACGGTAATTAATTACTGGTACGCCCTCTTCCAACAGCAACTTTGTCCTCTCCCTAATTTCTGCAACAGTTTCGCCAACTATCCGGCCATCAGATCTAACAACCCTATGGCAGGGAATTATCGGCGGAAGCGGGTTTTTATGTAGAGTGTTTCCAACAGCCCTGAATGCCCTCGGCCGTCCAACCTTCTCAGCTATACGCTTATATGTGGAGACCCTGCCTCTAGGTATTTCAAAGACCGCCAACAAAACAGCCCTCTCAAATTCTGTCATATGATGTAGATACTTAATTAAATCTTCCTTATTAGCCCGGTACATTTAAATCATAATAAAAAGAAAGTTAGTTTAATATTTAATTTAATAGTTTGTATGATCGGTAGGGTAAGGAAAGCCTATGGAAAATGAGAGTAAAAATAAGGGTAATACGAGGTTTATTAGGGCGCTCTATGTTGGGCGTTTTCAACCATTTCATCTTGGTCATCTTGAGGCTATAAAATATATTCTTAGCAATTCCGATGAAATAATAATTGTCGTCGGTAGCTCTCAGGAGAGTCATACGCTTGAAAACCCCTTCACGGCTGGTGAGAGAATCTATATGATTAGACTCGCATTAAATGAGTTGGGAGTTGATCCAAGTAGATATTATATTATCCCGGTCACGGATCTAGATATTCATAGTTTATGGGTTTCACATGTACGCTCCCAAGTCCCAAAATTTGATGTGGTGTATTCTAATGAGCCATTAACAAGGCGTCTATTTATTGAGAGCGGATTTAAGGTCGAGCCCATACCCTTCTACAGAAGGAATATCTGCTCAGCAACGGAGATTAGACGTAGAATGCTCCTAAACTTAAATTGGGAAGATCTTCTCCCGAAGAGCGTTGCCGCATACATTAAAGAGATAAATGGGGTTGAAAGGTTAAAGGATCTCGCGAAGTCTGACAAAATAGCGCCAAGCTAAGAGCCCAGTTTGTAACTTAACCGAAGGAAACCGATATTTTATGGGTCTTTTCAGCAGCTGCCTTAATAGCCCTCATAAACGCATGTCTCACCGGAAAGCTCTCCAGCTCAAATAGCCCCTCTATAGTGACCCCGCCGGGAGTTGTAACCATAGCACATATTTCAGAGGGGGTTTTCTTTCCCTCGAGGATCAATTTTCCAGTTCCAACCATCGCCTGCGCAACGATTGTCAAGGCTAAATCCCTTTCAAGACCAATTTCTAGACCAGCATACATCATTGCTTCAGCTACAAGCGACATATAAGCTGGTGCACAACCATTTAGGGCTGTCAAAGCATCCATATGCGCTTCATCAACCATGCGAACCTTTCCAAGAACCCCAAGCACCTTTTCAACAATCTCAAGGTCTTCTTTACTAACATCTGGGTCAGCAGAGTAGGCTATAAACGCTTCACGAACAAGCGCTGCCAAGTTTGGCATGGTCCTAATTATCTTTGCATTAGTAACTATCTTTTTAATGAAACTTATTGGAACGGCCGCTGCTACCGAGATTAAAATCTTACCTTTGATCTCCTCGCTAATTTCTTTTAGCACATCTTCAACATCCTTTGGTTTAACGCAGAGTATAGTGATATCAGCTTGCTTGACAGCCGCCCTATTATCTCTCATAACATTTAAACCTATATTCTCGAGCTCGCGTATACGCTCATCCCTCTTCTCAGTAACTATAACTTTATAACCGCTTGAAACCAGACCTTTTGCGATAGCTTCTCCCAGAACCCCGCCGCCTAAAATAGTAATCAACATTTAACACCGCCTCAACGCGCATAAATAATATAGTTTATCTCTTCTAGTTAAATATAAGCGCTAATTAAAATTTCTTAGTCCTTAACACGGGGCGTAACAATTATTTCCTTGTCTATAAAGTTAATTCTATAGATTTTCCATAATAAGATTTGGAGAGTGCGAAAGTTGCCTTTGTACCGCTTCTGGTTGCTGGATATAAATTATGAGGTTAGAGAGCATAATCCTGAGGTCTGGCTTTGGGGTATAGATGATAGGGGGGAGAGGGTTTTACTCATAGACAGGGACTTCATAACATACTTTTATGTGCTTCCGGAGACGGGGGAAGACGCTGAGAAAATAGCTGAGAGGATAAAGCGGTTGAGCGCCAGCTTACCATACATAACTGGCTTGGAGGTTGTAGATCGGAAGTTTTTTGGAAAACCCGTGAAAGTCGTTAAAGTTTATTGCCAAGATCCAGATATAGTGCAAGAGTATATTAAGGCGATTTCAAGGGTTAATGGCGTCGGCGGCTTTCTTGAGGATGATATTAGATATTCTATGCGATATATGATTGATAATAATATTGTCCCATGCGGTTGGCATGAGGTGGAAGCTGAGGAGGAGCCTAATGTATTAAATATGCAAGTTGATAAAGTGTTGGTTGCAACATCGAGACCAAAATATTTACCAGAGATTATTGAGAACCCAAAATTGAAAATCCTGGGTTTCTCAATTATATGCTATAGCCCAAAAGGCTCGCCGAAGCCTGAAAAGAACCCCATCATAATAATTTCAGCCAAAACTAACACTGGCGAAGAGAAACAGTTCATTACGGAGAACGTCGGAGAGGATGGAAAGATCATCAGCGATTTCATAAAATATTTGAGAGAATTTGACCCGGATATAATTGTTGGCTTTGAAACCAACAGGAAGGACATACCATATTTGATGGCAAGAGCAGGGATCAATGGGCTATCTCTAAAGATTGACAGGGCGAATACAGAACCGCATACAAGCACATATGGGCATATCTCCATTACTGGCAGGGCTAATATAGACTTATTTGATTATGCAGACGAGTTCCCTGAGGTCAAAATTAAGACTCTTGAGAATATAGCCGACTACCTAGGGATCATGAGGATTGAGGAGAGAACATTAATAGAGGATGTTGAATATGCCCAATACTGGGATGACCCTGCAAAGAGACCGGTGCTGCTAAAATTTTCTATGGATAATACGATATGTATAATGGGTATAGCTGAAGCCATCCTAGACTTTGCCATTCAGCTCTCAAGCCTAGTCGGCTTACCTCTAGATCACATCGGTACAGCAGCAGTCGGCTTTAGGGTTGAATGGTTTTTGATACGTCACTTGTACCAAATAAGCGAGCTGGTGCCAAAGAAGGTCGAGAGACCATATACACCATATGCTGGGGCTCTTGTCTTAGAGCCTAAGCCTGGAATCCATGAAGACGTAGCCGTCTTAGACTTTAAATCAATGTACCCTAACATAATGATAGCTTATAATGCTTCGCCAGATACATACATCCCGCCTGAAGAGCCGGAGCCGGAGTCCGGGGTTTTCATAGCGCCCGAAGTTAATCATAAGTTTAGGAGGGAGCCGCCAGGATTTTATCGTGAGGTTCTCACAAAACTTATTAAAGCGAGAGATTATGTGAGGGCGGAGCTTAAGAAAGCTGATCCTGGGACCGTTAAGTATAGGCTTCTTGATTCTCGTCAAAAAGCAATTAAAGTGATTGCGAATGCAACATATGGCTATGCTGGCTGGATAGGCGCCAGATGGTACATTAAGCCTGTCGCCGAGGCAGTTACGGCATGGGGTAGGCACATTATTATGGATACTATTAAGATTGCTAAGAGTCTCGGCTTAGAGGTAATTTACGGCGACACTGACAGCATCTTCGTGAAAAATGAGCCTGAGAAAATTGAAAAGCTATCTAAAACTATTGAGGAAAGATTCGGTTTAGAGATAAAGCCAGACAAGATTTATAAGCGCGTGCTCTTCACCGAGGCGAAGAAGCGCTACTGCGGCTTAATGCCGGATGGGAGGCTCGACATAGTTGGATTAGAGGTAGTTAGAGGGGACTGGGCAGAGGTCGCAAAGAACATCCAGGAAAAGGTTTTAGAAGTAATTTTGAGGGAGCAATCTGTCAGGAAAGCCGTGGAATATGTACGTAGATATATAACGAGCTTGAGGGAGAAGAGGATCCCGTACCGTGACCTAATAATATGGAAGACTTTAACAAAACCTCCTGAGGAGTATGAGGTAAGGGCGCCACACGTCGAAGCCGCAAGGCTTCTTCAGAAGGAGGGCTGGACATTAACTGTTGGTGATAAGGTTGGTTATGTTATAATGGCTGGCTCAGGTAAGCTTCATGAGCGGGCAAAACCATACCTTTTAGCGACATATAATGAGATTGATATAGAATACTATGTAACAAATCAAATTATCCCAGCGGCGCTGAGAATACTTTCTCTATTTGGCATTAAGGAGAATGATTTGTTGCCCCCTAAGACTGGGAAGGCGCAGACGCTACTCGAATTTTTTGGAAAAGGTTGATAAGATGCTATGGAGTTAGTCAAGTATATCGTCGAATGTTAGTAGAGAGACCCCTAGGGGCTGCTTTATTACATCCGATATACGGGCTCCAATAAGATACTTGACATTTCTTTCGTTAGCCGTATCAACGAGCCTTTGAGTTATTATCCCGTCGAAAACCACAGTATTTACGCCCTCGACCTCCTTTAGTTTCTCAGCAAGCTCACTCACGGGGAGCCTACCAACCCTCTCCATTCTATCATTGAAAAGAATTGCTTCAAAGGTCCCCCTAAGCTCCTCCGCCGCCGCAACTATCTCCCTTGGTACGAGAATTCTTTTACGCTTCTTTTTTCGCTCAAAAATCTCCTCAATCGAAACCTTATTACGTAAGGCTTCTTCAATCTCCTTAGCTGATAAATCTTCAACTTCCTTCCCTTTTGGAGCTCTAGCCACATACTTTATATTAGCGACATTCAACAGCTCCTTAAGAATTAGGTCCCCACCATGATCACCATCTAGAAAAGCTGTCGCCTCCTTCTCTCTAGTTAATTTAATAATTGTTTCAGGTATCTTGATGCCCTCTAATGCTATAACATTATATATGCCGTGTCTCACGAGGTTTATTACATCTGCCCTCCCCTCAACAATAATTATCTCCTTTGCAGAATCCACTTCCGGCCCGGCTGGAAGCTTCTCCGACCCAAACTCCCTTATCTTTGCTAATCTGATTGTTTCTGAAACCTCTCTTAGCATCTCCTCGGTCTCGGGCAATGTTTCAAGACTCCATCTCTGAAGTATCTCTTTTGCCCTTTCAATTATAGCCTTACGTTTACTCTCCCTAACATCTTCAATTTTTTCTAAAGTTATTTTAGCGGCACATGGCCCAATTCTATCTATGCTCTCAACACTCGCAGCTATAATTGCCGTTGAAACCTTATCTAGGCTCGTCGGAATGATTATTGTCCCGGATGTTTTATTTTCTTTCTGTGAAGTTATTTCAACCTCTATTCTACCAACTCTGCCAGACTTCTGGAGCTCCCTTAAATCTAATTCTGCGCCGAAAAGCCCTTCTGTTTGACCGAAGATTGCACCGATAACATCTGGTTTCTCAACTATCCCATCAACCTCAAACTTCGCTTTAATTACATATTTTACTGCTTGTGAATGCGCGTTCATAAGCCATAACCCCCAAATAATAAGGTGATACCAAATTAATAATGCATCGAGTCCCCTGCAATTTTAATTTTAGTAACCTTAAATTATTTCTTTAATATCTTGCATATATTTTTATCCTTTTAAGGTAAACCTTTAATCTACACATGATGCCCCTTTCTCAACTTTCCTCTTCAGATTCTCTAGGCAGATTGCTAGTCCCTCTATGTCTTTTATGTCGCCGCCAAGCAACTCACACATATCTTTCCAAAACATCAAATTAACTTTGACCTTCATCCCCCCAAGAGATTTATATAGGCGCCCTGCAAGCTCCCTGCCTCTTTTATCAAAATCCGTTAGCAATATAATTTCTTTATTCGAGAAAGAAATTTCATCTATGATCTCCTGAAGAGTTTTTCCGCCAGACTTAATAGCTATCACATTATTTTTGATTCCAATCGCCCTGAGAGAAACAACATCCCTTTCTCCCTCAACAATTAATAGCGCGCCTGCTGAAACTTCATCTTTAAGTCTCTCAATTAAATGATTCAACTTTTCAAGCTTTCTTTCAATATGTGCCACAGCTATTTCCACTCTTTTCTAGATAACATTTTACTTTCTTAAATATCTAATTATTACTATAGGTTTATGCTCCATCTTCTTAAGCATATCCCATGTCACACCAGTTAAGTTTACACGAAACCTTTCAGTCATATCCCAAACTGTGCGGCCAGCCCCGTATCCCCTAACTTTCTCGGCAACATTAGCTATGTCAAGTGCTAAATCTACACTCATTACCGCACCAGCTAGTGCCAGCGGTGTAGGTCTACGCCTAAGTTTAAGAGACCTACCAATAACATACCCTATAAATCCGAGAAAGGTATAGATTCCCTTTAATGGTTCTGGCCGATGTGTGAAGTGAAAATTTCTGAAAGAGTATGTTTTGTCTGTGTCAACGATCATAACGGCTAACTTTCTTCCAAGCCTGCTCTTTAAATACTCTTGAATCTCCTCCGCAACTTGTTGAGCATTTTTTAGGGGGAGACTGACATACGCGTAGGGAAGGTTACTTCCGTCTATACCGCCCTCAGAACCCCACATTAGAGCGTGAAGGAACCCAGCATATTTTAACGCAACCTCTTTATGGGCCGCGCCTTCTTTAAGCGGATAGTTTCTTAAACGTATAATATTTTTGCTCTTTAAATGACATAAGATTCCAAGAAAATATCCCCAAATAATCCTCATCCAAAATCGGGCTAGAAAACATGCCAGAAAACTAGGCTTAATGCTTTCTTCATCAATTAACAATTTCTTCGCCACACAAATTGCCTTCTCGGAAATAATTATTATGTCGCCCTCAGAAACCCTCCCCTCAACAGCCCTAGCTATCCTCTCCAAGTAATTTTCTCCAGGCATCCAATATTCAGTTTTAACAGCTTCAGCATAAAACCTATGCATAGTATACATAGTATATTATCTAGTTGAAAGACACTATTATATGATTTGAGAGGATCTGGAAACAATAATAAGGATTTTATAAGGGGGATTATATTATTATTTAGAGAGATGCTGGCTCGATTAAATGGGGAGTTAAAGAAGAATATTAGCTCTCTCCTGAAGGATAAAGTTGCCAATGTTTTTGCCGGTCTAATCTATGGGGCATACGCTGGAGGATATGCGGATGAGAAAAGTGCAATAGATGTTCTTGCTATAACTGAGTCGAAGAGAAGTGCTTTAAGGTGCTGGTCTGAATGGTTAACGGATAAAAAAGTTCGCTTGCTAATCGTTGACAAAAATAGCTTTGAGAACGATATTAAACATGAAAACTTTGGCGGGATACTCTCCGAAAACCTTATAACGCCTTACGAGCCAATTATGGGTGCCGAATATTTGTGGAACCAAGAGGTTAAGGTAAAAAAGAATATTGTAAATAGCATCTTAGTTAACTTGATTTTAGGCTTCCCAGAAATGTCAAGAAACCTTTTAATCGAGCCGGAATATTTCATGTATGAATATTTAATGCGCAGGGCAAGCCTTTTTCCACTGATATCCTATCGCTTCCTGAATATTCTCTGGGAAGAGGAAAGAAAGAAGAACCTCACTAGAATGATGGAGGGATTTAGAGCGGCGATAAAAGAGCTTATTGATGAGGGAATCCTCCGCGCTGCCGACGAGCGCTTCCTTAAAATATCTGATGAGTATATTATGAAAGCTAAGAAGATACGTGGCTATCATTTAATTAGCTTATTCAAAGTTGTCAGAAATAACATAATCCGCTATATCCTTGGAATTTTCCCGGAGATTAGAGAGTCTCTTTTAGATGAGAACAGAATATATATGGCGCATCATTCAAAGGATTTCTTCAAAAACCCTCTTAGAATGCTTGAGAACCCCAAGAAACATATTTTTGTGCCAACTGCATTAGGCGTAGTGCCATTTACTGAAAAAACAAATATGAAAGACTTCATTAAGAGGAAACTTCTTAAAAAACATATTTCAACGATCAGTGTGAAGAAATTGGGTGGGGTTCTTAATACTGTATATATATTAAGATCTTTCGATGAAAAAGAAGAGAAGAAATTTGTTGCTAAAATATTTAAGGATTGGTACGGTTGGAAGTGGTTTCCCATAACCCTTTGGACGCTGGGCACAAGGAGCTTTGCTGTACTAGGGAAAACTAGGCTTGAGAAAGAATACACGATGAATAGATTCCTGTCCTCTCATGGAATTAATGTCCCAGCAATATTATATGTTAGTCCAGAAGAGAAAATCATCATCCAAGAACATATCGAGGGTATGGCGGCTTCTAAGGTAATCAAACAATTATGCAGAGCTGTGGGAGAGGAGAAGAGGAATCTTCTTATGGTGATCAGAAAAATAGGGTGTGAGATAGCTAGAGTTCACATGCTAGGTGTATCTATTGGCGACTGTAAGCCAGAGAACATTATAGTGACATCTGACGGAAGGGTATTTTTTGTAGACCTTGAACAGGCGGGGAGGGGAGGAGATCAAGCATGGGATATTGCCGAGTTTCTTTATTATTCAGGACATTATATTTTACTGACAACAAATGTTGCTGAGGATCTTGTAAGGGAGTTTATAAGCGGTTATATTATGTCAAACGGAAGCATAAAGAATATTAAAAAGGCGTTGTCGCTCAAGTATACAAGAGTCTTCAGCTTCTTCACCTCACCACACACACTTTTAACAATAGTAAATTCATGTAAAAGGTTGCTGGAAACGCTAAGCTATGAAAAACTGGAGGAGGCATAGGTTGGGGGTTAAAATATCTTTTTATGGCGGCGTAAACGAGGTTGGTGGTAATAAAATCTTAGTGGATGATAATGATTCAAGGATCTTCTTCGATTTCGGCGCATCTTTCACCTTAAGAGATAAATTTTATTCTACACCTTTTCTCTCGCCGAAAAGTGGCTCTGAGCTAATTAAGGTAGGGTTGTTACCCAGCCTGAAGGGAGCCTATTATTTTGATGAATCTGAGAGATACGTTGATGCAGTCTTTCTCTCACACTCCCACATGGATCACTCAGCTCACATATCATTCTTAAGAAGAGATATACCAGTTTATTGTGGTGAAACAACCGCCCTTATACTTAATGCCCTAAATGAAGTGCGCCCAGCAAATGTGGAGTTTAACCTTAGGGGAATAACGTTCAAGAAATTCCGCACAGGAGACAAAATAAGGGTTGGCTCGATTGAAATTATGCCAATACATGTGGATCACTCCGTCCCAGGATCATATGGCTTTATAATTTACACTTCTTCCGGCCCAATCATTTATACTGGTGATTTTAGAAGGCATGGGCAGAGACCAGAATTGACGGAGGATTTCCTAACTGCTTCAGCTAAAGAAAGGCCCGAGGCGGTTATATGTGAACATACAAACATGACTGAGGTTGAAGTTTCTTCAGAGCGTGAGGTCATGGAAAAGCTTAACATGGTGGTCAGGAATACTAATGGTTTAGTCTTAACGGAGTTTGCCTACGCTGATATTGATAGACTAAGGTCGTTCTTTGAGATCGCATCAAGAAGTAACAGGCGGCTTGTGGTCACGCCTAAACAAGCATATCTTCTACATGTTCTGAGTTCAGATAGCCGCCTAAAGGCCCCAGGACTTAAAGATATCCTTGTATTTCAAAAAGAAAAGAAAAAGTATTTCCAGTGGGAGCAGAAAATTATGGATTGCAGCGAGGTTATAAGTCCGCAAGAGATATCTAAGAGACAAAGCGAGATAATAATGTGTTTGCCCTTCTTTAATCTAAATTGGCTTATTGAAATCAATCCACTTCCAGGAAGCTGCTATATATTGTCAGCATCTGAACCATTTGATGAGGAGATGGAAATAGATTTTAGTAGGCTTATAAGCTGGCTGGAGTATTATGGTTTACCACAGTATCATATTCATGTCTCCGGGCACATAACACCGCTACATCTCAGAAAGTCCCTAGAAATAATTAAACCAAAAAAGATTTTCCCAATACATGGCGAATATCCAAGGTTATTCAGTAAGTTCTTAAGCGACTTAGACGGCGAGATAATTTTGCCGGAAAAAGGAGAAGTTTATAAAATATGAGGGGGACTTTTAGGCGATGAATTAAAGGAGTGGTGATTGAAAATTTCATGAGCTGGGGGGAAATCTTAGATAAGATTAGGAAAGCTATCGTAAACCTTGACATTGAGAGCATTCAAAAACTATGCATAGATGCCATTAAGGCAGGAATCTCCGCCTACGACATTATAATGAAGGGCTTTTCCAAAGGCTTAGAAATAGTCGGTGAAAAGTATGAGAAGGAAGAATATTACTTAGCCGAGCTTGTTGTGGCTGGCGAGATCGTTAAGGAAGGTATGAAGGTCATCGAGCCCCACCTAAAAAGCGATGAGACCGGAAAGATTGGTAAAGTAGTTATTGGAACTGTTAGGGGCGACTTGCATGATATAGGCAAGAATATTGTTGCGACGCTATTAAGAGCAACGGGCTTTGAGGTGATAGACCTAGGGGTAGATGTACCTCCTGAAAGGTTCGTTGATGCTGTTAAAGAACATAAACCAGACGTGGTTGCCATGTCAGCACTACTAACAACCACTATGGATGAGATGGGAAATGTTATTAAAGCGCTTAAGGAAGCTGGGTTAAGAGATAAGGTTAAGGTGATCGTCGGTGGCGCCCCAATAACTGAGGAGTTTGCAAAAAAGATTGGTGCCGATGCCGCCGCAAAGGATGCTGTTGAAGGCGTAAACATATGTAAATCGTGGGCGTTTAGGGTTGATTAAATATGTCGGGTGAATTAAAGCCCCGTGAGAGGATAAAAAGGATCCTACAGCACTATGAAGCGGATCGCGTCCCGATCCATGATAGCATTTGGCAAGCAACAATTGACCGCTGGAGGAGAGAGGGGCTACCTTCCGGGGTTTCTCCAGATGAGTATTTCGGCTTTGAGATCACTATCTTTGAGGCGGACACGAGTCCACGTCTCCCTGTTGAGGTTCTCTATGAGGATGAGAAATATATTATTGAAAGAGATCAATATGGCGGTGTAAGAAAAAATTATAAGGATTATTCCACAACACCCCTAATCATCGATTACCCGTGTAAGACTAAAGATGACTGGGAGACCCTTATTAAACCTAGACTCATCGCCGATGACTACAGGGTTGATTGGGTTTCGGGTTTCAGATCTTTCCACCGTGAGTATAGTCGGGGCAGGTTTATAATGTATGGTGCTACGGTGGGATATGATAGGGCGCAGAGATATGTTGCTTCTGAAAGATTGTTAAGGGCGATTATTAAGGAGCCGGATTGGGTTATCGACATATATTGGACTGATGCCAAGCTCGTCATGGATATGTGTGAGCGAATGATGCGGAGGGGCTTCAAATTTGATGGGGCATTCCTCTACTGCGATTTAGGCTACAGAAACGGTCTCTTCTTTTCACCAAAACACTTTGAGGAGCAGCTCCACCCAGTTTTTAAGGAACTGTGCCAGTTCTTTCATAGTCATGGGATGTATGTTTTTCTACATTCCTGCGGGCGGGTTAAGGATCTCATCCCATATTTTATTGAAGAGGGGATTGACTGCCTACAGCCTTTGGAGGTTAAGGCTGGAATGGATCTAGTGGAACTAAAAGAGAGGTATGGGGATAAAATTACGTTTATGGGCGGGATAGACACGAGACTTATGAGCCTAGATGATCCAAGACCGATAGAGGAGGAAATAAGGAGGAAGATAACGATCGCTAAAGAGGATGGAGGATACATCTATCACTCTGATCACTCTATACCGAAAAACGTCAGCTTCCAAAATTACAGGAGGGTTATTGAGCTAGTCAAAAAGTATGGCAGATACTAGCAAATAGAAATAATTCACGTTGGTGAGTAGACTAATACTTATTCTTTTTCCCAAATGTTGTTTTCTAATGACGAAAAACTATTTTAATAAATAAACCCTCCATAAAATAAAATTAAACAAAAATTTGCCAGAGGAGAGAAGATGGTTGGTGGATATGCTGGTAAAGTTCTGAAAGTTAATCTTTCTAGCAAAAAATATCGCGTAGAAGATTTAGACTTCTCCCTGGCGAGGGATTTGCTTGGCTGTTTGGGTATCGCCTCTAAGATTATGCTTGAAGAAGTAGATCCAAGTATAGATCCCCTTAGCCCAGAAAATAAGCTGATCCTCTTAACGGGAGTTCTAACTGGCTCCGCAGCTCCAACGGCATGCAAGTCCATTGTTGTATCAAGATCCCCTCTAACAAACATTTGGGGCGAGTCTGTTTTCTCAGCTAATACTGGAATCGAACTTAAGCGCGCTGGGTACGATATGATTATAATTGATGGGGCAGCGGATAAGCCAGTCTACCTGTGGATACATGATGGCAATATTGATATTATAGATGCAAGTGGTTACTGGGGCATGGATACATATACAACCTGCAAAGCCATTAAGAACGACTTAAACGAGAAGAAGGCTGCTGTTATATGTATTGGTCCGGCCGGCGAGAAGCTCGTTAAATTATCCTCCATTATAAGCGATAATGGCAGGGCAGCGGGGCGATGCGGCCTAGGCGCTGTTATGGGCTCAAAGAACTTGAAGGCTATAGCTACTTTAGGCTCTAGAAATATAGAAGTTGCTAACCCAGACCTTCTTAATGACTTGAAGAAGGAGATAGTGAATATTACAAGGGAGCGTTTAAAAGCTCTCTCAGATTACGGAACCGCTAGGGGTGTTGTGGCGTTTGAGGAGATGGGAAATCTACCAATAAAGAATTGGATGAAAGGCAGGTTTCCAGGAGCTGAGAAAATATCAGGTGCGAAGATGGCTGAGACAATTTTAGTAAGTAAGAAAGCCTGCTTTGCATGTCATATAGCTTGTGGGAGATATATTAAGATAAGTGAGGGACCGTACGCCCCCCTTGAGGGTTATGGTCCGGAGTATGAGACTATAGCTGCTTTAGGGTCTCTCTGTATGAACGATAATTTAGAGGCTATAGCGAAAGCAAATGACTTATGTAACAGGTTTGGGCTGGATACAATATCTACTGGCGCAACAATAGCTTTTGCAATGGAATGCTACGAGAGGGGCATAATAACTAAAGATGATACTGGAGGAATCGATCTTAGATGGGGTGACCCGGACGCGATAATTAAGGTGGTTGAGCTTATAGGTCGGAGGGAGGGTATCGGCGCTATATTGGGTGAGGGATCTATGAGGGCTGCCGAGAAGATAGGTAGGGGGGCCGATAGGTACGCTATGCAAGTTAAGGGACTTGAGATCCCGATGCACAGTCCATATAGGTTTAAAGAGATGGGACTGCAGTACGCTGTATCTGAGAGGGGGGCCTGTCATCTAAGAGGACTATCCATGCTTCCAGCCAGAGGAATCCTTCTTCCAGACATAGGATTTGATAAGCAAGTTAACGGATTCACAATTGAGGGAAAGGCCCACTTAGTTAAGGTTATGCAGGATGTATGCCGCATAGTGGACGCCCTGGGGCTGTGCAAGTTCATTTATCTCTTCGGTGGGGTGCCGTTGAGAGAACTTCCTCGACTTTACACAGCGGTAACCGGATGGGAGATGACATTGGACGATTTAATAAGGGCTGGGGAGAGAATATGGATTCTTCAGAGAATCTTTAACGTAAGGATGGGCGTGAGACGAAAAGATGATATATTACCTAAAAGGTTCCTTGAGGAGCCCTTAAATGAGGGAGCGGCTAAGGGGCAGATCATTGAGCTGGAACCTATGCTCAACGAATTTTATGCAGAAAGGGGATTAGACCACGAGGGTAGACCGAGGAGGGAAAAAGTCCTCGAATTGGGCTTAAATTTCGCCGTTAAGCATATAGCCTGGTAAGGGGAACAAAATGATTGAGGTTAAACTAGTGCTTTTACACGAAGACTTAAGAGGAATTTTTGGGACGAAAGAAGTTACATTTAATCTTCCTGAGGGCTCAGCTGTCAGAGACTTACTATGGATGGCTGCCCAAAAATATGGCGAAAAAATAATGGGAATCGTATCAAAGGCGGGGACGATTATAGTACTTAATGGTCAAAACATAGAGTTTCTTGGTGGAATTAACGCCAGGTTATCTGACGGGGATAGAGTTGCAATAATCCCCCTAATAGATGGTGGCTAAGATAATGGAAAGGTTCCTTAATACTCCCAATCGCACAATTATCTTAGAAAAATGTTAATGTGGGTACCTAAATGCCGCTCGTCAATGAAAAGGATATACTTATGCCAGCTTTCAGAGAAGGGCGAGCAGTTGGCGCATTTAATGCAAACAATATGGAAATGGTCCAAGCAATAATATTGGCTGCAGAGGAGTTGAGTGAAGAATTAGGCGAGCCAATTGATGTGATAATTCAGGTTAGCCCAGGAGCCGCAAAATATGCTGGCTGGCCCCTCGCCGCCGGGATGGTTAAGATTGCGGCATCTGAAACTGATGTTCGAGTGGCATTAAACCTTGATCATGCGACCGAAATAGAGCAGGTTAAGAAGGCGCTTGAGGCTGGTTTCACAGCAGTGCTCTTTGATGGCTCCTCACTACCATTAGATGAGAATATGCGCTTAACCCGCCGGGTTGTTGAGATGTGCCATGCAAAGGGCGTGCCGGTTGAGGCGGAGATTGGAAGGATACCTAAAATAGAAGATTACTTCACGAAATCCGAAATAGCCTACTTGATGTCTCTTTCGCCAGCCGAGGCCGTGAAAATTATACGTGAGAGGGCTGGCAAATTACTTGTGGATCTAATGGCTGAGCCGGATGATGCCGAATATTTTGTTAAGAGGACCGGATGCGATTTCCTTGCAGTCGCGTTTGGTTCAATCCATGGTTTGTGGGATGACATATTGCCTATAAAACTTGACCGACTGACCGCCATAAAAGAGAGAGTGCACATACCGCTTGTTTCGCACGGCTCTTCAGGGATCCTTATGACCACAAAGGATGCTGAAAAGAAAGGGATCATGCTCTTAAGGGGGGAAGGGACGCTGCTAGATGCAATTAAGCTTGGTGGGGTGACAAAAGTCAATGTTTCAACAGCCCTGTCGATAGCGTTTATAAACGGCTTCATAGAGGCATGGAAAGCTAATCCAAGCGAAAAAGACTTCCGAAAATTCGGTGAAAATGCACGCAATAGAGTAAAAGAGAGAGTTAAAGGTTATATGAAATTATTTTCCGGAAGAATAGATTAAGTGGTGACACTCTTCACAATATTAAGAGTAATACCAATATTTATTTATAGATGAAAAGTATATATTTTATGCTTTTCAGATAATATTATTTGGTTATGATGTGATATGGAGCAAAGAAAGATAATGTCGCTCGGTCGCTCCTCATTAGTGATTTCTCTTCCGAAATATTGGACGCAACTAACTGGGCTAAAGGCTGGCGATGTTGTCTCGATCGCTGTTGGCCGTGACCGCTCTCTAATAGTTTACCCTGGTCTCAAGAGGGATAGAGAGGTAAGCGAGATAACTCTTTACATTGAACCTGATGAAGAAGTCTTTCTTATATCCAGAAAGATAGCTGCCTGCTATCTTAACGGCTATTCAATTATTAAACTCGTTTCAAAGAACTATTTTACACTCTCACAGCAGAGGACCATTCGAAGAACCGCTCAGAGACTATACATGCGAATTATGGAAGCTGATATAAAGGAGATGCGTTTAATGACCCTTATAGATGAATCAAAGGGTTCGGTGAAGGCTAGCGTATCAAGGATGTATAATGTTTCTAGTTCCATGTGTCGCGACGCACTTTCAGCTCTCAAAACTCATGATGCTGAGCTTGCTAGATCTGTGTATATGCTTGATAGCGAAGTAGATCACTTTACCTTCTTCCTTTCAAGGTTAATCCGCAGGGCGTCCATGGACCCATCCCTAGCAAATGAGCTTGGGCTTGACGCCATTGACTGCCTCGATTATCAGATTTTAGTAAACAATATTGAGAGCATTGCTGACCAGGCTGCGAGCATAGCAAGGCACATTATAATGCTTAAAGAGAGGAATAAAAAGATGTCTGGTCTCCTGCTGGAAAAACTATGTTCTATCGGATATGAAGTCCTATCTATTTATGAAAAAGCATTTTCATTATTCTCGGAAGGGGACTTAAAAGTCTTAGGCGAGATCTTCAGATATAAAGGTCTATTGAGGAAGATGGATGAAGAAATAACCACTTTATCATTTATGGAGGAAAAAAGTGCGGATATTATATGCGCATGTTGCGCCCTACGTGATAGCATACTGCGAATAGGAGATTATTCAATTAACATTGCTGAGATGGCGACTAATCGCCTTTATAGATAAATATATCGCCCTTATTTCTTTTTTGAGGGATAGCTTAGAGTCACTGAGAGCTTTGAAGATAGTACGTCGCCCCTTAAGATCTTTCTTGCTAGCTGGAAAGCATAGTTGTATTCGAAGATGGTTGGTTTCTCGGCAGTCCGGGCTTCCCTCAAAATCTCCTGCTCCAACTTATATTTCAGTCGACCTATTGTCAAAGCACCTATTGTAAAGATCCCTGGAACAATTTCCCTCATATCATCATCGAGCTTTATTCCCTCAACGCCTAAAGGTGGAACCGCATTGACGTCTGCTATAACCTTAATGAATTTCGTCGCACTTAACATTCCTTTATCAATAACCTGAATCCCAGCTCCGGCGGCGCAGAAGATCACGTCTACCTTCTCAATAATCTCCATTTTCTTCTCTCTTGTTGGGGCAAAGACCCCCTTAACTTCAACGCCATATTTAGTGCGGAGCAAATTAGATAGATTTGCAACGTATTCCTCCCCGTCCGTACGCTGCGGATTTGGGCTAACTATTACAACATCGCATCCAAGCCTAGACAATAGAATTGCAACAGTTCTTCCCACAGCGCCAGTCCCGAAGACCGCGCACCTCTTATCCTTTAGATTTCCAAGGTTTAAACGAGCTAGCGCCTCTTCAACCTTAGCAACCATGGCGGCCGCGGTAGTATATGCTCCAGCTGGATCAATTATGATACTCGTCTTAAATGGTGGGAACATCGAGTCTTGGACAACCTTAAAGACATCCTCAGCCCTCTCCATATCTTTTCCTCCAATGAAGAAGCACGTCCGCTTAATCCCCCTTTGATCCCTTGAGAAGATAGCGTCTTGAACTATCTTCTTAGTCTCCTTTGCAGATACATTTTCATAGGGAACAACAACGTTAAAGCCAGCATCATAAGCCATGCATATATCGAAGGGGCTGGCCTTCTCATCAGCATCTAAGAAGAATAGTATATATGGAACCTCTTCAGTCGACTTTCTAATTATAGGCTTTATCTGAATCTGCATCGACCTTAACAATTCCCTGAGGTCGCTTGAAGGCACTTTTTCTGCAAAAATTATTTTTTTCGCTGGCTTAATCGTTTCTACATCTACATCAACAGACTCGAGAATCTTTTTGAGACCATTCACATGTTCTGGGCTAGATAGATGTATACACATGATCTCCCTCTTATCAATCTTTCTAGCATTTTCAAGGATCCCCATTGCTATCCATCTTTCCCTAATAGAGAACTTTATTTCATGCTCAGCTTCCTCAATCTCCTGCTGCAAATGTTGCAAGTAAGCTGTTAAGAATTCTTCCTCGAAACTGCGCTCTTTTCCTTTTTCATTAGAGATCACCTCAAGGGCCTTGATCACCTCGTCACGCAGCCGTTTCTTCTCATCCACCAGAGATACTAAACTTTCCTTTGCACGCTCATCAATGTCAACAGGGAGTAATGGAACACTCTTCTCCTTAAAGACCTTGTATAAAGCATTATTCTCCGTGAACTCCTTCAATGTACGATTACCTAGCTCCTCCGTTGCGAAGTCTGGTTTAACTTCACTAATAAGTCTTCCAATGAACTCGCAAAAGGCGATTGAGGGTGAGAAGGCTGATGGAACAGAGTTCTTTGATTTATCGTACATCGGCTCAGTGATCCAGAAAGGCTCGCTATACTCCTTCTCAACCATTATTACTCTTAACTTCTTTCCCTCTAACGGACTTATCTCAAGCGCTTTCATATCTCATCACTGAATATATATGTAGTGAACAAGAATTAATACTTAGTTGAAATAACATATATGTTAATAAATATCGTATATATTTATTTACATTAATTTAATTGAAAAAGAGCAGTAAATCTGCATCAAATATATTGCTAACCTCATGCTTTACGGTTCAGTGCCTCTCCAATTGGCATTGTGAAGACTGTTGAAAATTGAATAAAAAGGATTGGATGGCTGCAAAAGCCACAGGCCGCTCAACAAGCTTACTAAGATCTCCTTGGAAGAGCGCTATAAGGCTACAGGCTACTTCAGGAGCTTTATAAATAGCCCTATTGCTTATGGATTCAAAGGCGTATTTCATTATCGTAGCGTAGAGCCCAGAAATGTAAAGTCCATTCATGTTTTTACCTAAGGAACTCTTTTCTTCCGGTTAATGTGTAGATTAATGATTCGCAGATATATGTTGCATGGTCCGCCATCCTCTCGAAATACCGTACTATAAGCACGCTTGAAATAATGATTATTCTTTCAATATTTTTCTCCTCGATTATTTTATCAAAGGAAATTGAAGTAGAATTTGTCAATCTCCTTCTCCATCTCTGATATGCTTCTGGCAGCTTCTATATTCCTGCCCCTTATGGCCTCTATGCTGGTTTTCATCATGATCAAGACTTTCTCACTCATCTCCATAGCGTATGCACGCAACCATCCTGTGCTCTCTTTCAGCCCACCAAAGCGCCTATTGAGGTAGGATATATCTAGCGCATACCTCCCAAAGCGGGTGAAATCATAGGATATTTTCATTAGGATTTTATTGCGCGTAGATCCGATGCTACTGGCTGAAACCTTGCGATAATTTCAAAGGCTTTATCCTCAACCTGCTCCGCTAATATAACCAACATATCAGATATTTCTCGTATCTTATGATATAGATCTCCGCCGCTGAAGCTCTCCTCGATGGCCATAGAGACGGTTTGATAGCTAGGTCACCCATCCTGTAGACCAGCGCTCTAAGCTCTTCCAGGTCCGAATCTATTATTCTATTCATATTCTATTCATAAACCCCGCCCTTAACCGAATTTTCCAGTCATATATCTTTCGGTTAGCTCGCTTCTCGGGTTCTCGAAGATATCTTTAGTAGGCCCGTACTCTATGAGTTCACCCATGTATAGGAAGGCTACGTAGTCGGATATTCTGGCGGCTTGCAGCATATTATGGGTTACAATAATTATCGTGTAGTCCTCCGCCAGCTTCCTGATTAAAGCCTCTATTCTTGCCGCTGATATCGGGTCTAGAGCCGATGTCGGCTCATCCATTAATAGTACCTCCGGCTCAACGGCTAACGCCCTCGCTATACAAAGTCTCTGCTGCTGTCCGCCAGAAAGGCTTGCCCCAGACTTACTTAAATCGTCCTTCACTTCGTCCCACAGCCCCGCGAGCATCAGGCTTCGCTTAACGATCTGATCAAGGGTCTTTCGATCCCTCACACCATTAAGTCTCGGCCCTAAAGCGACGTTATCATAGCATCGGGAATGGGTTTGGCTTCTGGAAGACCATGCCGATCTTCCTCCTTATTTGAACTGGGTCAACCCCATTATCATAAATATTTATTCCATCGAGCAAGATCCTTCCTGAGACGCGGGCTCCTGGAACTAGCTCGTGCATTCTATTTATGCAGCGTATAAGCGTTGTCTTACCGCAGCCTGATGACCCCATTATCGCTGTTACAGCCCTATCCTTAATTTTCATGCCAATATTCTTTAAAACCTGCCTAGAACCAAACCAGGCGTTTAAATTCTCAATCTTATATGTGGACATAGCTAGTATTTCTCCCTCGTTAATATTCTAACAATAACATTTATCCCTAGAACCATTACGATGAGCACAAGTGCTGATCCCCATGCTAGGATCACCCAATTCTCAAATGGTGAGTTAGCGAATAGGAAGATATTCAAGGAAAGGTTGGCTGCTGGCCTATTTAGTCCGGCGAACCACCATCTCCAGTAACCCATTGTGACTAGGACTGGTGCGGACTCTCCGGCGATTCTAGCCACTGCAAGTAATATTCCAGTCGTTATGGTCTTCTTTGCCCCCTCAGCACAATGTATAGTGTTGTTTTCCATCTTGGGATTCCTAGAGCTATCGCCGCCTCCCTTATGGTTGCTGGCACGAGTTTAAGGGCTTCTTTAGTAGTTCTCGTCACTATTGGGATCATTATTATGGCTAGGGCGCCTCAACCTTCCCAGGAGGCGCCCACCAAATACAGCCCTTTTATCGGTGTCTTGAAGTAGGGCCTTTTAGTCTCGATTGATTATTGAGAGAGCCTGAGGCTTACCTAACTCAAGGAGACCTAGCTGGAGCCTATGGGCTAATATGAAGTCATGCCTTATAGGGAATATGACTCTACCGCTAAACAACTTATAGTAGACTATTCTAGGGAACTCAACCAATGTTAAGCAGTTATATCTTCGTTAATGGGCTTCTTAGATTTCGCCCTATCCACGGTAACACTTGTATCGAGAATAGCCATTGAAGTCTCTTCCTTTCCTTCTCTTCAAGAGATTCAATCTCGCATGCTTCGACTTCCTCAACGAGATCTTCGGGCTTGATTCCGAGAGCCCTTCTAAGCTCATCTATGGGAATGGCTCCACCAAGCCTAGATAAAACCTCATCGATAATGCGGGCCAGATCCTCATCTAAAACCCAAGGCGGAACCTTAAACGTAACAGTCTTAGACGACAAAGGAAAAAACCACAATAAATCTAAACCAACACGATTATAAACTTGATGTCTCTATAAGCTCTAATAGTAATCAGACGCTTGCTCTACAGTTTAGGAAACTCGCTTAAAACTTGCCCCTCTAATAAGGCTTTATGGTAAATGCTCTGTAATTTGGTTCCTGACATATTGTAAAATGCTTATAAGCAAACCGGGATGGAAAAATCAGTATGCCTGGTTTTACTCCTGAGCTGCGGGATTCTCTAATCCTTTTCTTTCTACTCGTTGTTTTCCTACAACTGTACATTTATCCTGCCATCTCCTCCCAGCCTTAAGAGTCTATTATCCTTATGGCTTTGTTGCTCACATGTCCTTCTATGCGGCCGAGTTTGTCGCGCTCTGGCTTTACATTAAATTTGTGAAGAAGACATTCTTTTCAGAACTCTTCAGAAGGACAGGGGGATGGAGGAGGTATTGTTTAGCGGGGTTTCTTCTCGCCACCCTCCATAATATTATTGACCTCACGGTTTCAATATTTATTATGGGGAGGGAGCACGGCTTCATACTGCCATTTTATATTCATCTGCCCGTTTACTTTCTCTCCTACATGTTTATAAGCATCTCAGAGGAGGGTGTTTTCCGCGGCTGCATTCTAGGAGGCCTTCTCAATAGGCATGGAGTTATATTCTCAATCATCTTCTCGTCTCTTCTCTTCGGGCTATATCACTTCAGTTACCCCTCCTTATTCTACGGGTTGTCTGGAGCAATAATGATGGCAACATACATTTTTCAATCGTTTACGGCAGGGCTCTTCTTAGCCTACTTCTACCATAAGACTGGCGGGAGCCTTGTAGGGCCTGTGAGCTACCATTTCAGCCAAATGTTCTTCAACATACCATACGTGTGGATGGAACCAGCGTCAATATCCTTTAGAGTCCAGCCGCTCCTCCCGGAATTCTGGTGGCTCCTCCAAGGGACCCCACATATACTAAATGTAATCCAGATCCTAATCCTCAGAAAGATTCGTTTTTGAAAAGTTTTATTGTTAAGGTTTTTGGTGAGATTTTGTGGGGTCTCTAGATTTCTGAGGCGCCCTCAGCATCCCTCAAAACTTAATGGCTCTTGAACGCCTAAAGGTTATTGGCGTTAGCCCTCATTGCCATCGATGACAGCGCCTTTTGAAGGCGGATGGAAAAAAGGCTTTTTAATAGATATTTCAATGCCTAGGTCTCCGGCAGCAGTTTAGTTATTGCGTATAGTATGAGTGAGGTTGAGAGACTCATCGTGGCGATGGCCCAGCATGGGACGTGGAAATTTATGGTGAACCATAGAATGTAGTCTATGAGGGCGCTGAGGACGAGAACGATGATGGCGCACTTGAGGAAGACCCTGAGAAAACTCCTGCCTCCAAAAATATGCTTCAGAGAGCAATTTAACCTTAAGAGCCTGCTGGAAAGACCCCTCAGCCCCCTAATCATCCCCGGAGCGAAGGCTGGCCTGCGCAGAGCTCGGCGGGGCATAAAGCATCCATCTTCAATACTATCCAAATATTGTACGTTTAATTGTATTATCTACGTATATTATTTGTACAGAAGGTATATAAGACTTACTGTTTATCCATTTAGGCGGATAGTTTAGGGATAAAGTATGCCTGAGATCAGGGTCACCATAAGCGAGAAGTTCGATAAGCTCTTAGATGAGATTCTAGAGACGGGCCTCTTCGCATCCAAAGCCGACATACTAAGGTTTGCGGCGATAGCCTATCTTAAAGAGCTGGGCTTCATAGGAAACAAAAATACAAAGAAGAGTGGCGGCCGCTAGCCGCCCACAATCGGAGCCCAACCAAAAGGGCGGTTAATGGGCTCGAAGAAAAGTTTTAGCGGCGGTTTTATGGTAAGCCAGCCTATGCAAACATGTTGACCGCTCTGCCCTCTCGCCTCAGATTATTGGCGTTAGCTTCGGCATTGGATGGCCCATTGAAGCGTCCATTTCCAGCACGTGGAGGCTTGTTCTTGGCTTTATGCTGTGAACGAGTACGATTCCATACTTCCTTGTGATCTTCAGGTGTATGTCTGCTGTTGCGGCGAGTATCTTTGCCAGCTCTGGGTATCCTGGCTTAAGCAATAATATGCTTAAGTCTCCGGTCTCCCTCATCCTTGTAACATAGCCTTTTATGGTTGTAACCGTCTCCTTCACGCCATATATGTCTGCGATCATGTCTACTCCAGTGATGTGAAGTATCGGCTTCCCCGTCCTCTCCCTAAGCTCCTCCTCAACCTCCAGGTACTTGGCATAGTCCTCTTGGAGGCTCTCGCCCCTAAACATCACAACATATGGCTCCGGCTTAAGCTCTGGGGAGGCTTTAACGCATACCCTCAAGAGATTGTTTATCTCATCCTTAGTGAAGCCTGCCTCCTCAGCCCTCATCCTCAGAAGGTTATGGTCCACGCCAGCCGAGGGGAGTATAATTATGCCCCTCCCCTGAGCCCCAAAGTTCCATGCGGTTGGAGCCGTAATCAAGTGGTACTGTAGCGTTGAGATATGCTCTTCGATCTCGATTAAGACTGTCGAACCTCTTGGATAGCCTCCTCCGAGCATTTCGTCCAGGTCTGGTGATCCCGATGAGAAGAATTCTTCTGTGTCTGGCTGTGGCTGGAACCTGCTTGGCTTCTCGATTGGCTTGGGCTTAAATGGTGGGAAGGCTTTGAAGCCACCCTTAAGCGTGAAGGCCAGCCGCGCCTCTGGGGTTGAGGTACCCCTCATCTTAAGTATCTCCATCTCCCTAAGGAATCTTCCACCCTCAAACTCGCTTCTCCTGAGCAGGATTATGCCGTCTGCAACGAACTCCTCTAAGCCTAATCCCATTCTATTCTCTCCGTATGGAACCTCCACTATTAGGATTGCTGTGCAGCCCATGAGCCTAGTAACCCTGCTTAGAATCGTGTGTAGAATAATTCTAGCCTCATGAGTGTCCTTGAACGCCTGCGCCATAGCCGAGAATGAGTCTATTACTAGGCGCTTAGCGCCAAACTCGCTTACCTCCCTGAGCACCGTCTCCATTATCGCTGGTGCAGCCTCCTCCCTCGCCGTCACTAGATCTAGGAAGCGGAACATGCCCCTCTTCTCAAGCTCCTCAAAGTTGAAGCCGAGAGACAGCATATTGCTGAGGAAAGCCTCTCTGTTCTCAGCGAAGCTTACATATACGCCCCTCTCACCATAATTAACTATGCCATTGTGGAGGAATGTTGCCGAGAATATTGTCTTGCCTGTCCCGGGGTTTCCGGCCAGGATTATTAGGCTGCCCCTCGGGAAGCCTCCGCCCAAAACCTCATCTAATCCGCTTATTCCGATCGGAGCCCTTTTTATGCCGCTCACACCCACTTCCCATCGTCCTCCTTACCCTTATATGATTCGGCTATCTTCCTAAGTAAGGATTGTATCTCCTTAACTGAGCCGCTGCGCATAAGCTCTAGGAAGCGTTCAGGGCTCATATTTAAACCGCACTCGCCATTAACGCCAGCTATCAGGATGCTTATTATGACCTTTGCCCCCGCGCCAAAAATCCTCTCTAAAGCGCTGTAGAAGGCTCCCGGATTATCCCAGAGAACCTCGAATGGATCACGCCCCAAATCCCTCCCCAAAAAGAATAAGACTGCCTCCCCAGCGGACTCTCCGAGAGAGGAGCAAAGAAACCTCCTAAAAACATGGCGAAGAACCTCAACAAAACCCACTTCCGCCCCCCCCCCCGGTTCGCCATATCAATCACCAACCCCCAAACAACACTACAACGAATAGCCCTCCAGAGATGACGCCCACAACAAAAAGAAGCGGAGCCCAACTACAGCAACCATAAAATCCACTCCCCTCAATAATAATATATTGGGCGAAGAAATATAAGGTTTATAGATTTTTCCTATGGAATAGGCGCCTTAGGAGGCAATTATTAGGCGCTTTTCCTAAATATTCCTCTATTCCTCTCATATGAAGTCATGGTAGTTTGTTAGAGTTATAATTGTGAAGCTGACCATGCCCTTAGGCACTAGGGCTAGGCTTGAATGAGGAGGAATGGACGCAAAAGGATGTTGGTCACGAAGAGTAAACAGTTCTTTAAAAAAGTACTAAAGCCTAAGTCATGAAAATTAAACGGAAAACATGGAGGCCACTGGTCACGAAAATTGAACAAAATGAGACTGGTCACGGAAATTTTAATAGAACCCGGGAGGGTTCTATTTAAGTTTTCGTGACTAACTATATATTGTTTAACTCATAACCAAAAATATCCCCAAACAAATAACCATACTTAGCCCGACCAGCCAACAACGCCACCAAAAATAGAATTTATAAGAGCTCATATTTAGGGGACTTAACTAAGTTGTGGTGGGCCGGGCCGGACTCGAACCGGCGACCTCAGCCTCTCTCAACAATCGCTCGTAAGGGCTGCTTTAGGTTCCCCTGGAATGTCCTAGCCAGACTAGACCACCGGCCCACATACCAATTTTAATTATTAAATCCCCTTTTAAATTTCTTCTTAAATATTTATTGTCGTTTAAATCCGAAAATTAGATAAGGATGTAATACTACTTTAGTTAAAAATATCTTGGAGGATTTTACTTGGATATAATTGTTTGCGTTAAGCACGTTCCGGATACTACGGAGGCCGAGATAAAGATAAATGCTAGTGGCAAGGATATAGAGAAGCGCGGCTTGGTTTTCGATATAAATGAGTGGGATGACTATGCCGTTGAGGAGGCTGTGCGTATTAAGGAGAAGCTTGGCGGGACGGTCACTGTTATTACAGTTGGCCCAGAAGACGCTGATAGCACATTACGTAAATGCTTGGCCCGCGGCGCGGATAAAGCCGTCCGCGTAACTGATCCTAGGATCTTGGGCTCGGATGCCTATGCGATGGCGAAAATACTGTATAATGTTATTAAAGATATGCGCTTCGATCTTATATTGACTGGCGCGCAGACTAGTGACGATGGGAGTGCTGTTGTCGGTCCGGTTCTTGCGGAGTTACTTGGAGTCCCACATGTCACGATGGTTAAGAAGATAGAGTTTAGGGATGGAAAAGCTGTTGTTAACCGTGAGCTTGAGGGGGGCTTTGAGGAGACGCTGGAGGTTAATCTACCAGCATTATTCACAGTCCAAACCGGGATAAATGAGCCGAGATATGTCTCAATAATGGCTATTCGAAGGGCCATGCAGAAGGAGATAAAGGTTATGACTCTGGCGGATATAGGTTTGAGTGAAGAGGATGTCGGTGAAGCGGGTTCATGGCTGAGAATCGAGAGCCTATTTATCCCACCAGCCGAGAAGAAGGTTGAGTTTATAAGCGGAAGCCCTGAAGAAGTAGCCTCAAAAATAGTTGAGATTTTAGGAAGAAGGGGGCTGATTTAATGGTGAAAATACTTGTTTTAGCTGAGCACCGGCAGGGTCAATTAAGAGACATAACTTTTGAGATGCTCACAAAGGCCCGTGAGCTCTCTAGTAAAAATAATGCCGAAACAGTATCAATCATACTTGGCAAAGAAGTTAAGAACTTTGCATCGGTTCTAGCAGAATACTCAGATAGGGTTCTAATAGTTGAGGATCCCAGGCTAGAGCACTTCAACTCTGATTTATATCAGGCCGCCCTCTCACAGATAATTAAGGAGCGAAAGCCACTATTAACTATAATTGGGCATACATCTTATGGAGTTGAGCTCGCCCCAAGGCTGGCAGCCTCCCTAAACATCCCATTAGCTACAGATTGTGTGGATCTAACGTTAGAAGATAATTCACTTATAGTTACGCGGCAAATGTATGGCGGAAAAGTGAATGTTAGAGCTGTGCTCCGCAGGTCTGAGAGATATATGGTAACTGTGAGACAAGGAAGTTTTACAGCCAAAAAGCCGTCTCCACCATTAAGCGGAAGAATCGAGAAGATCTCGCCTTCTTTAGAGGGAATAGCGTTAAAAAAGCGCTTTATACAGTACATTCCGCCGCCACCTGGAGGAGTAGACATCACATCTGCTGAAATAATAGTGGCTGTGGGAAGAGGAATAAAAGATAAGAGCAATATTCCACTCGCCGAGGATCTGGCTAAATCGCTTGGTGGGGTACTAGCATGCACGCGCCCAATTGTAGATAAGGGCTGGCTTCCAAGCGACCGACAGGTTGGAATTTCTGGAAAAACCGTCAAACCAAAACTTTACATATCTCTTGGAGTTAGCGGAGCGTTCCAGCATGTCTTAGGCATGAAGAATTCAGAGCTAATAATATCGATAAACAAGGATTCGAAGGCCCCGATATTCGGCTTCTCAGATTATGGTATAGTTGAGGATCTCTTCAAGGTATTACCAGTCTTAAAGAGCAAAATTGATGAAGCAAAAGCTAAAAGAACATAACCTCCTTTCCCCATCTTTTATTTTAGCATATAAAGTCAAGGGAATTTTAATATTGCATGAATGGTGTAAAGCCCACTGCTCTGTAGATTTTGCATAGGAGTGCTCTGTTCTGCCATGATCCTGTGTATGGGTCGAGTGTTTCTAGGTCGTCTGGTGTTAGTACGTTTGTGTTTGATA